>JBDKLN010000141.1:0-11057 GCA_039806045.1 Pseudomonadota bacterium
TCAAGCCCGAGACCGAGATCGGCTTCCATGGCCATCACAACATCGGCATGGGCATCGCCAATTCGGTGGCAGCCGTCGCCGCCGGCGCCAGCCGCATCGATGCATCAGTGGCCGGCATGGGTGCCGGTGCGGGCAATACGCCGATGGAAGCTTTCCTCGCCGTGTGCGAACGGATGGGCGTCGTCACCGGTGTCGACCTGTTCAAGCTGATGGATGCGGCCGAAGACCTGATCGTGCCGATGATGGACCATATCGTGAGGGTCGATCGCGAATCGCTGACGCTGGGCTTTGCCGGCGTCTACTCGACCTTCGTGCTGCCGGCCAAGCGCGCCGCGCTGCGCTTCGGCGTGCCGGCTCGCGACATCCTGCTCGAACTCGGTCGTCGCAAGATGATCGGCGGCCAGGAAGACATGATCGAAGACACGGCGATGACGATGGCCAAGGAACGCGGCCTGCTCAAAGACGTCAAGGCGGCCTGAGCGGAAAGCGACCCACCATGGCAAACGCAGAAACCCGGCGCGAACTGGCGATCGTGATCGGCGCCAGTGGCGCGATGGGGCAAGTCATTGCAGGACAGCTTGCCGCTGACGGCTATCAGGTGCTGGCCGTTGCGCGCGATCGTGCCGCACTCGAGCGACTGGCGGACAGCCATGCGGGCGTGCGTCCGGTGGCGGCCGACATCGCCGATGACGCTGCGATCGATACACTGCGCGCCGCGATCGACGGCCCGGTGCGGGCCGTGATCCATGGCCCGGGCGTAGCGACGGCCGGCGGTGTGCTGACGGCGCCGATCTCCGCGCTGACCGACGCCGTCAACATCAAAGTCGGCGGCTTGGTGCGCGCGGTACGCGCGGCCGACTCGCAGCTGCGGCAAGGTTCGCGCCTGATCGCGATCGGTGGCCATTATGGTTTCGAGCCCAGCGCCTACGCGGCGACCGCCGGTGTCGCCAACGCGGCGCTAGCCAATCTGGTGCGGCAACTGTCGTGGGCTTACGGCCCGCGCAAGATCACGGCCCACCTGATCGCGCCCGGCCCAGCCGACACCGAACGCCTGCGGCGTGTCGCGACCGAACGCGCGACCCGCGACGGCGTCCAGCTCGACGATGTGCTGGAGACGATGCGCGGCGAATCCGCGATCGGTGCCTTCACCACGCCCGAGCAAATCGCCTGGGCGGTGCAGATGCTGCTGTCGCCGAATGCCGACGCGCTGGCCGGTTCGACCTTGTTCATGGATGCAGGCCGCCGGCGCGGCATCCCCTGAGGCTCCGCCTCGCCCTCAACTGCAAAGGGAAATCCCATGCCAATACTCGAGTACCACCTGGCCGAAGGCCAGTACAGCGACGAGCAAATCGATGAATTGCTGGTCGCATCCAGCGAGCTGTATGCATCGGTGCTGCAAAGCCCGGTGGACCGCGTGCGCGTGCTCGCGCACGTACATCCGAAGCGTCGCATCGCAGTCGGCGGCAAGCTGATGAGCGATGGCGCCGTGGCGGCGCCCTTCTTCCACTGCATCGTGCTCGAAGGCCGCTCGCAGGAGTCCTGCCATGCGGTGCTGGCCGGCTTCACGGACTTGCTGGTGAAAATACTGGGCGCGGACAAGGCGACGGTGCGCGGTGGGTGCTGGCCGATATCGCCTGCCATGTGGTCCATCGCAGGCGTGCCGGCCAGCGAATTGCGTGCCGCTGAAATCCGCGCACGCGAAAAATAGGCGCTCAGTCTCTCGCCGACTCCGAACCGAACTCTTGCCAGCCCACCAGCGACGGCGGGTGCAGTTCACGGTAGCGCCTGACGACGTCGAGGAAAGAGCGCAGCAGCGCTGACTGATCGCTGGCGCGGTACAGGCAGCACAGGTCAACGATGGCATCGGGCGCATCGGCCAACGGGCGATACGCGGTGCCCTCGAAATGCAGGGTCTTGGTGATCGATTCGGGTATCAGCGTCAGGCCAAATCCCTTGGCTACCAGCGCAACGCCGGTGATCGGGTCGCCAACCTCCTGCACGACGTTCGCATCGAATCCCCGTTGCTTGCAGAGCGCGATCACGCGGTCGACGAAGTTTGGCCGGTCGACATTCGGGAACAGCACCAGCGGCTGGCTTTCCAGCGCGCGGAACGGCACCTCGCGCAGCGCCGCCAGCGGATGATCGGTGGGCATCACGACAAACAAACGCTCGGTCGTCACCAGTTCGCGGCCGATGCCCGGCTCCGGTGGGGTCATGCGGTTGAACCCCACCGTGATGCGTCGCTGCAGCAAGGCTTCCATCTGCTCGCGCTTGCTCAAGGTGTGCAGTACCACGTTTACATCCGGGAAGCGCTGGCGGAATTCCTGCAGCAGCTTGGGAATGATGTCGTAGATCGCCGAGCCATAGATGCCGATGTCGATGCGGCCCAGCCTGCCTTCGCTGGTGCGCTGCACGCGGTCGACCGCCCCCTCCACCAGCATGCGGATGTTGTTGGCTTCTTCCCTGAACAGCGCGCCGGCCTGCGTCAGCTCGACGCCTTTGGCGGTACGGACGAACAGCTCGACACCCAGCTCTTCTTCGAGTGCATGGATCTGTCGCGTCAACGGAGGCTGCGACATATGCAGCCGCGCGGCGGCGCGGCCGATGTGCAGTTCCTCGGCCACGGCGAGGAAGTATTTCAGGTGTCTCAGGTCCATGATATGTCCCGCTGGGTGCTGCCGGCATGCTCAGGGCCGGTCAGGCGGCGGACGTCATTGTTATTTTTGGTCACGGCAGTGTAGCAAGTTTGGCGCATGCAGCGTCGAACCTTCCGCGCTGCGCTCCGCCATATACCTTGCGAGTATCGGAAATTTCGCGCATCGGTATTGGACTGGCCATTTCGCCCTTGCCTACACTTTTGTGCATGCCGCGCATCGTCTAGGGCAGACAAGCGGATTACAAAACCTCACGCAACAGGAGACCAGGCATATGGCAATGACAGGAGTACTACGACCCGGGCATGCGCAACTGCGCGTGATGGATATCGATGCAGCACGCAAGTTTTATCGCGACGTACTGGGCCTGGTGGAAACCGGCGTCGATGCGCAAGGCCGCGTGTACCTGAAGGCCTGGGACGAACGCGACCACCACAGCGTCATCCTGCGCCCGGCTGATTCCGCCGGCATCGACTTCTTCGGCTTCAAGGTGCTGGACAAGGCCACGCTCGACCAGCTGGAAAAGGATGTGCAGGCCTTCGGCCTGAAGACCGAGCGCATCCCGGCCGGCGATCTGATGGAAACCGGCGAGCGAGTGCGCTTCACGGTACCCAGCGGCCATGCCATCGAACTGTATGCAGAGAAAAAACATGTCGGCAACGGCCTCGGCAATGTGAACCCTGCGCCGTGGGGACCGGACTCGGAGCGCGGCATCGCGCCGGTGCGCCTCGACCATGGCCTGTTGTACGGCCCTAACGTGGCGCAGGTGAAAAAACTGTTTACTGAAGTGCTGGGCTTCTTCCTCGTCGAACGCATTCTGGGACCGAAAGAAGCAGGCGAGCCGGAAGTCGCCATCTTCCTATCGTGCTCGCACAAGACGCATGACATCGCCTTCGTCGAGCATCCGGAACCGGGCAAGCTGCATCACCTGTCGTTCCTGATGCCGACCTGGGAGCGCGTCCAGCGCGCCGCCGACATCATGGGCATGAACAAGGTATCGATCGACATCGGGCCGACCCGCCATGGCGTCACGCGCGGCGAGACGATTTATGCGTGGGACCCGTCGGGCAACCGCTTCGAGACGTTCGCCGGCGGCTACCAGCCTTACCCGGATGCCGAGCCGATCACGTGGACCTTCGACCAGTTCGGCTATGGCCTCGATTACACCACCGGCAAGCTGCACGAAACTTTCCTCGGCGTGGTGACCTGACCCTGGCCGTCCAAGCTTGAAGGGTGACGATCCCGGACCCGCCAATGAAAAACGGCCCGCCATCGATGGCGGGCCGTTTTTTCTTGCCTGAGCAGTACAGCTCAGTGATTGACCAGCTTGGCGGGCAGGCGCAACACCAGGACAACAGCAACCAGCAAGATGCCGGCAAACAGGATCAGGCCATCCTGCGAATTGCCGGTGATGTCAGTGATCAGCCCCACCACCGAGGTGCTAACCATGCCGCCGACATTGCCCAGCGAATTGATCAGCGCCAGTCCTGCGGCTGCCGCTGCACCGCTGAGGAAGGTCGGTGGCACGCTCCAGAAAGCCGCCTGCGTCGTCGATGCGGCAGCGGCAGCGATGGTGAGAACCAGCATCGTGACGACAAGGCTGTCGAAATGCATCCAGCTCAAGGCCAGGCCGACGGCCGTGACGAAGCAAGGCACGGCGGTATGCCAGCGGCGCTCGCGCAGGCGATCGGCACGCGCATTGTTCCAGATCGATACGACGATGGCGGCGAAGTACGGGATCGCGGTCAGCCAGCCGATCTGTACCGGGTCGGTGATGCCGTGCTGCTTGATCAGCGTGGGCAACCAGAAGATCAGCACATACACCGAGCTGACGATACAGAAATACGCGGCGCTCAGCTGCCACACCAGCTTGCTCTTGAACGCGCTGGCAAAACCGGCGTGCGCCTGATTGCGCTCGGCCTCGGCAGCGATGTCGGCAGTCACCATCGCCGCCTCTTGGTCATCCAGCCAGCGCGCATCGGCCGGACGGTCGACGAGGAATTTCAGCACCGCGATGCCAAGCAGTACCGACGGGATGGTCTCGATCAGGAACAGCCACTGCCAGCCGTGCATGCCGCCGGCTCCGGCAAAAGATTTCAGGATCAGGCCCGACAGCGGGCCGCCGATCACGCTCGACAAGGGCACGGCTGCCAGCAACAGCGCCAGCACGCGGCCGCGCCGTGCGGACGGGAACCAGCAGGACAGGAAATACATCACGCCCGGGATGAAGCCGGCCTCGGCCACGCCGAGCAGGAAGCGCAGCACATAGAACTGCATCGGCGTGCTCACGTAAGCCATGGCCGCGCCGATGATGCCCCAGGTGATCATGATGCGTGCGATCCAGACCCGCGCGCCGATCTTGTGCAAGAGCACGTTGCTCGGCACTTCAAACAGGAAGTAGCCGAAGAAAAAAATGCCGGCGCCAAAACCGTACACCGTATTGCTGAAGCCGAGGTCATCAAGCATCGTCAGCTTGGCAAAACCGACGTTCACGCGGTCGAGGTAGGCCGCCACCAGGCAAAGGCACAGCAAGGGCATGAAGCGCAGCATCGCCTTGCGGTACACCGCGTCGCGCGCGGCATCGGCGTTCACTGCATCGGCGCTCACGGCGTCGGCGGTGATGTCGGTCGTCGTCATTCTGGTATCCGGTAATTGGTTGGTCGGGTGTGTGCGGCGCATGCCGCACGCACCGTTACTGCACGATCAATATGCGTACTTCGCGATCGCGTCTTCGTTCCATTCGATGCCGTTGCCCGGGCGATTCGGCACGATCGCCTGGCCGTCGACGACTTCGAAAGGCTCCGCAATGATGGGGTTGCCCCAGTCGCGGTACTCGAGCCAGTCGGCCGATTCGGACGCACGCAGCAGGTGGGCCGACACTTCCGGATACAGGTGGCTCGATAGTGGCAGGCCGGCGGCGCCGGCAATGGCAGCAGCGCGCATCCAGCCGGTAACGCCGCCGATGCGCATCAGGTCCGGCATGTAGAGGTCGGCGGCTTTGGCCTGTACCGCGTCGTAGAAGGAACGCGGACCGTAGATGTTTTCGCCAATCGACACCGGCGTCTTCAGTTCTGCGGCCAGCTGCGCGCTTTGCGCATAGTTGTCGAACACCACTGGTTCTTCGAACCAGTACAGGCCCTGGTCATCGAGCGCATGCATGCGCCAGATTGCCTCTTGTATCGTCTGGCCCTGGTTGAAGTCGCACATCAGCTGAATGTCGTTGCCGATCGCGCCGCGCACCCGTTCCAGTGCCTCCAGGTCATCGGCAATCTTGGCGCGGCCGAGGCGAATCTTGATGGCGCTGAAATTGCCTTCGGCGACCAGCTCTTCGGCTTCTTTCGCCAGCTTGTCGAGCGGCAGCAGCCACAGGCCATTGGTGTTGTAGGTGCGGATCTTGCCGACGGTGCCGCCGAGCATCTCAGCCAGTGGCAGGCCGGCGGCCTTGGCCAGCGCATCCCAGATCGCCATGTCGAGGCCGGCGGCGGCGATCATGCTCACGCCCTGGCGGCCCAGCAGGTGCAGCGACCCGATCACGTCGCGGAACATGTCCAGCGGCGCCAGCTGGCGGCCCTTGAATTTCTCGGCCATGTCTTCGATCGCCGGTCCGATGTAACGGATGGCGTTCTTCAGGTAAGGTTCGAGATAGGCGCGGCCGACGATGCCTTCTTTGGTTTTGACATCGATCAGGATGAACGGCCATTCCGGGTAGGTCCCGACCTTGGCGACAATGGGGCGCCGCATCGGAATCGACACCGTCCGGAGGGTGACGCTGTCGAAGGTGAGTTTTTCGATCGCTTTCATTCGCACAAACCTTTGCTTCTTCAAAGCGCAAAGGGTACAGGATCGGCGAGATGCGATGTTTCGATTCCCGAAAACCAAGTGTTTTACGAGCTAAGTCCCCTGAACAACGGGAGGCACTGCACGCTTGCACAGGACACAGCCGGCAAGCGGCCGGTCGCGAAAGGAAGGACTTACCTGACTGGCAGGCTGAATTGCAGCATGGCGCCGTTCAGGCCGAGTAAATTGAGCTGCACGGTGTATCGATTGTCGAATTGCCAGCCGACCGCCGGGACGATGGCGGGCGAAAAGCCATGGTAGTTGAACGGCACCTTGTTCTCATACGGTTCGCGGTAGCCATACAGGAGTCCTGCTGTCCACTTGACGTACAAATGCTCCTTGCCCAGCAAGTCGTGATAGGTCTGCCCCCACGGGAACAGGTAGGCCGAGTGCTGGCCGAAGGAATTGCTGAAGAAAGCCGCGCCGGCCAACGAGTGGTCCTCGCGTTTGCGCTCGACACCGACCAGCCACACATGCTTGTGCTCGGGGCTGGGATGGAAATGCTGCGTCAGCGGCGACACCAGCAACGCGTATTGGTCGCCCTCTTTCTTCGCGAGGCTCAATCCGTCGCCCCAGTCATAGGCCAATGCCTGCGATGCGGCCGCAAGGCTCGACAGAGCGAACGCTGCCTGCAATGCAGTACGTGACGGGGAAAACTTGGACATGGAAAACCTGCGAGATGCGGTGAAAAAGGCGCTACGAAGTTCGGGACAGCGGACAGAATGCGAACTGCACTGCACAATAACATTTATTTAAGGTAACTTCAACTAAAATGCCTGCAATTGCTCTGTAAATTGATTGAAAATGGCGGATCGTGAAGTTCGCCCCTCCAACAACCATGACTGCACTCCGCTCCGCAAGCCTCCTGAACCCTTCATCCCCGCGCCGGCTGTTCTTCACCGTATTGATCCTGACGACGGTGCTGAAGGCCTGGCTGGCCGCCGCCATCCCCTTCATCGGCGATGAAGCGTATTTCTACCAATGGGGCACGCACGTCGACTGGGGCGGCTTCTATGATCACCCGCCCATGGTCGGCTGGTGGCTGTGGGCGCTGAATCATGTCTCGTCACACCCGCTGGTCCTGCGGCTGCCGGCGATCGCGCTGTGGATCGTGATTACCTTCGGCATGATGGATTTGCTGCCGCGTTTGCAGGCACAGGCGCCCGAACGACGCTGGCTGCTTGGCAGCCTGTTCCTGCTGCTCCCGTTCAGCTGGGCGTTCAACCTGATCACGACTGATACGCCGCTGATCTTTTTCCTGTTCTTCTCCGGCTACGCCTTCCTGCGCGCGGAACTGGCCGACCTGCATCAGCACAACGGCAGCTACCGCTGGTATGCGGCCGCCGGCGTGCTGCTGGGGCTGGCGCTGCTGTCGAAATACTTTGCCGGCCTGCTCGCCATTGCCTATGCGGCCTACCTGCTGCCGCGCCGTGGCGGGATCCGGCGCCTGCTGGTGGTAGCGCTGTGCGCACTGCCTTTCATGCTGCTCAACCTCGCATGGAATTCGACGCACTGCTGGAACAACATCCTGTTCAACCTGATGAACCGGAACGAAGGCGCTCATTTTTCGCTGGTGACAGTCGCGATCTATGTGGTGATGATGGTTTACCTGGTCACGCCCTGGACTGGCTGGCAGCTGCTGAGGTCCCGCGGCTGGCGCGAGCACTGGCGGCTGGCGGCCTTGTTCGCCGTGCCGTTTGGGCTGTTCCTGCTGCTGTCATTCTGGAAGAGCATCGGCATGCACTGGGTGCTGGCCTTCCTGCCCTTTACCTATCTGCTGGCCGGATTGCAATTGGGCGACGAACAGCTCGAGCGCGCGCGCCGCTGGGTGCTGTGGCTGGGACTGCCGCACCTGCTGGCGCTGGCCGCGATCGCCTACTGGCCGACCGACCATCTCGGCCACGCGAGGCTGCGTGCGGAAATGGTCATCCACCGAGAAGCGCCGGCGCTGGTGGCCGCGCTGGAAAAAGACTTGCCGGCCGACAGCGTGCTGATGACGAACTCCTATAGCTCAGCCTCCCTGCTGGCCTATCACGCGAGGCATTACGTGCCGGTGTTCGGGACGGGCAGTTTTCATGCGCGTTTCGACGACAACATCACCAACTTCCGTGAACTCGACGGCAAGGCGATCCGCGTCTTCAGCACGAAACCCATCGACGCCGGCACGTTCGCCCCTTACTTCGACAAGGCCGATATCCGTGAATTCACGTTCGATGGCGCGACGTATTATGTGGCCGACGGCACCGGCTTCCGCTTCCAGCCTTACTACGACAAGGTGATCAAGGCGATCACGGCCAACTACTATCGCGTGCCGTCATGGCTGCCGCTGAGGGGCTGCCGTTTCCTCGAACAATACGCGCTGATGCCGGCAGCGAAGTAAGCGCGGCTATTTGAATGAATATTTCTTGTGCCCGATATAGCTGGTAAACACCGGCACCATGATGCCCACCGCATGCGCGAGCTCGGGCACATGGCGGGTCAGGCCGGCCAACGGCAGCAGGTAGTACAGCGCCATGCTGATGCCCCAGGTCTGCAGCACGGCCACCACGTTCACCAGCGCGAAGAGGGCTGCGCTCTTCTTGAATGACTGGCTGCCGTCGCGGAACACGAAGGCGCGCGCCAGCAGGAATGCCGTGACCATGCCGCTCAGGTAGGCCAGCACGACCGAGGTCGAGAAATCCAGCCAGTGGTTGTACAGGATGCGCGAGCCGAAATTCACGCACGCTGCCAGCCCGCCGGTGAGCAGGAAGATCGCGAACTGCCGGCTCATGAAATGCGAAATCACGCGTTCGCTCCGCCGGTCGCTGGTGTCGCAGGCGAGCCGATGGCCTGCGCCGCATCGCGCGCCATCTTGCGGCCGAAGCCTATGCTCTCGGAGATGCCGCGATCCTCGGGGTAATAGTAAGAGGTATCGGCTACCCACAAACCGCGGACCGGCAACGCCACCGGCGGCAGGCGATCGAGATAACCGGGCTCGCAGATCGGCTGCGCGTGGCGATAGCGACTGGCACGGATGTCGATGAAATCCTCATCCGTCAGTGCAGGATTGATCGCCCTCAGGTAGCGCCTGACCTTGTCGACGAACACCTGATCCGATTCGGCGAATTTCGGATGCTCGCCGGGCATGTAGAACGGAACGTAGACAATGGCATTTTGCAGCGGCCGCAAGTTCGAATACTCGACCAGACCCGGAATGTCCATGTCAGGGTCATTGACGTTCAGCCAGAAATTCTGCGACAGCGGCTTCTTCAGCTTCGCGATCACGCAGACGACGGCGATGTTGCGCATGGCCTTGAACGTCTCGAGCACGGCCGCAGGCAAATCCGGCATCACGCGTGGCACATAAGGCAGCGGTATCGTGCTGATGACCTTGTCGAATGCCTCGACGCCCTCCGGGGTTTGCAGGCCCGTCACGCGTCCGGCTTCGATCAGCACGCGCTGCACCGGCGTCTTCAGGCGGAAGCTGCCGCCGTGCTTTTCAATATCGGCTTTCATCGCCTCCAGCAGGGTCGATGATCCGCCGTCCAGATAGCCGAGCTTCTCGCGGAACAAGTCATAGCGCGAACGGCCGATGCGGCGTATGCGGCTCCATATCCATGCCGCCGACAGATTGTCCGAGTAATCGTAGAACTTGTAGTCGAACAGCCGGCGCCACAGCACTTCCCAGGCTTCGGCGCCGACCCAGCGCTTGATCCAGCCCGTGGCCTCGACCCGGTCGAGCGGCTTCCAGTCATTGCGCTTGGTGGACAGGAAGGCATGCAGGCCGTAGCGGAACTTCGCGACCAGACTCAGCCCCTTGAAACCCAGCAGCGCAAACGGGTTGCCCCAGGGCTGCATGCGCTGCTGGTACCAGTAGCCCATCTTGGTCTCGACCCAATGCATTTTTCCGGCGATGCCCAGCTCGTCCAGCATTTGCAGGAAGGCCGTGTCGGACGTGCAGTGGAAATGGTAATAGCGCTCGATCTGCAGTCCGTTGAAATCGAAGCTGGCGGTCATGCCGCCGACACGGTCATCCGCCTCGAACACCACGGGCCGATGGCCGTCGCGCGCCAGCTGGTAGGCCACCGCCAGGCCCATCGGCCCGGCGCCCAGCACGGCAATGCGCTGGCCCTTGTCGTTCGCGTTCACTGCTGCATCCATACGTTTATCGTTGTCCGGCGGGTCAAAATTCAAGCACGACCTGGCTGTATGTCGGGTGGCGGAAAGTCTCCTGCACCGCTGCGGCAAACGGCGTGCAGCGCACGCCGAAGATGCCCGGCCAGTCAATCACTTCGAATTCATCCTTGGCAACCAAGGCCGCCAGCTGTTGCGTGGTGAAGGGCGGGTTACGGTCGAACTGTCCCCACAGCCACAGCAGCGCATAAAACAGGCGATAAGGAATTTTCAGGATCCATGCCTTCGCATCGGTGGCGCGCTTGATCTCGCGGATGATGTCGATGTAATCGATTTTTTCATGGCCGGAGATGTTGAACACGCCTGCGGTAATTCGGTTCTCTATGCAGCTGATGATGATGTTGCAGAAGTCGCCAACATAGAGCGGCTGCCGCAGATAACGGCCATGGCCGG
>JBDKLN010000142.1:0-16374 GCA_039806045.1 Pseudomonadota bacterium
CCACGTCTGGCTCGACACGCTGGCCCTGCTCGCACTTGCTGTTTGAAGCTTGCAACGTGCGCCGCCTGAAGCGGCGACAAGCCCTGTCCCACACCGAACCTTGTTCAACCGAACCCGAGACTCACGACCGTCCTGGACCGAAGGACAAACTGATGGACAAGAAGATCACCACCGCATCCGGCATTCCCGTCGCCGATAAGCAGAATTCGATCACCGCCGGCCCGCGTGGCCCCATCCTGTTGCAGGACTTCCACCTGATCGAGAAGCTGCAGCACTTCAACCGCGAGCGCATCCCCGAACGCGTGGTGCATGCCAAAGGCTCTGGCGCTGATGGCAGCTTCATCGTCACGCAGGACATCACGCAGTCCACCAAGGCCAGACTGTTCTCCGAAATCGGCAAGCAGACCCCGGTGTTCTTGCGTTTCTCGACGGTCGGCGGCGAGCGCGGCTCGGCCGATACCGAGCGCGATCCGCGTGGCTTTGCGGTGCGCTTCTACACCGAGGAAGGCAACTGGGACCTGGCCGGCAATCTGTTCCGCCTGATGCCGGACGCCGAGAAAAACGATCTCGCGACCAATATCGCCAATGCGATGCGTGGCGTGCCGGCCGAGATCATCGAACGGCAGCTCGCCCACTTCGACCGGGCCGATCCTGCCTATGGCGAAGGTGTGCGCCGCAAGCTCAAGGGCGGCGCATGAGCGACGACGGCATCCGGCTGCGGCTGGTCGGCGGGATGTCCGCCGCAACTGTCGCCGCACGGTGCAGCTGCTGGCGCAAGCGCGGTAGAATTTTCGTGCAGACTTCTTCAGTGGACGTCGTCATCATCAGGAGGCCACATGGCAAGCAGCAAGATCCCCGCAATTGACTTTGGTATCGGTGAAGCCGACCGCCAGAAAATCATCGACGGCCTGAGCCATTTGCTGGCCGATACCTACACGCTGTACCTGAAGACGCATAACTTCCATTGGAATGTCACCGGACCGATGTTCCAGACACTGCATCAATTGTTCATGGATTTTTATACCGAGCAGTGGACTGCCGTCGACCTGATTGCCGAGCGCATTCGCGCCATGGGCGCGCCGGCGCCGGGCACGTATGACGCATTCGCCAAACTGACCTCGATCAAGCCCAGCCCCGGCTTGCCGAAGGCGCGCGACATGATCATCGAGCTGATCGAAGGCCAGGAAACGGTCGCTCGCACTGCGCGCACCATGTTCGACGTGGCATCGGGCGCGAACGACCAGCCCACCTGCGACTTGCTGACCCAACGCATGCAAATCCATGAAAAAAATGCGTGGATGCTGCGCAGCCTGCTGGAGGAATAAGCAAGCGGCCTGGTGACGTTGTACTATCGTCCGGCGCCCTTTCATGATCGCGCTGTCGCTCCACTTTCCCCTTCGATTCAAGGAGATACCCATGAAAAAGCTGATCGCAATCGCCCTGCTGTCCCTCGCTCCTCTGGCGCTCGCACATAATTGTCCGAACGAAATGAAAGCCATCGATGCCGCGCTGCCATCGACCAAACTGTCCGGTGCCGATCTCGACAAGGTGAAGGCGTTGCGCGCCGAAGGCGAGAAAGCGCACAAGGAGGGCAAACATGACCAGTCGATGAAGGCGCTCGGCGAAGCAAAGAAGATGCTCGGGATCTGAGCAGGACCGATGGCCATGTGACCCGGCCAGTTTCCGATGCTGGTGACAAGCCGGTATCCACAGCAATCCTGCGGGTCAGTTAAGCGCGAAATTTCCACGTTCGCATCAAACAACACGGGATCCCGGCCTGCGCCGGGATGGCACGCCAGGAACGACCGACCTCGAAACCTCATCCCGGCGCAGGCCGGGATCCCGTGGCTTGCCTGAGCCGACCAGCAGTAACACAGCGTTGGCTGTTTATATTGAGCGACACCCTTTCGTTAAGTTTGGCCCGGATTCCACGTCCCCCGGGGCCAGCCTTCCTTTGTTTTTGCGGACTGCAAGAAATTACTTGCTAAGATGCGGCGTTCTCGTCATCGCGCTCATTGAGGTTACCGTCCGATGCCAATCGCCGCGCGCCGGTCTACCGGCCTGTTCGCTGCTCTCATTGCCCTTGCCACCGTCATTGCGCTGCCTGCGGTTGCGTTCGCTGGCGACTTGTCGCCCCGGATTTCGATGCAAGACTGGATCGGTCCGGCAACTCTGGCAATCTTCTTTGTTGCCTATGCGCTGGTCGTCTCGGAAGAATTCACGCATCTGCGCAAATCCAAACCTGTCATGCTGGCAGCAGGCCTTATCTGGGCACTGATCGGCTGGCACGCGACCTCGGCTGGCCTGGGTGACACTGCCGAGAAGGCGGTGCGCGCCTATTTGCTCGAGTACGCCGAGCTGATGCTGTTTCTGATCGTCGCGATGACTTACATCAACGCCATGGAAGAACGGCAGGTATTCGAAGCGCTGCGTCACTGGCTGGTCGCACGCCACTTCAGCCTGCGACAGTTGTTCTGGGTGACGGGTCTGCTGGCCTTCTTCATCTCCGCAGCGGCCGACAATCTGACCACCGCATTGCTGATGGCCGCTGTCGTGATGGCCGTTGGCGCCGGCCATTCGAAATTCATTGCGCTCAGCTGCATCAATCTGGTGGTGGCCGCAAACGCGGGCGGCGCCTTTTCGCCGTTCGGGGACATCACAACCCTGATGGTCTGGCAAAAGAATGTCACCGCAGCCAATGGCACGGTTGACTTCTGGACTTTTTTCATGCTGTTCATTCCTGCGCTTGTCAACTGGGGGGTGCCCGCGGCAATCATGCACTTCGCTGTTCCCAAAGGACGCCCGGATGGCGCAGCAGCACCCGTGCAGATACTCGACGGTGGGATCGGTATCGTGCTGCTGTTCGTGCTGACGATTGCAACGGCCGTCGGCTTCCACCACTTCCTGCACCTGCCGCCGGTACTGGGGATGATGGCCGGACTTGCGCTGCTGAAGTTCCATGCCTATTCGATGCAGATCAGGGATCGCCATCAACGCGTGGAACTCGATGCGCCGGATGACCTCGGCGGCCAGGTCAGTTTTGATGTATTCCGCACGATTGCGCGTGCCGAATGGGATACGCTGTTCTTCTTCTATGGCGTGGTCATGTGCGTGGGTGGACTCGGCTATCTCGGCTATCTGGCGAAGCTGTCCACGATGCTGTATGCAGGATGGGGACCGACCGCAGCCAACGTGGCAGTAGGACTTATCTCGGCAGTAGTCGACAACATCCCCGTGATGTTTGCGGTATTGACGATGTCGCCCGATATGTCGGTCGGGCAATGGATGCTGGTCACGCTGACCGCGGGTGTCGGGGGCTCGTTGCTGTCGATCGGATCGGCCGCCGGCGTGGCCTTGATGGGTCAGGCGCGCGGCACGTATACCTTTTTCGGGCATTTGCGCTGGATGCCAGCCATCGCTGCCGGGTACGCAGCCAGCATCATGGTCCACCTGTGGCTGAATGCCGCTGCATTTTAATCAGGGTGGATTGCAGTTTTCCGCCGTCTTGCGCCGGCAAGCATTGATGAAAGCGGCCAACCGGCACTGCCCCCTTAGCGCATGTTGAACGCGCGCAGGCCGGCCTCGTCCAGCGCGCGCTGCTCGACCTTGGCCAGGGCCAGCATGCGATTGCGCTCTTCGCGCTCGACCATCGCCTCCATCTTGGCCTGTTCGCGCTGCGCCTGCTGAAACGCTGCCTTGGCATCAGCCAACTGCAGCTCGCATTGCGCCAGCTGCGACTTCACTTTCTGCTTCAGTTCCTGCAGATGGTCGAGGAACTGGCGGTAAGCGACGTTATCGGAAATCTTGTGTGCTTCCTTTTGCGCCGCGTTGAAGCGCGCGACGTAATCGTCGCGCAGTCGGTCAACATGGGCCACGCTGCCCTGCAGCTTCTCAACCTTGATCCGGGCCTCATTCACCACGGCCTGGGCATCGCGAGTCGCGTTGGCGGCCTTGTCGGCCAGCACGGTCCAGATATTCATTTTCATCGCGGTTGACTCCTTTAGCCGCCAGCCAGTTCGCGCACGCGCTCACGCGTGGTCTGGTGATCGACGCCTTCATGCATGTCTTGCCGCAGGAAAGCCTCGAGCTGGGGTCGCATCGCGATCGCATTGTCGATCTCGGGATTCGAGCCAGGTTCATAGGCGCCGACCGAGATCAGATCCTGGTTCTGCTGGTACAGCGACCACATGCGGCGCACGCGGTTTGCCTGCTTCAACTCGGCGGCAGGCAACAGGTCTTGCATCACGCGGGAGATCGAGCCGTTCAGGTCGATCGCCGGGTAGTGCGCGGCATCGGCCAGCTTGCGCGACAACATGACCTGGCCGTCCAGCGATGCGCGGGCGATATCGACGATCGGGTCTTGCGCGTCGTCACCTTCAGCCAGCACGGTATAAATCGCCGTGATCGCGCCATAGCCATGGCGGCCCACGCCGGTACGTTCGATCAGGTTCGGCAGCAGCGCGAACACCGATGGCGGATAACCCTTGGCCGTCGGCGGCTCGCCGATCGCCAGGCCGATCTCACGCTGCGCGTGGGCGACACGCGTCAGGCTGTCCATCAGCATCAGCACGTTCTTCCCCTGGTCGCGGAAATATTCGGCGATCACATGGGTCAGGTGGGTCGCCTTCAGGCGCATCACCGGCGACACGTTGGCCGGGGCTGCGATGACGATCGACTTGGCACGACCTTCAGGGCCGAGCACTTCATTGATGAAGGCCTGCACTTCGCGGCCACGTTCGCCGATCAGGCCGATCACGACCACGTCAGCCTTGGTATTCCGGGTGATCATGCCAAGCAGCGAGCTCTTGCCGACGCCCGAACCGGCCACCAGCCCGATACGCTGGCCGCGGCCCATGGTCAGCAAGCCATTGATGGCCTTGACGCCGACATCGAGCACCTGATTGATCGGGCCGCGCTCCATCGGATTCAGCGGCAAGCCCAGCAACGCCAGACGATCCGGGCAATCGGGCTTGGGACCGCCATCCAGCGGCTCGCCAAATGCGTCGATTACACGGCCCAGCAATGCGGGGCCGAGCGCAGCTTCGGAAGAATTGGTAATGACACGCACTGACGCGCCGGGGCCGATGCCGACAGGCTCGGTGAACGGCATCAGGAACAAGGTCTGGTCATTGAAGCCGACCACTTCCGCCTGCACCTTCTGCCCGGTGCTGGATTCGATTTCGCACAGTGCGCCCAGCGGCGCCATGATGCCTCGCGCTTCCAGCGTCATGCCGACCAGCCGCACCAGCGTGCCGGTGTGGCAGGCATCGGGCACGCGCGCGTGCCCGATCAGCTCGTTGACGACGGCAGCGTAATCAAGCATCGCCGCCTTCCGTGGCAGACTCGGCCACCGTCGCACCGACGGTCACGTCCTCGACTTGCTGGCTGCCGCGCTGGCCGTCGGCGATGCGGTCGGACAGACGTGCGGCATTGGCGCGCCAGCTCGGCGCCGGCGCCTGCATCAGGCCTTTCTTCAAGCCGGCGACGCGGCGCTGGATCAGGTCCTCGACCACGCTGCCTTCCAGTGATGCGCGCACGCTGCCGCGCTCGAGCTTGGGATCGGCGCGCAGTACCAGTGCGTCACCGAACATTGCGGCTTGAGGCTTGTAGTGCTCAACGTCTTCCGGGTGCAGATGAATGATGACGGCCTTCTCGCCGGAGGCATTCAGCTCGCGCAGGCAGTTGTCGACCAGGCGCGAGATCGCCTGCGGCGATTGCGACAGTTCTCCGCGGACCAACTGCTCGGCGATATGGATGCTGAGCGCTTTCATCGGCTCGAACATTGCATCCGGGTTGTAGGACAGTTCCTGCATCGCGTCCACCATGGACTGCAGCTGCGCGATCTTTTCTTCGTAGGCTTTGCCCAGTTCTTCCTTCGCTTGCGCGTAGCCAGCCGCATGGCCTTCGTCGTGGCCTTGCTTGTGCGCTTCCGCATGGACGGCGGCACGCACTTCGGCGCGACCTTCCTCGCGGGCGGCCTCCAGCCTTGCGTTGAGTTCTTCTTCCGTGATGCCGGGCTGCACGACGGCGACCACAGGCGGCGCTTCCGCAACGACGGCGGGCGCAACTTCTTGCGCTGCTTCCGCAGCGATGGCTTCTGGCTGCTCGGCCATGTCCATGGCATCCGCGGCCTGCTCGGCGGTCACGGCTTCAGTGATCGCGATCTCCGCGGCGGCAGCCTCGACGGCAAGTCCGGGCTCCGATATGGCGCCATCATTGCCCGCTTCCACCGACACGCCCGCCATGCTGGCTTCCGCAACGGCCTCACCTGCCCATGCCTTGTCGGGCTCTTCTGCCACGAGCTCGGAAGTCACTGCTTCTGTGTCGCCGGTTTCTGCCTGCATTACTGGCGCAGCGTCGACAGATTCAGCGACGACATCGCTCGCCGAAGGTGCCTGAGCATCGTGGTCACCGTCGGCGCTGAAGCCGGCGACGGCATTGCCCTGGCCTGCGACGAAATCGCCGGCCGTGGCTTGTTCTTCGGTGGCGAATTCATTGCCGGCGTCCATCCACTCGGCCTGGAATTCGTGCGCATCGCCCGCCGCAGGATCGTCGATGACCTGTTCAGAGAAGGCATGGACAGGGTTGGCCATCACGACCGAGTCGAAAGTAAACGCGGCGGCAGCGCGCTCGTCAGGCTGCTCGATGAAGGTCTCGACCTTCTTTTCGAGCAGGTTCTGGATCGCAAACGGGTTGGAAACCGGATCGAACATCCGGTTCGGCATCCACTCCTTGCGCGCGCGGGCTGACTGCTGCGTGTTAGACAAAGTCGGCTCCACCCGAAGCCAGGATCAGCTCGCCCTTTTCGGACAGCTTCCGCGCCTGGCGCATGATCTTCTTCTGCGCGTCTTCCACTTCGGTCATGCGCAGCGGGCCCTTGGCTTCCATATCGTCGAGGAACATGCCGCGCGCACGGCTGGACATGTTGTCGAGGAACTTGTTCTTGACCTCTTCGGTCGCGCCCTTCAGCGCAATCATCAGCTGGTCCGGCTCGACCGCGCGCATCAGCGCCTGGATGCCGCGGTTGTCCACCGCTGCCAGGTTTTCGAAGCTGAACATGTTGTCCTGGATGCGCAGCGCCAGGTCTTCGTCGATCTGGCCCACGCCCTGCAGGATCGAGGATTCGAGTTCGACCTTGGTGAAGTTCATGATCTTGGCTGCCGCCTTGACGCCGCCGAAGCTCGACGACGATGCCGATGCATTGTTCGAGAACTGTTTCTTCATGATCGATTCCAGCTCTTCCATCGCCGAGGGCTGGACGGTATCGAGGCTGGCGACGCGCTGCACGACTTCGGCGCGCGACTCGTCCGGCAGGAAGCCCAGTACGTCGGCCGCGACTTCGGATTCCAGCACCGACAGGATGATGGCCGTCACCTGCGGGTGTTCGCCGCGGATCATTTCGGCGATTGCGCGCGCATCCATCCACTGCAGGATTTCCAGGCCACGGCTGGCGCGGTTGGGCATGATGCGCGACAGCACGGAAGCCGCCTTGTCCGGGCCGAGCGCGCGCTTGAGCACGGTCTCCACATATTCGGTGGTGCCAAGCGACAGGCTGGTCTGCTTCTTCAGCATGTCGACAAACTGGTCGAGCACGACGTTGACGGCTTCTTGCGACATGTCGGCCACCGACACCATCGCGGCCCCCAGTTCCTGCACTTCCTTCGGATCCAGGTAGCTGATGATGTTCGACGCCAGGTCTTCGCCCAGCAGCAGCATCAGCACGGCGGCCCGCTGCACATTGGTGATCTCTGCCAGTTCGCGGCGGAGATCGTCGGTCATCACTACGCTATTTTCATCGGCCATGGTAAACCTCGGTTTTCTCTGTTGCTTGCTGCACGACGGTGGCAGCCCTTGCCGCATCCGTCATTGTTTCATTCATTGCTGCGCTGGATGCGCGCTTTGCCGCGTCATTTCTTCTTGCCGGCATCAAGGGCGCCCCTGAGCATGTTCTTCACCATCAGAACCACGCGGCCCTTTTCTTTCTCGGTCAGGAATTTCATCAGGATCAGCTTGTCATCGTAGCTCTTTGCATCCGACAGCATGTCGGTCGGCACCGCCACCTTCTTTTTCGGCTTGAATTTCTTCTTCATCGCCTCCAGGTCTTGCTCGGGCTCGGCCGTCGCTGCGGCGGCGGGCGCAGCAGCTGCAGGCGCAGGAGCCGCTGCCGGCGCTTTTTTGGCGGGCGCCGCGGCCCCTGCCGCCGGTGCCGCCCCAGGCTTGGCTGCGGCGGCAGGCGCAGCAGGCTTCGCCGATGCCGGCGCTGCTGCCGGCACTGCAGGCTTGGCGACGGCCGGCACGGCGGCCGGCTTGGCTGCTGCCGGCGCCGTTTTCGGCGCCACCGGCTTGGTCGCTGCGGGCGCTGCCGCTTTCTGAGGTTCTGCCATTACTGTTTCCAATCAATTAAAAATTCTTTTTACTGCCAGCGCTTTGCCGGAAGTGTCCGCTCAGTTGCGAACCATGTTCTTCAGGACCAGCGCCACGCGCCCCGATTCCTGCGACACCAGCATGCGGATCAGCGCAACCTTGTCATCATAGCTGTTGGCGGTGTCGAGCATGTCGGCGGTGAAGCTGGGCTTCTTCGGTTTCATGGCCTGCATGCGGGCACGCAGTTCTTCCATGCTCTCGCCTTCTTCGAGCTCGACTTCGCCTTCGGCCAGCTCGGACTCTTCGTCGTCATAGCCTTCGCCTTCCTCGCCCTCTTCACCTTCTTCGGCCTCGGCGGCGGCAGCGGCCTCGGCGGCGGCGGCCTCTTCTGCCAGGGCCAGCTGGGCGGCTTCTTCGGCGGCCTGCGCTTCTTCGGCGGCTTTCGCCTCCTCGATGGCCTTTGCTTCTTCGGCAGCCTTCGCTTCTTCGGCAGCCTTGGCTTCCATTTCGAGCTTCATCGCTTCGGCAGCCTTGGCCTCGATCGCGGCGACCTCTTCCGGGGTCGGGCCAGGCGGCGGCAGGATCTGCTGGGTAATGTTCGGGCCTTTGACCATCGGGCGGACTACGGCCAGCAGGAACACGATAATCACGAGCGCTGCGATGCCGATCTTGATGAAGTTCTGGATGTCCGGGTTCGCATACCAGGGCTTCGGCGGTTCCGGCGCCAGCGTTTCGAAGCGGGCCGGGGCAACGGTGACGATGTCGCCGCGCTCTGCGTTATAGCCGACAGCGCTGCGCACCAGGTTCTGCATGCGATCGAGCTCTTCCGCCGAATAAGGCAAGGTGGTGGCCGGCTTGCCATCGGCGCTCGGCGGCGCCTGGCGCTCGGCGACCACGACAGCGACGGTGATGCGCGAGATCGTGCCCAGCGAGTTCTTCACGTGGCGGACGGTACGGTCCATCTCGAAGTTGCGGGTCGACTTGGTGGTGGTGATCTCGTTGGTCGCCGGCTTCTTCTCGTCGGTGTTGGTGTTCTTGGTCAGATCGGCATCGGGCGGCGGCGAGTTGGTCATCGCGCCAGGAATGCCTTCCGGATCGATCTTGTACTTGCGCTCGGTGGTCAGCGCTTCGGAACGCGGCTTGACGCCCTTGTCGTTGTTGTCGAAGTCCTCGGTGGTGGTCTCGACCTGGTTGTAGTCCAGCGTCAGGTTGACCTGTGCCTGGATGGCGGCCTCGCCGACGACCGGGCCCAGCAGTTCCATCACGCGGTTCTTGTAGGTTTCCTCGGTGCGCTGCTTGTGCTGCATCTGCGCGACCGTCAGGCCCATCGCTTCATCGACCGGATTGTCGGCGGTCAGCAGGTTGCCCTGATCATCGACCACGGACACATTCTCCGGCGTCAGGTAAGGCACCGACGACGACACCAGGTGCACGATGGCCTTCACCTGCGGCGTGGACACGCCACGGCCAGCGTGCGGCGTGACGACGACGGAAGCCTTCGGCGTGGCGCGTTCGCGCACGAACACGGATTGCTTGGGCAGCGCCAGATGGACGCGCGCCGCCTTGATGGTGGAGATCTGCATGATCGAGCGCGACAGTTCCTGCTCGATGGCGGTGTTGTACTGCACCTGCTCCATGAACTGGCTGGTCGTCATCGACGACTTGTCCTTCAGCGATTCCATGCCGATCGGCTGGGCTTCCTTCGGGATGCCCTGGCCGGCCAGGAAGATGCGGGCTTCGTGATAGCGGGATTCCGGCACGGTGATCTGGCCGCTGCTGGTATCGACCTTCGGCTTGAAATCACCGGCCTTCAGCGCCTCGAGCGCCGCCTGCTTGTCGTTCTCGGTCATGCCCGGCATGATCGGACGGTAAGGCGCGGTCTGCGTCATCTGGAACGAAGCGGCAGCGATGATCAGAATAATCAGGATCACCATCGGGATCAGCGCGCGACGGATGGCCTGCTGGCGCAGCACGCCATCCATCCATTGCTTGAACTGGCCGAAGCCGCCCGCGACGCCTTGCATCGTGGCCGGCAGCGGGGTGCCGTTCGGTCCGACGGTCGGGATCGGCAATGCGCCGGCGCCGGCGGCACCTGCTGGTGCGCCCGGGGGCATTGCGGGTGGCATGCCACCGGTGTTCATCGTTGCTTCGGCCATGGTCTGCTCTCTGGTCGGTATCTGCTATCGATTTCTGCTTGGGTGCCTGGTCATCAGACCGGCATGTTCAGGATGTCTTCGTACGCCTTCAACACCTTGTTCCGGATCTGCAGCGTCGCTTCAAAGGCAATCGACGACTTCTGCATGGCCAGCACGACGTCCGTCAGCGGCACATCTTCGCCGCGGTCATACGCCTCCGACAGCCCGTCGGCGTATTGCTGGATATCGTTGGTCTTGACCACGGCCGACGCGATCGCCTCGCCGAAGGTCGGCTTGCCGACTTCCGGCGTGGGCGGCGTCAGCACCGCCGGCGTATTGCGGCCGGTGGAATCAATCTGGTGCTGGCGCAGCGTGGCCAGCATCGCGTCGATGTTGGTCTGGCTGTTGATCCGGTTCATCATGTTCCTGCCCCTTTAGCGTCAGGCGGCCATTGCCGGCATGCCGCGCTCGCGGAACTGCGCCATCTTGTAGCGCAGCGAACGCGGGCTGATGCCCAGCTTGGCGGCCGCTTCATTGCGGTTGCGGGTCGATTGGATCGCGGCCATGATGGCCTGGTATTCGCTGGACTTGACGGCGGACGACAGGTCTTGCGCGCCGGCCGGTTGCGACATCGCCGAATACTTCAGCGCGGACGGTGCGAAATGCGGAACCATAGTCCCCGCCGGTTGTGCCATCGCACCCGGGCCCTGCATTGCGTCGTGGCCCATCATGCCGTGCGAAGCGGCCATCGGAACGACATCGACTTCGTCGAACATCAATTCGTTTTCAGTGATCAGGTCGCCGTTGCACAGCACCAGCGCGCGCTGGACCACGTTCTGCAGTTCCCGCACGTTGCCGGGCCAGTTATAGGACTGCAGCATCTGCGCCGCACGCGGCGACAGCTGCACCTGGCGATCGGCCGGGCCGAACTTGCTCAGGAATTGCATCGCCAGCGGCAGGATGTCGCCCTGGCGCTCGCGCAGCGGCAGCACTGACAGTTTGAAGGCGCTGATGCGGAAATACAGGTCTTCGCGGAATTCGCGGTTGACGATGGCTTCGCGCAGGTCCTTGTTGGTCGCTGCGACCAGGCGGATGTCGAGGTCGATCTGGGCATGACCGCCGAGACGGGTGACCTTGCGATCCTGCAGCACGCGCAGCAGCTTGGTCTGCAGGTGGTAAGGCATCTCGGCGATCTCGTCGAGGAAGATCGTGCCGCCATTGGCTTGCTCGAACAGGCCGCGATGCTCTTTCAGCGCGCCAGTGAAGGCGCCCTTTTCGTGGCCGAACAGCAGGTCTTCGATGAGGTTCTCCGGCAGCGCGGCGCAGTTGAGCGCAACGAACGGGCCGTTGCGGCGCGGCGACGCATCGTGCAGCACGCGGGCCAGCACTTCCTTGCCGGCGCCGGTCGGTCCGACGATCAGCGCGGACACCTGGGTCTGCGCGACGCGGCGCGCCAGCTCCAGCAGGTGCTGGCTGTTGGGATCGACGAATACGAACGTCTGTGGGCCGGCCTTGGGGACTTCGGCGCGCTTGGGTGCCTGCGCCAGCGCTTCGCGCCAGGTGCCTTCGCTCCAGTCATCCGCGGCGACCACGTGATAGGCGCCGCGGCGCATCGCGTCGATGCCGAGCGCGAACGCATTGCGATCGACGCGGCACAGCACCGGGATCGCATGGCCGAAAGCCTGGGTCAGCTTTTTCACTTCTTCCAGCAGGCCGGTGTCGCCCATCAGGCGGATCACCACCAGACGCGCACGCGCCAGGCCTTGCTTCAGGTCGTCCAGCGTGGAAACCGGCAGCAGCTGCAGGCCGGCATCTTCGAGCTGAGCTCGCTCATGCGGGCCGACGGCCGATTTCGGGTCAAGCCACAGGGCCGGGTGGGAAGTTTCGATTGGAGCCATCACTTTGGTTGCCTCGGGAAAACTTTTAGACGGTTCCCTTGTAGCAAGCCGTGTGCCAATCAAATTAGCGAGGATTCATGCGGGTTTTCAGGGGGGGTGTCGGAATCGGCAGAGGTTTGCCGGGGGGAGGAAGTTGTCCGCCGGGCGGCAATCAGACGGAAAGTTGACAGCAAGAATTTGCCGTTCAAGCGGCAAGAAATTTCCTGTTTTTCATCAAACAGCATGCGAAAAGTTAAATTTTTGTTAAATTCTCACTTGCCGCCTGTCAAACGGCGGATGTCTACGTCAGTACGGCATCGTTGCGGGAAGCAGCAATCAAGGCAAGGACCGGAAAACTTGAAGCCGGCATCGAGGATCTGCGATTGCAAATCGCGTCGAACCTCTTTCAGATATTGACGGTCACCGATACGCATGTGTCCCCGTTCGCCAGGCTATCGCTGATCCACAAAGATCCCGTCAAGCGCATGCGGATTGCACAGTGGATCACAGAACCGCTGCGTTGGATCACTGCAGACAAACGGCTGCCGCAATATACGGCAATGGTCGAGTTGGTCTGAGTGCCATGAGGTCGGCCACGTCGGAAAAAGCACCGGTGCTCATTCCGGGCAATCGCGATACGCGCTCTTGATGCACAAGGCAGCCTGCTGCATGGCCGTGGCCTTGTCCGGCTCATTCATGCCACGACCGGCGCGCGCCACCAGTACGGCGGCTTGTCCTTCCCCGTTCTGCCGTGCCAGCTCGGCCCATACCAGCGCCTTGAACGGCTCGCTGCGCCAGCCCTCGCCGGACAGGTACAGCGAGGCCGCCATCAGCTGCGACGGCCCATGGCCCTTGCGCGCCGCCTTCAGGTACCAGGACAGGGCCAGCGCCGCATCACGGTGCATGCCGATGCCGGTGCGCAGGCACTCGCCCAGCATGTATTCGGCATCGGTATAGCCACCATTGGCCGCCGACTCGAACCATTTACAGCCCGCAGCCGTGTCTTGCGCCGTACCCTGGCCACGGTGGTACAGGGTTCCGAGGTTGTACTGCGCGGCCGGCAGGCCGTTCTCGGCCGCACGGCTGTACCAGGCCAGCGCGTCGGTCGCGCTCTGCTCGACGCCGAGGCCATGTTCGTACAAGTAAGCGAGGTTGTTTTGCGCGCGCGCGTCACCTGCGGCGGCGGGCTTCTTCAGGGCGCGGGCAGCCGTCGCGTAATGGCCGCGTTCGATCGCCTTCATCGCCGCCGACAGCGTCGCCTGCGCCGGTGCGCACAGCACCAGCATGAGCGACAAAACCGCAAACCATTTCATGCGAATGTGCGGGCAGGCCGGGCAACTTCCGTGGGGACGCCCGGGGGCAGGGATTTTTGCAGGAAGCCGCGGCACGGCGAGCCATCGGCACGCAGCACTTCCAGCGACGGGGCGATACGGCTCTTGAAGCCCATCAGTTTGCACTGGTAGGGTAGCTTCGGATCCCAGCTGACGGCAAAGTGCCGGCACTGCCAGCAGTTCGGCGCACCTTCCGGCATGTTGGGAGTCTGAGCGTTCATTCCTTGTCGCGTTTCTTTCGTTGGTAATCAAACCAGGCGCGCGTGCCGGCCGCGGCCAACACCAGTGCCAGGAAGATTGCCCCCAGCAAGCCCTGGAAGAACTCGCCGAGCGTCATGTCCGGCGGCAGGAAGCGTTCCGGCCGCCGCACGACAACCAATACCAGCATCGCCACCACGATCAGCACGATGCGCAACAAGCGGTACGCAAACCGCTTGCGAAAATCCGTCATGGTCTCCTCGCGTCACACAATATGACCTGCCTATTGTGTCACAGCGAGGCCGGGATGACAGGCATGCGCCCGCCCTTCCCGCTCAGATCGTCATCAGCCGCCCAGCAGCTTCAGCACGGTCTGCTGGCTGGTATTGGCCTGGGCCAGTACGGCAGTCGCAGCTTGCTGCATGATCTGGGTCTTGGCCAGTTCGGTCGATGCCTGTGCGTAGTCCGCATCTTCGATCTGGCTGCGCGATGCCGACAAGTTGGTCGACACGTTGGACAGGTTCGTGATCACGTGCTCGAGGCGGTTCATCACCGCGCCCATCGTGGCTCGCGTCGCGTTGACCTTGTCCATCGCATCATCGAGGATGCGCAGTACCGACGACGCGCCTTCACGGGTATTGATGCGGGTGTTGCGGTCCTCGACGTTCTTGTCGATGTCGCCCGTCAGTTCGCCCGTGATCGAACCCGCCTTGCCGAAGTCGGCCAGGTCGATGGTGATGTACTGGTTGGCCGACGAACCGACCTGGAAGGCCAGGCGACCGACACGCGGCGGATCCATGTCCTCGCTCGAACGGCCACCGAAGGTACCCTCCTGGAAGCCAAGCTCGGAGAAATTGCCGGCATCCACGAAGCCGTTATCACCCACCTGAATCGTGAACGGACGGCCGGTCGCCTTCAGTTCATCCAGTTGGTCCGAAGGCGGTGCGCCGATCGGCGAAGGCAGCTTGGGCAACAGGGCCGGATCAGAAATCAGGCGCACCGTGCCATACGCGGTCCTGGCCGAGGTCGAGGTCTCGCTGGCATTGAAGATCGCGGTGACGACGTTGCTACCGTTCGACTTCTCGGCAACCGTCGACAGATCCATGGCGATCTCGCCTTCAGCGACATCGTAGTCGTCCGGGAAAGTACCGGCGCCGGTAGCATCGCGCACCGTTGCGCCATCGAGCGTGAACGGCGAACCGGGCACGGTCGACGAAATTTCAATTTCGCCGTTGTTGGTGCTGACGGCGATGTTCGTCAGGGTGCCATCGTCGATCGCACTCTGGATGGCCGCAGCCAGCGCATCAGCCGTCTCTGCCGCCGTCGCAGCGACGGTGGCATGCACATAGGTGCCATTGATGCGGATGCCATATTCCTCGGTCGTCGTCGCCGACGTGCCGGACAGCTTGATCTTGGAGACCTGCGCAGTCGCACCGCCCTGGTCCAGGCCGAAGCTCGCGGCCGACACATCCGGTCGGCTGGAGTCGAACCACAGCGACACATTGCGACCGTCCGATTCGAGGCTCACGCCGCCGCCGTTATTGGTGGCTGCCACGCCGGTCAGGTGACTGACCTGGTTCAGGGCCTTGACCACCTTGTCGGCGCGGGTGCGCGGGTCTTCATTCTGCACGAACTGCACCGACACCTTGGTGCCATTGACGTACAGGTCGTAGAAGTCCTGGTTGTCGGTCGTATCGATCGCCGGCAGGCTGGTCGTCGCCGGCGAGCCTTTGATCACGACCGGATTGGCCTGCGCGCGCACGCCCGTCTCGGCGCTGTTCGAATTGATCGCTGCAGCGATGGCCAGCGCGCTGGCCGACTGATCGCTGCTGGCCGCCGGCGAGGCGGTCGTCTGGTCATCAAGGTTCGTCGTTGCACGAATCTTGATGCCGTTGATCGTCAGGTCATTCAGGTTCAGCGGCTTGGATTGCGAAATCTGGTTCTTGGCCAGGGTTTCGGTATTGATGCTACCCGCATTATCCGCATTGCCGCTGACCGACAGCGTGAACGGCGTACCGGCAGTATCGGCCACGAGATGCATCTCACCGATGCTGCGGCCGGCGACGGCATGCACGCCCAGGTCATCGGCATCGTTAATCTGGGTGATCAGGTCATTGCGCTTGTCTTCCGACGTTGTCGCCGCCGCGCTGCTCTTGAATGTACGGCCGTTGATCACCACCGAATACTCATCGTTGGCATCCGCGCCCGTGATCGATACGGCTTCCGTCTGCGCGACCGGCGACGGGACGATCGCCCGTGGTGCGGTGTTGAAGACCGATTGATTCTTGGTGAAGTTGCCTTCGATCAGGCCGGAGCGCTCGATCTTGCCGGTTGCCGCGGTCGTGATGACCACCGGCGCCGGGATCTTCGACTCGAGCGAATAGGTACTGGTCTGCACGCCCTGGCGCAGGCCGATGCGCTGGCCGAACTCGTTGGCGTCACCGGTCGTGTCGAAGCGCACTTCGATGT
>JBDKLN010000143.1:0-20864 GCA_039806045.1 Pseudomonadota bacterium
ACGAGGCCTCGACCCGGCTTGCCAGCATGGCTCGGGTACGGTTGTCGGCTCTGCGTGCAATTGAACGGCTCGCCGGTGTGTGCAAATCAGCGTTGCGGGGCTGTCCGTTCCAGCACATCCCAGTGCGACGCCACACCGTCGATGACCCATTCGATGCTGGCTGAGCCGGATTCAGGAAGGGCCATCGCAATCTCGCGCCCCTCGCACCAGGGCAAAGTCGAATGCCTCACGATCCATCCGTCTGGTGTTCGTTCGCCAAACGAGATCTCGAAATCGAGTTGCCTGCGCAGCAGGCCATCCCGACCCCAGCCATCGGCATCGAAGCCTGAGGTGCGTGGCCGCACATACATCACGCAATGGCCCGCGAGCAGCAGGTAAGCCGACCTTGCGGTGTCGCGCTGGCGGAAAACGGCAAAACCCTGCCCCGAACCCGGCACGGGGTGCCAGTGCTCCAGATAATCGGCATGGATGCCAGTCTCGACCAGCATGCCATCGCGGAACGCGGCATGCCCCTCATCCGGCAGTGTCGCCGGCGGCTGAAAGTCGACCACGCGCAGCCATGCTGTGTCGTCATTGCCCGGGTCGACGCGCGTGACGCCCGCAAAGCCCTGCTGGGTCGCCAGCCATTGCAGTTGCGACAACGAGCATTCGTCCAACGAATTCACCCCATCGAATTCGGGTCGGTCTGCCGGCACGCGAATGTCCGCATGCCAGCGCGAGGTTTGCAACCAGTACACCGTTGTCGTCGTGTCGTCGCCTTGTGGCGTTCGCAACAGGCTGCGCCGCCAGACGCCGCGAAAACGCGGCGGTACGGGATCGGTCTCAGGGACAATCATCGCGGCTCGGAAAGCTTGGATACAGCTGCTTTGACTTCAGCAGCGGCCGCCCCACCCGGCGGCGTACTGATCGCCTCGATCAACGACGCCGCAAGAATCATCGCACCGCCCACCAGTTCGCCGATGCTGAAATGCTCACCACCGATCAAGACCGCCGAGATCACCGCCACGACCAGTTCCGTCACCTGCAGCACCGCCGCGCGGCTGGCATCGACATGGGTGACCCCATAGGTGGTGAGCGCGGTGCCGCCCATCAGCCAAAGAAAGGCAAACAGGAACAGCATTGCCCAGACGAAGGCCGACAGCGTCGGTATCGACACCGGATGTACCGCGAGGCCAACGACCGCAACGCTCGCGCAGCCGACAAAGGACATCAGCGTGCGGCTGGCGATAGGGATCTCGCGCGCCGCACGGTTGGTGATGCCTGCCAGCGTATAAAAAATGCCGGCGATGAAGGCGCCTGCATCGGCAAACGACAACGGTGCCGTGAACACCTCCATGCCGCCGACGATGGTGAACACGCCGGCCAGACACAGGGCTACAGTCAACAGGCGGCGCCAGCCCAGCGTCTCTTTCAGGAATAACTTGCCTCCGATCGCGCCCCAGGCCGGCAGCAGGAAGAACAGCAGCATCACCCGCACCACTGAGCCTGCCATCAGCGCCCAGGTCAACAGGAAATTCGCCACGCCGAAGCACAGGCCAATCAGCAGCAGGTAATGCCATTCCTTGCGCCATGCGGCGCGCTCGCGCCAGACCAGCGGCAGCGACACCAGCGCCACCATCGCATACGCGGTCAGTGCAATCGAATGACCATCGATACCTTGCGCGGCAAAGTATTTCAGTGGCCACCAGGCAAAGCCCCAGACCAGGCCGCTGACAAACAAGGACAGCAGCGCCAGCGGAGATTCGACGCTGCGTACAGTGGGGGAAATCGAAGTCATGCAACAGTCTGGGAGGAGGCCAAAGGGCCTATGCTAACAGTGCGGCAGAGGTGACAGGTGCGACAGGTGCGACAGGTGCGGCGCACGCGCAGATGCGTATCGCTCACACTGCCGTCAGGAAGGAGACGCCGACTGCGCCGACAAAACCATCGGCCCGGCGCGGTTGTTCCGGCGGCAGCACCACGCCATAGTCGGGCGACAATACGCGGCGCACGCGGTGCACATGAAACGCCTTCAGCAACTGAGGCACTGTCACCACCTGCGCATAAGCATCGCCGTACAGTTCGCGGTGCAGCGCTGGCAGCCGGTGCCAGGGCACGATCGGGCGCTCATGATGCGCATTGTGGAAACCGAAATTCAGCCACAGCAGATTGCCCCAGAAATTCGTCAGACCGACCACGTCGCTGAACGTATTGGCTTGTTCATAGGCTTTGTCGCGGATCAGTTCCGGCGGCAGCGGCGTGTCGTCGTCGATCGGATAGGCTTCATATGTGTGCTGGAAGCAGTCGGCAAAACGCAGCACCGTCACCATCGTCACATAAGCCAGGAAATACAGACCCAGCGCCAGTGGCGACACCCAGCCCAGCAACGCGAATGCAGCGATACGCACGGTCAGAATGGCCACCAGCCGCCAGCGTGACAAGCCACCGCGCTTCCACGCGCGCACAATCACGAAGCCGCGCATCAGGAACTCGATGGCCGGGAAATACAGCCATTCAAGCAGCAGCACGGCATGGCGGAGTATCGCAGGCATGCGGCGCAGGAAGGCCTGGTGATCGAAAGTGATGACGTCGGCGCGCTCGACATGGTGGCGCATGTGCTTCTTGCGCAGGTCGTCGAAGCGGGCAATGCAGCTGCCGTTCAGCCAGGTCATCAGTGTGCCCCAGCGACGGTTGGCGTCAGCGGACTTGAAGATCGCGAGATGCGCGAACTCGTGAATGAAATAAGCCGACCAGACCAGCGCGATGCTGGTCATCAGGAAGCCGGTCGCGACCAGCAGCCAGACATCGGTGGTCATGAACAGGATGCCGAGCGACCAGCCCAGCAAGGTGAACGACAGCGCTGCCACGTTCGGCCAGACGCCGTCCGGATACCTGAAATACTTGGCAAGCGCTGTCATGATGCGGTCCTTACTTGGCCAGCGCGTTCACGAACTGTGCATCCATTGTAGCCTCGGTGGCCGGAATTTTCCCGATCTGGCCCTTGGCCTTCAGCAGGCCGGCGATCACTTCGCCACTGGCATAGTAGGAGGTGGTGTCCTTGCCCTTCACGAAGGCCTTCGGCATTTCCTTGAGCGGGATGTTGTAGACGCCCGGCAGCTGCTCCTTCACTTCCGTGGCCGAGATCCCCATGAACTTGCCGATGATCTTGGCCGCCTCGTCCGGTTTGGCTTTCATGTATTCCATGCCGTCCAGATAGGCTTTCATGATGCCGGTGATCTCTTTCGGGTTCGACTTGATGTACTTGTCGTCGAACACCAGCACATCGGCGATCAGGCCGGGAGCCTCCCTGGACGAATAGATCACCTTGAATTTCTTGCCGCCGCCCTGCGACAGCACCTGCGACAGGCTGGGTTCATAGGTGACGCCGATCGGCAGCTGACCCGAGGCCATCGCGGCCGGCACCGCTTCCGGGGTCATGCTGACCGGGGTGATGTCCTTCTCGGTCAGGCCGTTGACCTTCATGGCATAGGACAGCAGGAAGTCCGAAGGCGACAGCGGGTTGTAGCCGACTTTCTTTCCCTTGAACTCGCTGATCTTGTTGATACTGTTGGCGACCACAATCGCATCGCCGCCGTTCGAGTAGTCGATCGGCATCACCACCTTGTGGCTGACGCCCTTGGCGACCTGGCCGATCACCTGGTCATAAGTGAGCATCGCGCCCTGCACAGAGCCGCCGACCAGCGCCGGCGGAATCAGCGCCGGGTCGGCGAACACCTGCAGCTTCACCGACATGCCGTATTTCTTGTAGAGGTCCAGCGCCTCGGCCACATAGAACGGGCCGTAACCGATCCAGTTCACGGTAGCGATCTTCAGGGGTGCAGCAGCGAAGCTTGCGGTCGCCGACAGCGCGAGCGCCGCGCCGATCAGGATTTTTTTCAGCTGGGATGTCATGGATAGGCTCCTGTTGTTAGATGCTGATGGGTGATGGCTGTTGATGAAATCAATTCAATTAGCAAATCCCTTGCCAGTGCGGCGCACGCATTCCCTTGGATGTAGCGTGCGCAACAGGCACCAGCAAAGGGCGAACACATGCGCACGCACCGAAATGGGCAGTGCGCTGCGCGCTATGTCGATGCCAGATAGGCACGCCAGCCGCCGAAGTGACTGATGTCGGTCGCGCCAGTGAGCGCCGCAGGTTCACAGACGAAGCCCTTGACCCAGCGGCCACCGGCGACCTGCACTGAACCGATCGCCAGCGGCGGCGGCACCTCGGCGACGAACTCGCCAAAGCGGCGCACTGGCATCTGCCATATCTCGATGGCGATCGCATGCCCCCCGTCGGCCACGCGCGCCAGCCCGGGCTTGGGCGGCACGGTGTCCGGCAGCGCCGACAGCGTGTAGTGCGGCGCAGTCGTCGTGCTTTCGAGCCTGCGCGCGCCGCGCTCGAGCAATTGCCAGTTCAGCGGCTGTCCCTCGAGGTGCGCGCCAACGACGGCGACTTCCACGGTCGCTTCATGGAAGGGCAGTGGATCGGCGGCCACCAGCGCTTCGCCGGCTGATTGCGGCAGCAAGGCCTGCGCTGCTGCTGCCAGCAACTGGTCGCCGCCGCACGGCGCAATCAGCGTCACGCCGGCCGGCAAGCCATCGGCGCGCGCGTCGGCCGGGACGGCGAGCGCGGACATGTCGAAGAAGTTGACGAAGTTCGTGTAATAGCCGAGCTGCGAATTCAAGCGCACCGGATCGGCCTGCACGGCGGCGATCGTGTGCAGGGTCGGCGTGGTCGGCACCAGCATCAGGTCATAGCCTGCCAATTGTGTTTCCGCTGCGCGGCGCAAGTCGGCCAGCCGGTAGGTCGCATTGAAGGTATCGACCGCGTCATAGTTGGCACCCTGCCCGACAATGCCGGCCACGGTCGGGTCCATGTCTTCCTTGTGGGCGTCATAGAAGCTGCCGACGGCGGCCAGCCGCTCCGCGACCCACGGCCCCTGGTAGAGCAGCGACGCTGCTTGCGCAAAGGGCTCGAAATCGATCAGGCCGAACTCGACGTTCGGCAATGCTTTCAATCGCTCGACTGTCTGGCCGAATGCGGCTTCTGCCTGCGCATCGCCGTAGAACTCGAGCCTGGCCGGTAGCGCTATTCGGTAGCTGCGGCGCTTTACGCCCAGCATCGGCATCTGCCGCGAATAGCCGTCCTCGGCATCGTAGCCTGCGGCCGATTGCAATGCCGTCCACGCATCGCTGACCGTTTGTGCAAAGATCGACACGCAATCCAGCGTGCGGCAGGCTGGCACGACGCCGCGCGCCGAAATCAGGCCGCGCGTCGGTTTCAGTCCGACGATGCCGTTCAGCCCGGCCGGCACGCGGCCCGAGCCGGCCGTGTCGGTACCCAGCGAAAAGGCGACCAGGCCCAGCGCCACCGATGCGCCCGAGCCCGAGCTCGAGCCGCCGGACACATACTCGGGGAAAGCGGCATTGCGTACCGCGCCATACGGCGAACGCGTACCGACCAGACCGGTGGCGAACTGGTCGAGGTTGGTCTTGCCGATCAGGATCGCGCCCGCTGCCTGCAAGCGCTCGACCACGGTCGCCGAGCGCGACGGCGTGTACGCAAACGCCGGGCAGGCCGCAGTCGTCGGCATGCCGGCGACATCGATGTTGTCCTTCACCGCAAAGGGAATACCGAACAGCGGCTGCTGTGCGAACACGGCGGCACCCTGCGCCCGCAGCTGTGCATCGAGCTGCTTCGCCACGCCGAGCAACGCAGCTTCATCAACGCGGCTGATCCAGATTTCGGGACGGTCGACTTTCGCGATGCGCGCCAGTAGCTGCGCGATCACGTCGGTCGGCTGGAGCGTGCCTGCCGTGTAGGCCGCGCGCAATGCATGCAGCGTCGGCAGGCCGTCATCAGTGATGGCGTGGTCAATCATGGTTACAGGTCCTTGCTCGTTGGTGGGCGCCTTCGGGCTTTGTCAGTCGGGCTTTGTCAGTCGAATGTCGATCGTCTGCCGGCATCGGCAAGCTCATGACTCGCGAAAGATCGCAATGTTCTGGCCGGCAGCGACCGCCGTGCCTTCGCCGACCAGCCACTCGACCACTTCGCCGGTGGCATTCGCTTCCAGCGGAATTTCCATCTTCATCGACTCGAGGATGGCCACGGTCTCGGCTGCGGCAACCGCTGCGCCGGCAGCGGCCGCTATCTTCCAGACGCTGCCGGGCACGGTTGCGGTCAGGTAGCGGCAGCCCGCCGGCAGCTCGACGTCGACGGCAGCCATGGCGGCTGCATCGTCGCCGACATATTCGGCCTGTCCGGCAGCACGCCAGCGTTCGCGTTCGGCGTCGAAGGCCGCCTGCTGCTTGTGCTTGAAGGCGGCGATCGAATCTTTTTCGCGCTCGAGGAAGTTGCGGTACTGCGCCAGCGAGAATTCACCTTCCTCGATCTTGACGTCGAAGCGGCCGAGCGGGAAATCGCGGCGGTGCTCGAGCAGTTGCTCCTCGCTGACTTCGTAGAAGCGGATCTGGTCGAAGAAGCGCAGCAACCACGGATGGCCGTCGCGGAAGCTGTCGGTCTGCCGGTAGCGGTTCCACATCTGCACGGTGCGGCCGACGAACTGGTAACCGCCGGGACCCTCCATGCCATACACGCACAGGTAGGCGCCACCGATGCCGACGGCGTTCTCCGGCGTCCAGGTGCGTGCCGGGTTGTACTTGGTGGTCACCAGCCGGTGCCGCGGATCGACCGGCGTGGCGACCGGTGCGCCGAGGTAGACGTCACCCAGACCCAGCACCATGTAGCTGGCGTTGAAGACGACCTCATGCACATCGCGCTCGGACGCGAGGCCATTGATGCGGCGGATGAAGTCGATATTGCTCGGGCACCAGGGCGCATCCGGGCGCACCGTGGTCTGGTACTTCTGGATCGCCAGCTGGGTCTGGCTGTCGTTCCAGGCTAACGGCAGATGGACGGTGCGCGAAGGCACGACCAGCGCATCGACCGGTGGCAGGTCGGCCAGCAGCCGGTCGAGGCGGGCGATCAGTTCGCGCGCGGGCAGCTGCCGGTGGTCGAAGTGCAGCTGCAGCGAACGTATGCCAGGGGTCAGGTCGATCAGGCCCGGCAGGTGCGCGTTTTCGACCGCGAGCATCAGCGCATGCACGCGGAAGCGCAGTTCCATATCCAGTACCAGTGCGCCGAACTCGACCAGCAGGTAATCGTCGCCGGCGCGCCGGTAGACGATCTCGGTACCGTCGGCCAGCTTGCCGGCGTTGATGATCGCTGGCTGCGTGCTGCCGGCGGTCGTGACGGGGATCGTGAACGAAGGCGCCGCCGGCTGCGGGGCGAACACTTGCTCGAGCTGCTCGCGCATCGCAGCCGCTTCGTCGACCGACACGCGGATAAAGTCCACCGTGTCGCCCGGCTTCAGCTGGCCGATTTTCCACAAGTCGGCCGACACGATCACGGCCGGGCACACGAAGCCGCCAAGACTGGGGCCGTCGGGACCGAGGATCACCGGCATGTCGCCGGTGAAGTCGATCGAACCGATGGCATACGCATTGTCGTGAATATTGGACGGATGCAGGCCGGCCTCGCCGCCATCGGTGCGCGCCCAGCGCGGCTTGGGTCCGATCAGGCGCACGCCTGTGCGCGACGAGTTGAAGTGCACCTGCCACTGGGTGCCGAAGAAGGTCGCGATGTCGTCGTCGGTGAAGAAGTCGGGCGCGCCGTGCGGGCCGTAGTGCACCGCGATCTGCCAGTGATGGCCGTAGTCGGGCACGGCTTGCGCTGGCAATGCGCGCGATGGCAGGCTGGCTGCCGCGTTGGCCGTCGCGATATGCAGCACGTCGCCGGTGCGCAACGAACGCCCGCCATGACCGCCGAACTGGCCGAGCGTGAAAGTGGCCTTGCTGCCGAGGTAATCCGGCACATCGAGGCCGCCGGCAAATGCCAGATAGCCGCGCACGCCGGCGCCCGTGACCGCGCCGAAACGCAGCGTGTCGCCTGCCGACAGCTGGTGCACGGACCAGTTCGCAAGCGGGCGTTTGAGGCTGCCCTCGGCCTTCGGCGTGACCGTGGCTGCGAGGTCGGCACCGGCCAGTGCAATCAAGCAGTCGCAGTTGAAACGCAGCGTGGCGCCCTGCAGCGTCATCTCCAGCGTCGCCGCATCGTCGGCATTGCCGAGCAACTGGTTGGCGAAGCGGTGCGCATAGGAATCCATCGGGCCCGACGGCGGGATGCCGACGTTCCACAGGCCGAGGCGGCCCGGGTAATCCTGCACCGTGGTCTGGATGCCGCCTTCCAGCACCTCGACCGTACGCGGGCCGTGCGGCATAGCCGCGAGCATTTGCGTGGTCGGCTGGCCGGACGCGAACGGCGGATGGCGCAGGATGTCGCCCAGGTAGCCGAGGTTGGTCTCGATGCCGTCGATGCGCGTCGAGTGCAGCGCCGTCGACAGGCTGGCGATCGATGCATCACGCGAGCCGGTCTTGACGATCAGCTTGGCCAGCAGCGGGTCATAGAACGGGCTGACGGTCACGCCGCGCTCGACCCAGGTATCGACGCGCAGGCCGTCCGCATACGCGACCTCGGTCAGCACACCCGACGATGGCTGGAAGTTCTTGGCCGGGTCTTCCGCATACACGCGCAGTTGCATCGCGTGGCCGTGCGGCACCAGCGTATGCTGCGCCGGCAGTGTGAAGTGACCTGTCGCAGCGCGGATCATCCATTCGACCAGGTCGACGCCGAACACTTCCTCGGTCACGCCATGCTCGACCTGCAGGCGGGTATTCACCTCGAGGAAATAGAAGGCGCCCGTGTCAGCATCGAACACGTACTCGACGGTGCCGGCCGACAGGTAGGCAATCGATTCGCCCAGCCGCACGGCCGTCTCGGCCAGTGCCGAGCGCGTGGCTTCGGACAGGCCGGGCGCGGGCGTCTCTTCGATCACTTTCTGGTTGCGGCGCTGGACCGAACAATCGCGTTCGCCCAGCGAGACCACCTTCCCCTTGCCGTCACCGAAGATCTGCACCTCGACGTGACGCGCGCGCTCGACGAATTTCTCGAGGTAGATGCCGCTGTTCTTGAAGTTGTTCTGCGACAGGTGCAGCACCGACGCATAGGCCGCTTCCAGTTCAGGCGCGCTGCGGCACAGACGCATGCCAATGCCGCCGCCGCCGGCGGTGCTCTTCAACATCACCGGGTAGCCGATCTTGTCCGCTGCGGCCAGTGCCTCGGCCGCGTCAGCCAGCAGGCCGGTGCCGGGCAACAGGGGCACGTCAGCCTGCTGCGCCAGTTCGCGCGCCGTGTGCTTGAGGCCGAAGTCGCGCATTTGCTGCGGGGTCGGGCCGATGAACGTCACGCCAGCGGCCGCGCAGGCGTCGGCAAAGCCGGCGTTCTCGCTCATGAAGCCATAACCGGGGTGGATCGCGTCGGCGCCGGTCGCCCTCGCGGCGGCCAGCACCTTGTCAGCCGCCAGATAGCTCTCGGAAGCGGGCGCGGGACCGACGCAGACGGCTTCGTCAGCCAGCCGCACGTGTAGCGACTCGACGTCAGCGTCGGAATAAATGGCCACGCTGCGAATGCCGAGCTTGCGGGCGGTGCGGATTACGCGGCAGGCAATTTCGCCACGGTTGGCGATCAGGATCTTCTTGAACATCGTCTTGTCAGGGTTGTCTGTCTTGTGGATCTTGTTGTTCTGCTGCCGGGCGCTTTCAGGCCGCGACCGGATCCCAGATCACGAAGCGCGCCGGGGTCGGGTTGTATGCGTTGCACGGGTTGTTGAGCTGCGGGCAGTTCGATACCAGCACCAGCACGTCCATCTCGGCGCGCATCTCCACATACTTGCCCGGGCCGGACAGGCCGTCGGCGAAGGTCAGCCCGCCTTCGGGCGTGACCGGCACGTTCATGAAGAAATTGATGTTCGGGACGAGATCGCGCTTGCCCATGCAGTTGTCCGCATGCGCGAGCGCCAGCAAGTAGTTGTCGCGACAGCTGTGCATGAACTTCTTCTGGATGGCGTAGCGCACGGTATTGCTCTCGGCCGCACATGCACCGCCCAACGTGTCATGGCGGCCGCAGGTGTCGGCGGTGATAGTCAGCATGGCCCGGCCGCGATTCGAATACAGCACCGAGCCAGTGGACAGGTAGATGCCACCCTGACGCTGCAGCGTATCGGTCAGGCTGTAGCTCTCGGCCGTATCGTTGGCGTTGTAGAAAATGGTGTCGACGGCCTGGTTGCCTTCGAGGTCGATGATGCGCAAGACCTGGCCGGCCTTGACTGCATGTAGCCAGGGTTCGCCTGCCGGCAGGCTGTAGTCGTAGACGGCATGGTTCGGATCGAGTGTGCTTTCGCGCAGGGTATTCATGGCTTGGCTACCAGTGACAAGGAGGTTCGGGGGTGCCGGCGCCCGTCATTCGACGGATGGCCGGCGTACAGGGCTTCAGCGATAGATCAGTTCAGTGTTGTAGTAGCCGCGGCGATTCTCGTCGCACGACAGCCGGCATACATCGTCGGCGCCGGCGGTGCCGGACTGCCAGGCGATCACGGCCACTTTCCTGGGCGCATAGGCCGGGTTCGGGTCGAGCGGATGCGGCGCGGTCGAGATCGCGACCAGCGTGTCCATCTCGAAGCGCAGCTCGACGAAGTCGCCGGCTTTCGAATGAGCTTGCGCGAACGCGAAGCGGCCTTCGTCGTTCACTCTGACCTTGGAAAACAGGTTCAGGTTAGGCACCCAGTCGCGCAGGCCGAGTCCCCATTTGCCGATCTCGACCAGCAGGCTGTCCTTGCCGTTGCGATGCATCGCATTGCGATACTCCTGGTAGCGCTGCTCGCCGTGTTTTTTCTTCACCGTTTCAGCATCGGTGACGCCGCACAGCGGGTCATGCCAGCCGACGGTATCGCGCGGGATCGAGGCCAGGATGCGCCCCATGTCGGAGTACAGCACGTGGCCGGTGGTCAGATGCGCGGTGTGCTGCGCCTTCAAGGTATCGGGCAAGTTCAGACGCTCGAGCTTTTCATCGGCGCGGTACAGCAGCACCGCCGCGTTCGCACCGCCTTCGAGGTCGATGAAACGCAACGTGGTGCCGCGCGTGACGCGATAGGACCAGTGCCCACCGCCAGGAAAGACTTCAATCCATTTGATCGTGCCGGCATCGAGGTCGGGTGCGAGCTCGGCAGCCTTGGCGGGAATGTCGAAGATGTCAGTTGCGTTCATGTCGATGGTCTTCAGGTTGGGCTCAGGCGGCGCGCGTCAGCCTGGCCAGCTGGTCGAGGTCGGTCTTGATACCGGAGGTTTCGCGGATGCGCTCGAGGATGTTGCGCTTGAGCGCGTTGAATTCGGGCGCCAGCTTCAGGTCTTGCTCACGCTCGGTGCCGAACGGGACCTCAACGATAGAGTCGATGCGACCCGGGCGCGGCGCCATGACCACCACGCGCTGGCCGAGGTACAAGGCCTCCTCGACGTCATGCGTGACGAACACCACGGTGGTCTTTTCCAGCAGGTAGACGTGACGGATCAGGTCGTGCATCACTTCGCGGGTCTGCGCATCGAGTGCGCCGAAGGGTTCATCCATCAGCAGCACATCTGGCTTGCCCATCAGCGCGCGCGCGATCGCCACCCGCTGCTGCATGCCGCCCGACAGTTCGGCCGGATAGGATTGCGCCACATGCGACAGGCCCATCAGCTGGATCAGTGCATCGGCGCGACCGGACGCGATCTCGACGTCGCTCGACGACAGGTTCTCGCGACCGTGCCGCAGGCGGCGCGAGAAGCGGATGTTTTCGCTGACGGTGAGCCACGGGTACAGGCTGTAGCTCTGGAAGACCATCGCGCGCTCGGCAGCCGGCCCGTCGACCATGTGGCCATTGCACAGGATGTCGCCGTCGGCATACTCTTCGAGCCCGCCGATGGTACGCAGCAGCGTGGACTTGCCGCAGCCGGACGCGCCGACCAAGGTGACGAATTCTCCGGCGGCGATGTCGAGGTTGACATCGGCCAGCGCATGCACGCGGCGCTCGTCCTTGCCGTAGTACTTGTCCAGATGGCGGACGCTGATCTTGATGGTCATGGTTCAGCTCCGGAGGTAGTGCCAGCGGAAGGCGGTACGGTGCAGCCAGCGGAAGGTCTGGTCAGTGATCAGGCCGATGAGGCCGATCAGCAAGATGCCGGCAAAGATCTTGTCGGTATGCAGGAAGCGCTGCGCCTTCAGAATGGCGAAGCCCAGGCCCGCGTTTGCGGCCACCAGTTCGGCGACGACGAGGTAAGTCCAGGCCAGGCCCATGCAGGAGCGCATGGTGTCGAGCATCGCCGGGCGTGCGGCGCGCAAGATCACCAGCTTCACGACTTCGGAGGTGGTCGCGCCCATCGTGCGCGCCGCCTCGATTGCGGCATTCGGCACCCGCGCGACATCTTCGGCAAACATCAGCACCATCTGGAAGAAGGTGCCGACGAAGATCACGGTGATTTTCGCGCTCTCGTCAATGCCGACCCACAGCATGATCAGCGGGATAAACGCGACTGCCGGCAGGTAGCGCGAGAAATCGGTCAGCGGTTCGAGCAAGGCGCGCGCCGGTGCGAAGGTGCCGATCATGACGCCCAGCGGCAACGCAATCACCGCCGACAACAGGAAGCCACCGAAGATGCGCTCGCAACTGATCAGGATGTCAGACAGCAGCTCTTCTTCGCTCCACCAGTTGAGGGTGCTGCGCAGGACCTTGACCGGATCCGGCATGAAAACTTCATCCATTACGCCAGCGGTCGACAGCAGCGTCCAGACAATGAAAGGCAACAGAAAGCCAAGGATGGACAGCGCCAGCCGCACGCGGCGCGGCATCTCGCCGCGCACGGACCATGCGCTGCGGCGATTGCGCAGGCGGCCAGCAGACACGGCAGGCTGCGCGGGGGGCGGAAGGATTTCCGGTTTCATCAGGCTCCTCGGGTGACGGATACCGGAGGCGAGCGATTGCGATATGCAATGGCCTCCCGGGCTTTTATCCCTCCGTGGAGCCCCGAACCGGTCAGGGATCGGAGCCGGCCGCTCTCGGACCAGTCATCGCGATGCGCATGAAATCTGCGAAAGCGATCGGAACCCTAGCGTCCTTGCTCAAGAAGCGATATCGGTCGTCAGACCAAGCCGGCCTCTCGGTGATGTACTCCTTAGCAATGTTGATGCCAAGGGTCACGCAAGCCTTGTGCCGCTGGAATGGCGCAGAAAGTCGGGTCGCCCGCACCATGGCGGGGAGACGGGAAGGGGGGGATTGGGTTGGCGCACCAGCTTTGTGCGCCAGGATGAATCGGCCGGTATCAGACTGGCGCCCACTCCTGCTCGAGCTGGGTCGAATAGGCTGGCGGCGCCGCGGCTTCGTTCGGGAAGGTGACGATCTCGTACGCGGATTCGTCGGCAAACAAGGCGCGCAGCAGTTTGTTGTTTAGTCCATGGCCGGACTTGTGCGCGTTGTAGCTGGCCAGCAGCGGATGCCCGGCAAGGTACAAGTCACCCATCGCGTCGAGGATCTTGTGGCGCACGAACTCGTTGCGATAGCGCAGGCCACCGGTATTGAGGATGCGGAATTCGTCCATCACGATCGCATTTTCGAGCGAGCCACCGCGCGCCAGACCCATGCCGCGCAAGGTCTCGACATCCTGCATGAAGCCGAAGGTGCGCGCGCGCGCAATCTCTTCGATATACGACTCGAGTGACAGATCCACTTCAGCGGTCTGGCCGCTGCCGTCGATCGCCGGGTGGTTGAATTCGATGAAGAATTTGAGCCGGAAGCCATGCCATGGTTCAAGGCTCGCCCATTTTTCATTCGGGCCTTCGCCCTCGCGCACTTCGACCGGCTTCAGCACGCGGATGAATTTTTTCGGCGCATCCTGCTCCTGCCGTCCGGCTTGCTGCAGCAGGAACACGAAGGATGCGGCCGAGCCGTCCATGATCGGGATTTCTTCCGCCGTCAGGTCGACCACCAGGTTGTCGATGCCCAGGCCGGCGCAGGCCGACATCAGGTGTTCGACAGTGGACACGCGCACGCCGTCTTTCTCCAGCACCGAAGCCATGCGGGTATCACCAACGCCGTTGGCCTGCGCAGGAAGCTCCACCGGCGGGTCGACATCGACGCGACGAAACACGATGCCGGTGTCGGCCGGCGCCGGATGCAGGGTCAGCACCACACGGGTGCCGCAATGCAGCCCGACGCCGGTGGTCCTGACCGTTTCCCTGATAGTGCGTTGCCTGATCATCCGGCGGTCCTGCTCAATCGATCAATTTACAGCTGACCGAGCATGGTCTCGGCATTCGAGACCTCGAACTTGCCCGGCGCTTCCACGTTCAGCTGGGTGACGACGCCATCCTTGACGAGCATCGAATACCGCTGCGAACGCGTTCCCATGCCGAACTGGCTGAAGTCGGCCGACAAGCCGATGGACTTGCTGAAATCCGCATTGCCGTCAGCCATCATGCGCACGATACCGGTCGCCTTCTGGTCACGGCCCCAGGCGCCCATCACGAACGCATCATTGACCGACACGCACCAGATCTCGTCCACGCCCTTGGCGTGCAGCGCTTTCGCGTGCGCGACATAGCCCGGCACATGCTTGGCCGAGCAAGTCGGGGTATAGGCGCCCGGCAGGCCAAAGATGGCGATGGTCTTGCCCTTGACCAGATCCGACACATTGAAGGTGTTCGGACCGAGCGAGCAGCCTTCGGTTTCGACGTCGATGAATTCAGCCAGTTTGCCTTCGGGGAGGCGGTCTCCGATTTTGATCATCATGGGATTTCCTAGTTATGAACGGGTGGGCAGGGGCGGCATCAAAACAAACCGCACCCTCGGGTGCGGTCAGCTTCGCTTGCTTGCGAGCGGATTGCCAGTCGAAGTATGCCTCGACTGACGGTTTCCTGCAGGGATTGCCTCAAATTCAACAATCCCTGCAGCCTGCCTGACGATCAGTCCGCCTGGCGACGCAGGAAGGCCGGGATGTCGTAGGTTTCGGTGCCATTGCGCTCCATTGCGCGCACGGTGTCGGTCGCTTCATTCTTGCGCCAGACCGCCGGCGTGCGCGTGGGCTCGAAGTTCGGCGTGCTGGTGACAGCTTCGCCACCGCTGACGGCGATCGGCTCGTTGTACGTACCGGTACGGGCGATGGTGACCGGGGTCGACACCAGTTGCGGTGTGCGACGAGCGCGGCCGAGGCCGGTGGCGACCACGGTGACGCGGATTTCGTCGCCCATCGCGTCGTCATACGCGATGCCCTGAGCGATCGATGCATCTTCCGCCGCGAACGCACGCACCGTCGCCATCACTTCCTTGATTTCCTTGCCCTTCAGCGAGCGGCTGGCCGTCACGTTGACCAGCACGCCACGCGCGCCGGACAGGTCGATGCCATCCAGCAGCGGCGAAGCGACAGCCTGCTCCGCCGCGATGCGCGCACGGTCGACGCCGGAAGCGACGGCCGTGCCCATCATCGCCTTGCCTTGCTCGGCCATGATGGTCTTGACGTCGTTGAAGTCGACATTGATATGGCCCGGCACGTTGATGATCTCGGCGATACCGGCCACGGCATTGTTCAGCACGTCGTCGGCATGGCCCAGCCACTCCAGCATGCTGTCGTCTTCATAGATCTCTTCAAGCTTTTCGTTGAGGATCACGATCAGCGAATCGACATGCTTGGTCAGTTCGTCCAGGCCTTCGTTGGCGATGTCCATGCACTTCTGGCCTTCGTGCGTGAACGGCTTCGACACCACGGCCACGGTGAGGGCGCCCAGTTCCTTGGCGACTTCAGCCACCACCGGCGCAGCGCCGGTACCGGTACCGCCGCCCATGCCGGCCGCGATGAACACCATGTGGGCGCCGCGCAGCGCATCTTCGATGCGGTCGCGGGTCTCCTCCGCCAGCTGGCGGCCGACGGCCGGCTTCATGCCGGCGCCGAGGCCGGTTTCGCCAATCTGGATCACGTTGTGTGCCTTCGACTGCGTCAGGGCCTGGGCATCCGTGTTGGCGACGATGAATTCGACGCCGGAGACGCCCTTGTTGATCATGTGCTGCACGGCGTTACCGCCCGCACCACCAACGCCGACCACCTTGATGATGGTGCCCTTCGTGTTTTCCAGCATATCGATTTCCATGTTGACTCCCTTGGTGTTGCAGTTTGCAGTCAATAACCGCTGCCCCGGGGGCGACGGCTAGCCACTGACAACTGCGAGGTTTATTGAATATCCAAAAAACTAAAAACCTTCGTACTGCTGCATGCTGCTTTTTCTGGTTGCTGCTTTTATGTCGCTGCCATTTTTGCTGCTTCGTTATTTCATGGACGCCACTGGATCCCGGCCTGCGCCGGGATCCAGCGTCTGGAAAAATCGTTCAATGGTCCTGATTCAGAAATTCCCCAAAAACCATTCCTTCATCCGCGTCCAGACCGCCGTTGCCGATCCTCCCTGGCGAACCACCACCTGCCCGCGCAGGTACTGACGCTTGGCTTCTTCCAGCAGACCGATCACCGTGGCATAGCGCGGGCTCTTGACCACATCGGCAAGCTGGCCGTTGTACTCGGGCACACCGACGCGAACCGGCTTGAGGAAAATATCCTCGGCCAATTCGCACATGCCCGGCATCAGCGCACTACCGCCGGTCAGCACGATGCCGGATGACAGCACCTCTTCGAAGCCCGATTCACGCACCAGCTGATGCACCAGCGAGAACAACTCTTCGACGCGCGGCTCGATCACGGCCGACAGCGCAGCCTTCGACAACGTGCGCGAACCACGATCACCCAGTCCCGGCACGTCGAAAACATCGGTCGGGTCGGCCAGCACTTGCTTGGCAATGCCGTAATGGACCTTGATCTCCTCTGCTTCCTGCGTCGGCGTGCGCAACGCGATCGCGATATCGTTCGTAATCTGGTCGCCGGCGATCGGAAGCACGGCGGTATGGCGGATCGCGCCCTCACTGAAGATCGCGATGTCCGTCGTACCGCCGCCGATGTCGACCAGCACCACGCCCAGCTCTTTCTCGTCGGCCGTCAGCACGGCATCGGCCGACGCCATCGGCTGCAGGATCAGGTCGGTCACTTCCAGGCCGCAGCGGCGCACGCACTTGACGATGTTCTGCACCGCCGACACCGCGCCGGTGACGATATGCACTTTCACCTCAAGGCGAATGCCGCTCATGCCGATGGGCTCGCGCACGTCTTCCTGGTTGTCGACAATGAATTCCTGCGGCACCGTGTGCAGCAACTGCTGGTCGGTCGGGACGTTGACGGCCTTGGCCGTCTCGATCACACGCGCCACATCGGCGGCGCTGACTTCCTTGTCCTTGATCGCGACCATGCCGCTGGAATTGAAGCTGCGGATGTGCGAGCCGGCGATGCCGGTCCACACATTGCGGATCTGGCAGTCGGCCATCAGCTCGGCTTCCTCGAGCGCCTTCTGTATCGATTCGACCGTGGCCTCGATGTTGACCACCACCCCCCGCTTCAGGCCCTTCGATTCGCTCTGGCCGAGGCCGATCACTTCGTGCCGGCCATTGGGCAGCACCTCTGCCACCACGGCCACCACTTTCGACGTGCCGATGTCGAGTCCGACGATCAGGTTCTTCGCGTCTTTAGTCATAAGTTCTCAGCGTTCTTGTTTTCTCTGTCGATTTCAAAAAAATTGCTTTCCGGCCCGACTCAGATCGCGCCCGGATCCGTGGGCGGCGCATTGCCCGGCAAGGGCTGCGTGCGCCGCTTGAGCGCCAGCCCGTTCGGGTAACGCATGTCCACGCTTTCTATCCTTCCCGGCAGCGCCGCCGCCAATTGCGGATAGACGCTCACAAAGCGATCCACCCTGGCCTTCAACTGCTCGCGTTCATGCGCGCGACCGAGGTTGAGCACAATGCCGTTGTCCAGCTTCGCGATCCACGCATAGCGCTTTGACAGCAGCAACGAGCGCGGCGCCAGCTTGACCGGCGCCAGCCATTCGCGCAGGTCGGCCAGCCGTAACGCGACTTCGCGCGCGCTGTCATCCGGTCCGTCGAGCACCGGCAGCTTGCCGTCTTCTTCCGCCTCATCCAAGTTGGCAGTGAACAAAATGCCATCCACTGAAATCAATCGGCCTTCCTGCTCGCCCCAGGTGCCAAGCGCCTGGTATTCGTCGACCAGCACGATCAGCTTGTCGGGCCACTCGCGACGCACCGAAGCGTGCTGCACCCAAGGCACGGTCTCGAAAGCCTGGCGCGCCGCCAGCAGGTTCACGCTGAAGAAGTTGCCGCGAATGCGAGGCAACGCGGCACTGCGCACCGTCGCCGCATCCACATAGCGCAAAGGCCCGCCATCCGCAGCGCGCACCTGAACCACCCGCAAATCGAACATGGACTGGCTTGCGACCCACTTGTAGCCGGCAAACAGCAGAGCGCACAGCACCACGCCGAGCATGGCTCGGGTGATGATGTTCAGTGCCCTGATGTCATTCCACATAGCGCGTGATTCCTTAGTCTCTCAAGCCTTCAGGTCTTCAGGGTTTCCAGTCCGCCGACGCTTTCAGGTCCAACGCTGCCATGCGCAGAATTTCCACGCACAGCGCTTCATACGGCAAACCTGCCACAGCGGCCGACATGGGCACCAGCGAATGGCCAGTCATGCCCGGCGAGGTATTAATCTCCAGCAGGAAGGGTTGGTCGTCACTGTCACGCACCATCACGTCGGCGCGCGCCCAGCCACGACAGCCCAGCGACCTGAAGCTCTTGAGCACCAGTTCCTGAATCTGCTTTTCCTGCTCCGGCGGCAGGCCGCTCGGGCACAGATAGCGGGTTTCGTCGGAGAAGTACTTATTCTGGTAATCGTAGTTCGCATCCGGCGCCACGATGCGCACCACCGGCAGCGCGCGTGCGGCATCACCGGCGCCCAGGACCGGGCAGGTCAGCTCCATGCCGCTGATGAATTCCTCGGCCATCACCGCCTTGTCGTACTTCGCGGCGAGTGCATAGGCCGCCGGCAGCTGCGTGGCCTCGATGACCTTGGTCAGGCCCAGCGTCGACCCTTCATGCGCGGGCTTCACGATCAACGGCAATCCCAGCTTGGCCACCACGGCGGCCCAGTCGCTGTTCGCCGACAGCATGTCGAATTTCGGCGTCGACAAGCCTTCATGCAGCCAGACGCGCTTGGTCATCGCCTTGTCCATCGCGATCGACGACGCCAGCACGCCCGGGCCGGTATACGGAATGCCCAGTTGCTCGAGCGCGCCCTGCAGCGTGCCGTCTTCGCCATAGCGGCCATGCAGCGCAATGAACACGCGATCGAATTTCTCCGCAGCCAGCTCGCCCAGCGAGCGCTGTGCCGGATCAAACGGATGTGCATCGATGCCCTGCGCTTGCAGCGCCTTCAGTACGCCGCTGCCCGACATCAGCGAAATTTCGCGTTCGGCCGAACGTCCGCCGAACAGCACGCCGACCTTGCCGAATTCCGCTCTCAAACTGTTGCTGCCCGTGCTCATGCCTGCTCCCGTGCGGTCTTGCTCGCTGCTTGCGTCAATTGCTGCAGCTGTCCCGGCACATTTGAAATCGATCCTGCCCCCATCGTCATCACCACATCGCCGGCCTTGGCCATCTTCAGCAGGACTTCGGGCATCTGCGTGATGTCTTCGACGAACACCAGTTCCGTCTTGCCCGCCACGCGCAGCGCATGCGCGAGCGAGCGGCCGTCGGCGGCCGTGATCGGTTGCTCACCGGCCGCATAGACGTCGGCCAGCACCAGCACGTCGACCGTCGCCAAGACCTTCACGAAATCCTCGAACAGGTCACGCGTGCGCGTATAGCGATGCGGCTGGAAGGCCAGCACCAGCCGGCGGCCCGGATAGGCGCCGCGCGCGGCAGCAATGGTCGCCGCGGTCTCGACCGGGTGGTGGCCGTAGTCGTCGACCAGCGCGAATTGGCCGCCATCGGCCGAGGCCAGCTCGCCATATTTCGTGAAGCGCCGGCCGACGCCGGTAAATTCCTGCAACGCCTTCTGGATATGGTGATCGGCGACATCCAGCTCGCGCGCGATCGCAATCGCCGCACACGCGTTCTGCACGTTGTGCATGCCCGGGTGGTTCAGGCGCACCGGCAGCGGCGCGTAGTCTTTCTGGATCACGGTGAATTCCATGTGGCCGTTGACGGCGCGCGCATCGATCGCGCGCACGTCGGCGTCTTCATGGAAGCCGTAGGTCAGCACCAGCTTCGAGATGAAGGGCATGATCTCGCGCACGTTCGCGTCGTCGACGCACAGCATCGCGACGCCATAGAACGGCAGGCGTTGCGTGAATTCGATGAAGGCCTGCTTCAGCTTCGCGAAGCTGTGGTCGTAGGTCTCCATGTGATCGGCGTCGATATTGGTGATCACCTCGATCACTGGCGACAGGTTCAGGAACGACGCATCCGACTCGTCCGCTTCGGCGACGATGAACTCGCCGGTCCCGAGCTTGGCATTGGCACCGGCGCTGTTCAGGCGGCCGCCGATCACGAAGGTCGGGTCCAGCCCGCCCTCGGCCAGCACGCTGGCCACCAGACTGGTGGTGGTGGTCTTGCCATGGGTGCCGGCGATCGCGATACCGCGCTTGAGGCGCATCAGTTCCGCCAGCATCACGGCACGCGGCACGATCGGGATGTGGCGCGCGCGTCCGGCCTGCACTTCCGGATTGCTCGGCTGCACGGCAGTCGATGTGACGATCGCGTCGGCGCCATCGATATGCTCGGGCGCATGGCCAATGCGTATCGTCGCACCCAGCTCTGCGAGACGGCGGCTGGCCGCATTCGGCGCGAGGTCGGAGCCGGACACGGTGTAGCCGAGGTTGAGCAACACTTCGGCGATACCGCTCATCCCGGAGCCGCCTATCCCGACGAAATGTATATGTTTGACCTTGTGTTTCATGTCAGTGGTCCACCCGTCGGCTCGGCTGCGCCGCCTGTGCACGAGCGCAGCGCGAC
>JBDKLN010000144.1:0-3475 GCA_039806045.1 Pseudomonadota bacterium
CGGGATATGGACCGTCATCAGGTAATCGGTACTGACTTGCGTGGTCTGCGCGTGGACATGGCCAAAGCCAGCCAGCGCCATGATCAGCGTGAATGCTGCGGAGATGCTTTTCATTGTTGTCGCTCCTTGCGTTCGAGGTGGATGCAGGCCCGTCCCGGGGCCGTTCCCGACTATAGCAGGCAGCGATGGCAGCGATGGTCGTCGTGCAAAAAGGCCGGCTTCGCATGGCCTGCCCCAACGCGCACGCAAAAAAAGGGCGGCCGCAGCCGCCCTTCCTCCCAGACCCGCGAGCCTTAGCCGAGCTTCTGCTTCAGCAGCTCGGTCAGCTGGGCCGGGTTGGCCTTGCCCTTGGTCGCTTTCATCGCCTGACCAATCAGCGAGTTGAACGCTTTTTCTTTGCCGGCGCGGTATTCCTCGACCGATTTCGCATTCGCGGCCAGCACCTCGTCGACGATCTTCTCCAGCGCGCCGGTGTCCGAGATCTGCTTCAGCCCCTTGGATTCGATGATCTCGTCGGCCAATGCATCGGAGGCCGACTTCGCGTCCCACATGCCGGCGAACACTTCCTTGGCGATCTTGTTCGAGATGGTGCCGTCGGCGATGCGCTTCAGCAGTAGCGCGAACTGGGCCGCCGACACCGGCGACGCCGCAATGTCGATGCCTTCGCGGTTTAGTGTCGACGCCACGTCGCCCATCAGCCAGTTGGCCGCAGGCTTGGCCTGCTCCTTGCCGGCGGCAGCGACCACGGCCTCGAAATACGCGGCCATGGCCTTCGATTGCGTGAGCACCATCGCATCGTATTCGCTCAGCTGGTAGTCGGCCACGAAGCGCTCGCGCATCGCGCCCGGCAGTTCCGGCAGCGCGGCCTTCACGCGATCGATCCATTCCTCGCTGATGGCCAGCGGCGGCAGGTCGGGATCCGGGAAGTAGCGATAGTCCATCGCGTCTTCCTTGCTGCGCATCGAGCGCGTCTCTTTGCGATCCGGGTCGTACAGGCGGGTTTCCTGCACCACGGTGCCGCCATCTTCGATCAGCTCGATCTGGCGTCGCACTTCGTAGTTGATCGCTTCTTCGAGGAAGCGGAACGAGTTCAGGTTCTTGATTTCGCAGCGGGTGCCGAATTCTTTCTGGCCGACCGGACGCACTGACACGTTGGCGTCGCAGCGGAACGAGCCTTCCTGCATGTTGCCGTCGCAAACACCCAGCCACACCACCAGCGCATGCAGTGCCTTCGCATAGGCGACCGCTTCGGCGGCGCTGCGCATGTCCGGCTCGGTGACGATCTCCAGCAGCGGCGTGCCGGCGCGGTTCAGGTCGATGCCGGTCATGCCCTGGTAGTCCTCGTGCAGCGACTTGCCCGCATCCTCTTCGAGGTGCGCGCGGGTCAGCTGCACGGTTTTGACTTCGGCCTTGCCGTCTTTCTCGACAACGAAGGACAGCGTGCCGCCCTGCACCACCGGGATTTCGAACTGGCTGATCTGGTAGCCCTTGGGTAGGTCGGGATAGAAGTAATTCTTGCGCGCGAAAATCGAGCGCGGCGCAATCGTCGCGCCGATCGCGAGGCCGAACTGGATCGCACGCTCGACGGCGCCCTTGTTCAGCACCGGCAGCACGCCCGGCAGCGCGAGGTCGACCGGACAGGCCTGGGTATTGGGTTCGGCGCCGAACGCCGTCGGTGCGCCACTGAAGATCTTGGATACGGTAGTGAGCTGCGCGTGCGTCTCAAGACCAATCACGACTTCCCATTGCATTTGGATGGTCCTCTCAGGCAGTGGTCGCGCCAGCGGGGCGACGGGTGTGCCAGTCGGTGGCGAGCTGGTACTGGTGGGCGATATTGAGCAACTTCGCTTCGCCAAAGTAATTGCCGATCAGCTGCAGGCCGACCGGGCGCTTGCCATTCTTGTCGCCCTGGCCGAAGCCGACCGGAATCGACATGCCGGGCAGGCCGGCGAGGCTGGTCGACAGCGTGTAGATGTCGGCCAGATAGTTGGCGACCGGGTCATTGACGCGCGCACCGAGGTCCCATGCGACGGTCGGCGCGACCGGGCCCATGATCACGTCGCAGGTGGTGAACGCTTGCTGGAAATCATTCGCGATCAGGCGGCGAATCTTTTGCGCCTGCAGGTAGTACGCGTCATAGTAGCCATGCGACAGCACATAGGCGCCGACCAGGATGCGGCGCTTGACCTCGTCGCCGAAACCTTCGGCGCGTGTCTTGCGGTACATGTCGGACAGGTCGGTGTAAGCCTTCGCGCGATGGCCGTACCGCACGCCGTCGAAGCGCGACAGGTTCGACGATGCCTCGGCCGGGGCGATCACGTAGTACGCCGGAATCGACAGCGATGTCTTTGGCAGCGAGATGTCGACGAGGGTGGCACCCAGCTTTTCGTATTCCTTCAGCGCGGCCTGCACGGCGGCCTGCACATCGGCCGCGAGGCCGTCGCCGAAGTATTCCTTCGGCACGCCGATCTTCAGGCCCTGGAGGTCGTCGCCGAGATGGCGCGTGAAATCTTCCGGGTCGCGCTCGATGCTGGTGGCGTCACGTTCGTCGAAGCCTGCCATCGCATTGAGCAGCAGCGCGCAGTCTTCGGCGGTCCAGGCCATCGGGCCGCCCTGGTCCAGCGACGAGGCGAACGCGATCATGCCGAAGCGCGACACGCGGCCATAGGTCGGCTTGATGCCGGTAATGCCGCACAGCGCCGCCGGCTGGCGGATCGAGCCGCCGGTGTCGGTGCCGGTCGCCGCCGGCGCGAGGCCGCCGGCCACCGCAGCGGCCGAACCGCCGGATGAGCCGCCGGGCACCGCGCTCTTGTCCCACGGGTTTTTCACGGCACCGTAGAACGAGTTCTCGTTCGACGAGCCCATGGCGAATTCATCACAGTTCAGTTTGCCCAGCGTGACCATGCCAGCCTTGCGGAACTGATCCACGACCGTCGCATCAAAGGGGCTGTTGTAGCCTGAGAGCATCTTCGAGCCGGCGGTCGACGGCCAGCCGCGCGTGACGAAAATGTCCTTGTGCGCGATCGGCAAGCCGGTCAGTGCGCCGCCTTCGCCTTTGGCCAGTCGGGCATCCGCTGCCTTGGCTTGCGCGAGTGTCAATTCCGGATTCAGGCCCGTATAGGCATTGAGGTCGCTGGCCGCGATGCGGTCCAGGTAGTGCTGCGCGATTTCGGTCGCGGAGGTTTCGCGGCGTTGGAGCTGGGCCGACAGTTGCTTGAGTGTTTGCATGGCGAGTGGCTGCATCGTGTACTGCGTAAGGGTGCGGCAATGATTGCGGCTATGGGGTACGGCGATAAGTGCTGCGGTGTCCGGCGCCGCAATGACTGGCGCAGGCGTGGCGCAGCAGCGCTTATTCGATGACCTTGGGCACCAGGTACAGGCCGTCCTGCACCATCGGCGCCGGCTGCTGGTAGTCGTCGCGGCGGTTGGGCTCGCTGACCTGGTCGTCGCGCAGGCGCATGGCCAGGTCATCGCG
>JBDKLN010000145.1:0-5396 GCA_039806045.1 Pseudomonadota bacterium
ACCGAGGTGCGCAGCCTGGCGCAGCGTTCGGCCGCCGCCGCCAAGGAAATCAAGTCCCTGATCGGCGATTCCGTCGACAAGGTCGAGTCCGGCAGCAAGCTGGTCGCACAGGCCGGCAGCACGATGGATGAGGTGGTGTCCAGCGTGCGCCGGGTGACCGACATCATCGCCGAGATCTCGGCCGCCAGCCAGGAGCAGAGCGCCGGCATCGAGCAGGTCAACCAGGCCATCACGCAGATGGACCAGGTCACGCAGCAGAATGCCGCGCTGGTCGAACAGGCTGCGGCTGCCGCTGACAGCCTGCAGGAACAGGCGGGCAGCCTGTCGGAGGCCGTCAGCGTATTCCGTGTGTCTGGCATGGGCAGCGGCACGGCGCAAAAAAGCGCCACTGCCGGCGCTGCAAAGAAAAAAGCGACATCGACCGTGATTGCGCTGCCCCAGCGCAGGAAGGCTGCGGCGCCGGCACCAGCCGTGCGTGCTGCCGCCCCTGCGCCCAAAAAAGTCGCGGCGGGGGGCGGCGCGGACGAATGGGAAGAATTCTGATCGCAAGTATCAGCCGTCGGCCATTGCCTGCCCCTGCATTTTTACTGTCACTGACACCCCATGTCCCTCAACAAGACCAAGGTCCTGATCGTCGACGATTCCGCGCTGATCCGCAGCGTGCTGCGGGAGATCGTCAGCGACCAGCCTGATATGGAAGTCGTCGGCGTTGCGCCCGATCCGCTGGTCGCGCGCGAGATGATCCGGCAGACCAATCCCGATGTGCTGACGCTGGACGTCGAGATGCCGAAAATGGATGGCCTCGACTTCCTCGAGCGGCTGATGCGCCTGCGGCCGATGCCGGTCGTGATGGTGTCGTCGCTAACGGAACGCGGGTCGGAAACCACGTTGCGCGCGCTCGAACTGGGTGCGGTGGATTTCGTGGCCAAGCCGAAGCTCTCCATCCAGAGCGGCATGCGCGACTATGCGGAACTGATCACTGACAAGATCCGCATCGCTTCACGCGCGCGAGTGCGGCCACGGACGAGGACGGCCGAAGGGGCGTCGCCCGCCGCCGGCGCGGACGGCGCCGAGGCGGCACGATCGCTGCCGGCACTGCGCACGCCTTTCGGGTCCAGCGAAAAACTGATCATCATCGGCGCCTCCACCGGCGGTACCGAGGCCATCCGCGGATTCCTGCAGCAAATGCCATCCGATTGCCCGGGCATCCTGATCGTGCAGCACATGCCCGAAGGCTTCACGCGCTCGTTCGCGCAGCGGCTCGACAGCCTGTGCCGTATCTCGGTCAAGGAAGCCGAGCATGGCGACCGCGTGCTGCCCGGCCATGCCTACCTGGCACCCGGCCATTCGCATTTGCTGCTCGCGCGCAGCGGCGCGAACTACGTGACCCACCTCGACCAGGGGCCGCCGGTCAACCGGCACCGGCCTTCGGTCGACGTCCTGTTTGAATCAGCGGCAAACCATGCAGGCCGCAATGCGCTGGGCGTGATCCTCACCGGCATGGGCAAGGACGGTGCCGCCGGCATGCTGAAAATGCGCGAGGCCGGCGCGGTCAATTTCGCCCAGGACGAATCGACCTGCGTCGTGTTCGGCATGCCGCGCGAAGCGATCGCGGTCGGCGCGGTGCACGACGTGGCGCCGCTGGTACAGCTGCCGCGGCTGGTGATGGAGCAGCTTGCGCGCGATGGCGGACGCGCGCTGCGCGTCTGATTTCAATCCCGGTATTCAAGATCCCGACCCGGCTGCCGTAAACGAATTGACGGCCAACCTCATTTTTCACGGAGCGCCCCATGGCTGACCCCAAGACCAAATTCCTCGTCGTCGACGATTTCTCCACCATGCGCCGCATCGTGCGCAATCTGCTGAAGGAACTCGGCTATGCGAATGTTGATGAGGCCGAAGATGGTGCGATGGCGCTGTCCAAGCTCAAGAACGAGACTTTCGACTTCGTGATCTCCGATTGGAACATGCCCAATATGGACGGGCTGGAGATGCTGAAGAACATCCGCGCCGATGCCGCCATTGGCAAGATGCCGGTGCTGATGGTCACCGCCGAAGCCAAGAAGGAAAACATCATCGCCGCCGCCCAGGCCGGAGCCAGCGGCTATGTCGTCAAGCCGTTCACTGCGGCGACGCTGGATGAAAAGCTGTCGAAGATCTTCGAGAAGCTCGAAAAGGCAGGGGCCTGACCATGGGCGCCGCGATGATGGAAGCCGCGACGATGGATGCCGGACCTGCGGACCTGAACCGGCATGATGAATTGCTGGTGCGCGTCGGCCAGCTGACCCGCAGCCTGCACGAAAGCTTGCGCGAACTGGGGCTGGACAAGGTGCTGCAGCGCGTCGCGTGCGACGACATACCGGGTGCGCGTGATCGGCTGCTATACGTCGCCAAGATGACCGAACAGGCCGCGCAGCGCGTGTTGAACGCGACCGATGCCGCATCGCCTTTGCAGGAAGGGGTGGAGCAGGGCGCCGATGCGCTGATCGCCGAATGGCAGGCCTTGCTGGACGAGCGCGGCTTGCCGTCGGCCTGCGACCTGCAGTGCCGGACGCTGGACTACCTTGAGCGGACACGCGTCGCCGCCGCCGACACGCGCCGCCACTTGTTGGACATCATGATGGCGCAGGACTTCCAGGACCTGACCGGGCAAGTGATCAAGAAAGTCACCGAGCTCGGCCATAGCCTCGAGTCGCAGCTGGTGCAATTGCTGATCGATTTCTCGCCGCAGGAGGTCACGCGCGACGCCGGCAACGGCTTGCTGAACGGGCCGCAGGTGAACCCGGCCGGCAAGCCTGACGTGGTGGCCGACCAGGAGCAGGTCGATGATCTTCTGGAAAGCCTGGGCTTCTGAGGAAGCACCGGCGCGATGCCCGCCAAGCAGCCCCGTAATCCCCCCGTTGTTCCCGGCATGACAATGCCGCTTGCCATCGAATAATTGCTCCATCCCCCCACCCGGGCCTATGGAGCAATGCATGGCCGCCGAAGACAGCGACCTCGAAAAGACCGAACCCGCCAGCCAGCGACGGCTGGAGCAGGCACGCGAAGAAGGCGACATACCGCGTTCGCGCGAGCTGGCTGCATGCGCGTCGCTGCTGGCCGGCGGCCTGCTGCTGTGGATGATGGGCAGCCGCCTGCAGGGCGAATTGTCCGGCATGCTGCGCGAGGGACTGGCCTTTCCACGCGAGCTGGCGTTTGAACCTTACCTGCTGCTCGAACATGGCGCCCACCTTGCGGGTCGCGCGTTGTGGGCATTGCTGCCGTTCGCGGCGATCCTGCTGGCCGTCGTGATCGCTGCGCCGCTGCTGGTCGGCGGCTGGCTGTTCTCCGTCAAATCCTTCCTGCCGCGTTTCGACCGCCTTGATCCGGTCGCCGGCATCACGCGCATGTTCTCGCTGCACTCGCTGGGCGAGCTGGGCAAGGCGGTCGCCAAGGCGGTGCTGCTGGGCGTGGTCGGCACGCTGGCCGTGATGAAGCAGACCGATGCGCTGGTCGGCATGGCGGTGGTGCCGGCCGGCAGCGGCGACAGCCAGCTCGGTCGTGTGATGTTCGTCGCCTTTGCGGCGATGGCTGGCGTGCTGGCATTGATCGCTGCGATCGACGTGCCCTGGCAGCGCTGGAAGTACGCAAAGAAACTGATGATGACGCGCGAGCAAGCGCGGCAGGAGCACAAGGAACAGGAGGGCAACCCCGAGATCAAGGGGCGCATCCGCGCGCAGCAGCGCGAGATGGCGCGGCGCCGGATGATGGCCGAGGTGCCGAAGGCCGACGTTGTCGTCACCAACCCGACGCACTTCGCGGTGGCGCTCAGGTACAGCGAGTCGCGCGATGCCGCGCCGGTGGTGGTCGCGAAGGGCGTCGACGAGCTGGCCGCGAAGATTCGCGAAATTGCAGCGGCCAACAACGTGCCCCTGCTCGAAGCGCCACCGCTGGCGCGCGCGCTGTATCGCCACGTCGAGCCGGGCGAGGCCATCCCCGAAAAGCTCTATACCGCCGTCGCGCAAGTGCTGGCCTGGGTGTTCCAGTTGCGCGCAGGCTATCGCGCCGACCGGCCGACGTCGCTCGAGGTGCCGGATGACATGGACATTCCGCCGCACCTGCGCAGCGCCGGCGTTGAAACACGGATTCAGGCAGGAGACGCCGCATGAACGGCTTCGCGCTTCCCGCATGGATGAAGGTCGGCGGCGCGCAGGCGCTGGCCGCGCCGGCGCTCATCATCCTGATGCTGGCGATGATGGTGCTGCCGCTGCCGGCCTTCGCGCTCGACCTGCTGTTCTCGTTCAACATCGCGCTGTCCATCATCATCCTGATGACCAGCCTGTACACCGTGAAGCCGCTGGACTTCATGGCCTTCCCGTCGGTGCTGCTGATGTCGACCATGCTGCGGCTGTCGCTCAACGTGGCCTCCACCCGTGTGGTGCTGACCGAGGGCCATACCGGCGCGGGCGCGGCCGGGCAGGTGATCGAAGCCTTTGGCCACTTCCTCATCGGCGGCAATTACACGGTCGGCATCGTCGTCTTCGTCATCCTCACTATCATCAACTTCACCGTCGTCACCAAGGGCGCGGGCCGCATCGCGGAAGTCGGCGCGCGGTTTGCATTGGATGCGATGCCGGGCAAGCAGATGGCGATCGATGCCGACCTCAACGCCGGCCTGATCGGCGAAGCCGATGCACGCGCCCGCCGCACCGAAGTCGCGCGCGAGGCCGAGTTCTATGGCGCGATGGACGGCGCCAGCAAATACGTGCGCGGCGATGCCGTGGCCGGCATCGTCGTCACTGTCGTCAACGTGGTCGGCGGCCTGGTGGTGGGCCTGCTGCAGCATGACATGGCCTTTGCCGACGCGTTGAAAAATTACACCTTGCTCGCCATCGGCGACGGCCTGGTGGCACAGGTGCCGTCGCTGGTGATCTCGATCGCCGCCGGCGTCGTCGTATCGCGCGTGGCCAATGAACAGGATGTGGGTAGCCAGCTGGTCGGCCAGTTGCTGGCCAAGCCGCAGGTGCTGGGCATCACGGCCGCCATCATCGGTGGCTTCGGCATCGTGCCCGGCATGCCGCATCTGCCTTTCCTGCTGCTGGCCGTGCTGCTCGCGCTCGGCGCACGCCAGGCGCAGCGCCGTCTTGAATCCGCAAAGGAAGCGAAGGAAGATCCGGTGGCCGTGCCAGCCGCCACCGTCGAAAGCGAAGAAGCCGGCTGGCAGGACGTGGTACCGGTCGATGCGCTGGGCCTCGAAGTGGGTTTTCGCCTGATACCGCTGGTCGACGCAGCGCAGGGCGGCGAGCTGCTCAAGCGCATCAAGGGCGTGCGCCGCAAATTCGCGCAGGACATCGGCTTCCTCGCGCCGCCGGTCCACATCCGCGACAACCTCGAGCTGCGTCCCGGCGGCTATCGCA
>JBDKLN010000146.1:0-13567 GCA_039806045.1 Pseudomonadota bacterium
GACAATCAGGCCACCAACGATGGGGACGCGAGCACATGGGGTAAACGGTGATTTCTCACAAGCGCAAGCACTTTCCCGACGGATTTCTGAACCAAAAGCCGGGATTTGTACGCGCCAAATACCAACGATGGCGTGCTTATGAAAATTCACTCTATGCATAATCACGCGACCGCGCCTATGCTTCGCCGTCACTGTGTCATTTTCAGCAGTGTGTTTCTCTCTATAAGGTCATCCCTTGTTTGATGGCGACCGGCAGGTCGCCATTTTTTTTGCAGCCAGCCACGCATGGCGAGCCATGACCTTGTCGATTTTTTCGCGGTATAGTTGACGCGCGTTCTGACCCCTCTCCGCTGATTTATCGTCATGCCCCATTCCGCTCCGCCGATCACACTGATGCTGGTTGACGACCACGCGGTCGTGCGCGCAGGCTACAAGCGCTACCTTGAGCTGGATCAGCGGCTGTCCGTGGTGGAAGAAGCATCCACCGGCGAAGAGGCTTATGAGCGCCTGAGGGCGCGCGAAGTGGATGTGGTGGTGATGGATTTGTCGATGCCCGGGCAAGGCGGGTTCGAATCGCTGCGCCGCATCCTTTCACGCTTCCCGAAGCAGAAGGTGCTGATCTTCTCCATGCATGAAAATGTATCGATCGCACGTCAGGCGCTGCAATTGGGCGCCAGCGGTTACCTGACCAAGAGCATGCAACCGGACGAGATCGTGGCCGCCATCCATGCGGTGATCGCAGGCCAGCAGCCGGTGGCGCCGTCGCTCGATTTCGATAGCCCGCTCGAGGCCACGAATGCGGCACTGGCCGACCTGCTGCCGCGCGAATTCGAAGTGCTGACGCTGCTGGCACAGGGGCACAACGTGGATGAGATTGCAGCGCGATTGCACATCAGCGAACGCACGGCATCCAACTACGCAACAACGGTGCGCAAGAAGCTTGGCGTATCGTCCATTTATGAATTGCGCAAATACGCCGAGAAGCACGGCCTGCTGGCTGAGCCGCCTTCGATCGGCCCGTCGACGCCCTGACCCTTAGAGTGGAAAGCTCGCTCGCAGCGTGAGGCCTGTCGGCTCGACCGGCAGTAACTGCAACGTGCCCTGATTGGCCAACACGCGCTCGCGTATGCCGGCCATGCCGATGCCGTCGGACAGCACCGCTCCCCTGCTGCCGCCGGATAAGCCGATGCCGTTGTCGGCCACGATCAGCTGTAACGACGGTGCCGCTGCATCAACAGTGAGTGAAATCTCGACCTTGCTGGCCTTTGCGTGGCGCATCACATTGGTCAGCGCTTCCTGCGCGATCCGATAGACTGCCACCGCCAGTCGCGGTGGTATCGCGGCATCGCCCAGCGACACCGCCAACCGGCAATCCAGCCCCGCGTCGCCGCGCTCTTGCCTTTGCCTGACGAGGTCGCGCAGCGCCTGCTCCAGCGCAATGTCGTGTTCTTCGTCGCCCAGCAATCCATAAGGCCGCAATTGCGCCAGCAAGCCCCGCAACTGCGACAGGATGCTGCCGCTGTTCTCGTACATCGCCTTCGCGCAGGCCTCGAGCGCCGGCTGGCCAGCCGATTGCCTGAGCATGAATGATGCATCGACTTGTATCGCCGTCAGCAACTGGCCGAATTCATCGTGCAATTCGTGTGCAAGCCGGCGGCGTTCTTCTTCCTGCACATCCTGCAGCCGGTGCAACAGTTCCCGCTGTTTGGCGATCTGCTCGTTCAGGGCCTCCGACAAATGGTTCAGCGATTGCGCGATCTGGTTCAGCTCGCGCGTGCTGCTGCTCGAAATGCGCGCCGCATAATCGCCGGCCTCGATGCGGGCAATGCCCTGCAGGATGCCGGCCAGCGGCGCCAGCGCATGGCGCACGCTGATCCACAGCACGGCAATCAGCGCCAGCGTAATGGCGCCAAACAGACCTGACTGAAGCAAGGCCGACATCACCGCTTCGCCGCTTTCGGCCTGCGGCGCCGACTCCAGCGCGACGGCGAGCCGCTGCCCATCGGGACGGACGATGCCCAGCATGTAGGTCGGCATCGGCTGGTCGGACAGCATCCAGCGCTGCAGCCAGTTCGACGCATGCGCCGCCGCGTCTTCGCTTGCATGCGGCGGCCGCGTCAGGCGGCGGCCATCGGCGTCGATCAGGGCCACATGAAAATTGCGCAGGGTGTCGCCGTCATTCATCGCATTGATCGCGTCGGCCTGGCGCGCCACTGGCGCACCTTCCTGCAATGCAGACAGGATCGCCACCAGCTGGCCGATGCGCTGGCTGCTGTCGATTTCATCGGCCATGTTGCGCTTGGCCGCAGCCAGCGTGATCGCAATCGCCAGCACCATCATGACGGCGCCGACGACCAGCAGCCGCAGCAGCAATCGCGTGACCAGTTGCATTTTCATCCTCCTGCCCGGCGCGCCAGTCGCTTACGCGGCAACCTCCTGATGCGTGAACCGGGTCGGGCAACGCGCCTGCACAAGCAGGTTATTGCCGATCGTTAATTGAAGCGGCGATTATAGGGTGCGCTCGCAATTCGCTTGCCCATCGCCCGACAGGCCGCCCTAGAATGAATGGCTAGGAGCGTCCACTACCCGACGATCATGCCGTGCTGCCCTATCTCCGCGAGACGCTGATCTTCCTCGCGCTTGCAGGCGTGCTGATGCCCGTGCTGCAGCGCTATCGCGTCAATCCCATCCTCGGCTTCCTTGCGGTCGGCGTGGTGCTGGGTCCGTTCGGCTTGCCGCTGTGGGCAGGCCACCTGCCCTGGCTGGCGAATTTCACTTTCCTGCGGGTCGAGGGCGTGATTGCGCTCGGCGAGCTCGGCGTGCTGTTCCTGATGTTCACCCTGGGACTCGAACTGTCGGCCGAACGCCTGTGGGCCTTGCGTCGCTGGGTGTTCGGCGCCGGCCTCGCGCAAGTGCTGCTGTCGGCCTTGCTGATCGGCGCCGTCGCCACCGCCTTCGGCAATCCGATGCCGACGGCCATCGTGCTCGGCATGGTGCTGGCATTGTCGTCGACTGCCGTCGTGATGCAACTGATGACGGAGCACCAGCTGCTCGACCGGCCGCTCGGGCAGGCAAGCTTTTCCATCCTGATGCTGCAAGACCTGGCCGTCGTGCCCATCCTGCTGCTGACCGGACTGTTGGCGCGCGGCAATGTCGACCGCCTGCTTCCCTTGCTGGCCGACGTGCTGTTCAAGTCGGCCGCTGTGGTGCTGCTAATTTACTTGCTGGGCCGCCGCGTGATCCGGCCCTTGTTCAAGGCGCTGTCGCATCACCATCATCCGGCCACGTTCGTCGCGTTGATTTTGTTGTCGACCTTGGGTATCGCCGGACTGACGCAGTATGCGGGCTTGTCGATGGCACTCGGCGCCTTCCTCGCCGGCCTGTTGCTGGCCGAGACGGAATACCGGCACGAGGTCGAGGTGACGATCGATCCGTTCAAGAGTTTGCTGCTGAGCCTGTTCTTCATGTCGGTCGGCATGCAGACGGACTTGCGCACCCTGCTGGCCGCGCCGCTGCTGTTGCCGCTGTCGGTCGCCGGGCTGTTCATGATCAAGGCTGCGGTGCAGGCGCTGGTGCTGCGGGCCGGGCACTTTTCCTGGGGCGCGGCGGTGCAGGGCGGGCTGATGATGGGCCAGGGCGGCGAATTCGCCTTCATCGTCACCGGTTATGCGATGACGTCGCATTTGTTCAGCCCGGCGCTGTCGCAATTCGTGCTGCTGGTGGTCGGCCTGTCGATGTTCGCCACGCCGATGGTCTGGCGTGCCGGGCATCAGTTCGCAGTGTGGTGGGATCAGCATCACCCGCCGGCCGCGGCACCGCTCGAGGATGCGCAACCGGCGCCCTTGGCCGGCCATGTGATCATCGTCGGCTTCGGCCGCATGGGCCAGCTGCTGGCCAAAATCCTGGCCGACCAGGGCGTGCGCTACGTCGCCATCGACATCGACATGCACCGTTCGACCAACCGGCATCCGTTGGGCGAGCCGGTGTATTACGGCGACGTCAGCCGGCCGGAACTGCTGCATCGCGTGCACGCGAGCAAGGCGGCCGCCATCGTGCTGACGATGGACCATGCCGATGCGGCTTTGCATGCGGCCAGCGCGATACGGCGCGAGTTCGCCGACATCCAGCTGCTGGCGCGCGCGCATGACGAAGGCCATGCGCATGCGCTGCGCGAGGCCGGGGCCAACCTGGTGATGCCGGAAGCGCTGGAAACCGGGCTGCAGTTGTCATCGTTCGTGCTCCATTCGATCGGCATCGATGGCGAGCGGGCGGCGCAGGCGATCCGGGTCGAGCGCAATGCACGGCTGACGGCGGTGCGGCGGGGGCCCGTCGATTGACGGCGCATCACTGGCCGGCAGCAGCCAGCAATGCCGAATGGCGTACCAGCGTCACGCCACTGCGCGCGCAATCGTCAAGGAAAGCTTCGCCGGACAGATAGGCGTATTCGACCGCGCGTGCCGGCGCGATCGGATCCGACGCATCCGGCGCCTCACGATTCGTCAGGCCAGGATGGCACATGATCAGCGTGCCGTCGGGCGACTCGCGCAGCCAGCGTTTCATCCGGCCTTCGAAGCCGTCGTCGGGCTGCAATGAGTACAAACCGCCAAAGGCCGGCGTAGTGCGCAAGCCATGCGATTCAGCCAGCGCGCCGAAGCCGCGCGTCGATGCGCGCAGTACGAACGCCTTGAATGCGGCATCGTCGCCCGTCAGTCGCTCGGGTACGCGCAGCCAGGGACGCACCGTTTGTCCCTGCCAGCACTGGTCGATGATTTCCATCACGGCATCGCGCACCACCGGAAACGCATGGACGTGCTGGTGGCCGTCGAGGTAATCGGGCAGGCGATCGTAGTGCCGCACGAAGGCTTCGACCTGGCGCAGGAAGCTGTCGCGCACCTCATGCTTCGACGCCAGCCGCAAGGTGCAGGAGAGCAGCCAGTGCGGCAAGGGCCGGGCAAGGATGGCGCCCTCAAAGGGATGGGTCAGGTTCAGGTGCAAGCCGACATCGGCCTGCGGATTCGTCGAGGACAGCAGCGCTTTCAGTCTGGCTGCGCCCTCGGCCCAGACAGGCCCTTCGGACAATACCGAGGTCGCCTGCAAGCGTCCGCTGGCCAGCAACGACAGGACCCCCGCATTGATGGCGGCCGACTGGCCAAAATCATCGGCGCACAGGCTGAGCCGACGCTGCACGATGGCTTCGCGTTGCGCGCCAGCGGCCATCAGGCATCACCCGGCGGCACATCGGCAGCCGGCGCGAAGGCCCACGCGCGCGAACTGACGTAAGTCAGCGCCGCGACCAGCACCAGCACGATGAACAGCGCGACACGGTAGTCCAGCGCAGTAAAGCGCAGCAGCACCGCATACATCAGTTCATTGACGGCAAAGCTGGTGCATGACACGGCAAAGAAGCGCCAGCGCGACTGCGAGGCCGGCGCTTCATTGTCACGGAAAGTAAATCGGCGATGCCCGGCCAGGCTGACCTGGAAGGCGATCAGGAAAGCGATGACGTTAGCAAACAGCGGCGGCAAGCCCAGCGGCACCAGCACCAGCGAAACACTGGCGAGATGCACGGCCATGGCGCTCAGGCCCACGACGCCGAACCAGAACAGTTCGCGCTTCATGAACCCTGGCGGTCCTGGCCGGTCGATCCCTGCTCGCCTTTGCCCGGCGCCGGATTGGCGCGGGTGATGCGGGTGACGAAGTAGGGCGGGCGCTGCTTGACTTCATTGAAGATGCGGCCGATGTACTCGCCGAGGATGCCGACCGACAGCAGCTGCACGCCGCCCAGGAAGGTGATGGCGACCACCAGCGTCGGCCAGCCGCCGAGGTCGGTGCCGAACAGCAGCGTGTCGATCACGGTAAAGAGTGCGTAGGCGATCGACGCCAGCGACACGATGCCGCCGACCACGGTCCACAGCCGCAGCGGCACATTGGAAAACGCTGTCAGGCCGGTGGCGGCGAGCCGGAACAGGCTGCCGAAGTTGAAGCTGCTGGTGCCGTGGCGGCGCGCATCGGTGCGCACCGTCATGGGCAGCCGCGTGAAGCCGACCCAGTTGTACAGGCCCTTCATGAAGCGATTGCGCTCGGGCATGCGCTTCAACGCATCCAGCACGCAGCGGTCGAGCACGCGGAAGTCCTGCGTATTCTCGGGAATCTTGTTGCGCTCGCCGAAGTTCAGAAGCGCATAGAACACATGGGTGAACGCACGCTTGGCGACCCCTTCGTCATCGCGGTCGGAACGCACGGCAAACACCATGTCGTAGCCGCGCCGCCATTGCGACAGGAAGGACGGGATCAGTTCGGGCGGGTGCTGGAAGTCGCAGTCGATCAGCACGGCCACGTCGCCGCGCGCCTCGTCGATGCCGGCCGACAGCGCGATTTCCTTGCCGAAGTTGCGCGACAGCTGGACCAGGGTCACCGGCAGGCGGTCGACCACGCCCGTCACGCGCTCGACGGTCGCGTCGCGGCTGCCATCGTCGATCACGATCAGCTCATGCCGCAGGCCCAGCCCGGTAAGTAAGGCATGCAGGGTATCGAGCATGGGCACGACATTGCCTTCTTCGTTGTAGGCCGGCAGTAGCACGCTGACCAGCGGGTCGGCCGGACGCTCGGCTGCTCGCGCGTTCAGCGTGAATGCGGGCTCGGTATCCTGGGGTGGGGTTGACGGTGGAAGCGGCAGGTCTGTCTTCATGTACGGGGGAGGTGAGCCGGCCGGGGCCGGACGACGCCGCAGGCGCCGGCGCAAATCAACGCGGACTGTATAAGGATGGGCTGACAGGGTCAAGCGAGGCATATTGAGAAAGCGCCTCGCAAACATTTGATTTAAGTGCTATACATATATGTATGGAATAACCAATTTTATTTCAGCATGTATGCCGGAAATGCTTGAAAACGAGGGTTTCAGTTAATTCAACTTTCCGACATTTCATCCGGCAAATAAGAATTATCCTTGATGACAATAGTCATTTGCTGCATATTTTTCGACGTTGCGATATTATATTTTTCTTTAAGAAATCTGCTATCTGAAAGGCATTTCGTGAGCAAACGCAGCCGTCCCGCAGACATTTATCTGCGCTTCCTGCAGTTGGCCGAAGCTCTCCGGGGCATGCCGTCGCTGCCGCCGCTCGAGCCTTTGGAAGAGCGCATTCTCGAACTGATCGCCAACGCGCGCCAAAACCAGGAGCGCCTGTCGGTGAAAGACCTGATGGGAAAGCGCGAACTGGGCTCGCCGGCCATGCTCCACGGCCGGCTGAAGTCCATGCGTGAAAAAGGCTGGATCCTGCTGGCTGACACCGAGGATGCACGCCGCAAACAACTGGAACTGACCCAGGCTGCGCTGATTCATTTCGACAAACTGTCGAAATGCCTGATCCAAGCCGTCAAGAAATCCGCCTGAGGCGCCCTGCCCGCGCCAACGCCTGCCTGAACAACCGACGCCCTTCTTTTGAAGGGTGTTTGTTTTTGTACCGGGCGGTCCGGCTCCACGAAACTTCAGGTCCTGACAGGAAGTTCCTGCCCTGTCCGGTCCCGTGCTGCCCGGCCCGGTGCGCCGGGCCTAGAACAGTTCGATCTCACCCGCCACCGGCGTCGACTGCAGGGTCGTCGAGTACTGCTGCTCGACCTGCACCAGCTTGCTGTCGGCCGCTTCCAGTTTTTTGACCCAGACCTTGCCGGTGCGCGGGAAGAACGCGACCTTGCGCGGGTGGATGTCGTTCAGGTCCGCCGCCGCGACGGGTATCTTTTCGGCGCGCAGATAGTCCTTCACGAAGGCGGCATTGCGCTCGCCGACGTTGAGTGCCTGCATGCCGGACAGCACGCGGCCGCCGCCGAAGACCTTGGCCTCGAGGTTGGCGCGCTGCGCGCCTGCCTTCAATAGCTGGTTGATCAGGATTTCCATCGCCTGTGTGCCATAGCGCATCGAGGCCGATGCCGGCCCGTCCGCATCACCGCCACTGGGCAGCATGAAGTGGTTCATCCCGCCGATGCCGGTCAGCCGGTCACGCACGCAGGCCGACACGCAGGAACCCAATACCGTCAGGATCGCCATGTCGGCTGTCGTGAAGTAGTACTCGCCCGGCAGTACGCGCGCGGCCATGCACTTGAAGTGACGATCGAAATAAACGTGCTTGGCGAAGTGTTCGTCACCGGTGTTCATCGGTGGCCCAGCAATTCATACACGGTCTTGCCGCGCAGCCTGAGCGCATCCGACACATACAAAAAATTTTCGGAATGGCCGGCGAACAGCAAGGCATCCGGCTTCATCAGGCTGACGAAGCGCGACAGGATCTGGCGCTGGGTCGGCTTGTCGAAATAGATCATCACGTTGCGGCAGAAAATGACATCGAACGGCGGCTTCAATGCCCAGTCTTGCCCGAGCAAGTTCAGCTGCCGGAAATCGATCAGCTTGCGCAACTCGGGCCTTACCCGCACCTGCCCGTCCTGGCTGCCCTTGCCTTTCATGAAGAACTTGCGCAGCTGCTCGGTCGGCAGCGAACGCACGCGCTCGGCCGGATAGATGCCCTGCGCCGCAATGTCGAGCACATCGGTATCGATGTCGGTCGCCGTGATGCTTACCGGTGGCGCCAGCGTTCCGTAGGCTTCGCACAAGGTCATGGCGATCGAATACGGTTCTTCGCCCGTCGAGCTGGCGGAGCACCAGACCGACAGGCTGGCGTGATTGCGCGCGTGCCCGGCGAGGATGGGGAAATGGTGGGGCTCGCGGAAGAACGAGGTCAGGTTGGTCGTCAGCGCATTGGTGAAGGCCTGCCACTCCCCCTGCAGCGCATTGCGCTCGAGCTGGTCGAGGTAATCATTAAACGAGGCCAGCCCGGTGGCGCGCAGTCGGCGCGCAAGCCGGCTGTACACCATCTCCTGCTTGCCGTCGGCCAGCGCGATGCCGGCGCAGTCGCGGATCATGGCCCGAACCCGCTCGAAGTCCTTGACGGTGAAATTGAATTCCTTGACTCGTTCCTGGGGACTGGCTGTCAGGTCGCGCATGGTCGGTGCTGCCGGGTCGGGTGCGGCGTGGGTGGATGCATTCAGCGTCACATCAGACCATGGCTTGCAAAAATTTCAGGCGATGAATAAAGGGGGGGAACCCCTGCTTTTCCGGCCGGTCAGATGAATCTTTCTATGGAGAATTGCATAGGGATGAAAAGATCAGCCATCGGCAGACGCCTGCAGAAGTCTTACGTTTGCTGAGGGCAAATAGTTGCTTCGCCGACATGTCGTGTTGCCATGAGTTGCGAATTATCAATAAGCGCAGTGGTATCTCGCGGTGAAGTGGCATTGTGAAAACTTTGAGCGTCATCAAGGCCGTTCCGTCTTCGACGCAAGAAACCATGGAAGATCACCCTCGCATGCTGGAAGAAACCTGGCTGGCCAACCTGATCCAGGAATCAGGGAACGAGATTTTCATCATCGATGCCCGTTCACTCGCCGTGCTCGAAGCCAGCGAAGCGGTGCGCCGCAACTTGCAATATTCAGCCGGCGAGCTGGCGATGATGAGCGCCCCGCAGATCATGCGCGACCTGACCGACGAACAGCTGCACCAGTTCGTCGGCCGCCTGCGCGCCGGCGGCGAGCCGGAGATCACGACGCATACCTCGCAGATGAGGCGCGATGGCAGCCTGTATGACGTCACGCTGCGGCTGTCCTATGCGCAGCTGCAGGATGTATCGGCGCTGATTGCGGTGAGCGTGGCGCCACGCGCCGAGCGCGCCACCGTCAGCCGCGAGGAACGTTTCGCGCAGATCGAGGCCCACGTGCCCGGACTGCTGTTCCAGATGCGGCGCGGCCCGACCGGCCTGCTGCAATTCAGCTTCTTGTCGCAGGCCTGCCATGACTTGCTGGGCCAGCCGGCCGAGGCGCTGTATGCCAACCCCGCACGCTTCCTGGCGCTGATCGCGGAGGAAGACCGCAGCAGCTGGGCCGCCGCATTGCGCGCATCAGCCACCGCATTGTCGGTGCTGAACTGGGAAGGCCGGGTCTGGATCGAATCCTGGCAAGACACCAAATGGATCAACCTGCGCGCCACGCCGCGCGACGAAGGGGAAGACGGCATACAGTGGACCGGCCTGATGACCAATATCTCGCAAGGCCGCAAGCTGCAGGAAGAGATACGCGAATCGCGGCGCCAGCTGGCCGAGCTGTCGGCACATGTCGAGCAAGTGAAGGAGCAGGAAAGGGAGCGCATCGAGCGCGACCTGCACGACGACCTCGGCGGCAACCTGTCGGCGCTGAAGATGATGCTCGAGCACGTCTGGAAACAAGTGCCGCAGACTCCCTATCTCGCCGAGCGGCGCGACTACCTGAATCAACTGCTCGACCGGTCGATCGAGTCCATTCATCGCATTTCGGCCGACCTGCGTCCCGGCATCCTCGATGCCGGCCTGGTCGCCGCGCTCGAATGGCTGGCGCAGGAACAGCAAGAACAGACCGGCCTTCCCTATCGCTTCAGCTGCAACCAGCCCGACATCGAGCTCGATCCCAAGGTGGCGATTTCACTGTTCCGGGTCGCGCAGGAAGCCTGCAACAACATTCGCAAGCACGCGCAGGCCACCTGCGTCGACATGCGCCTGTACGAGGACGGCGAGCAGCTGCTGATGGAGATCATCGACAACGGCATCGGCATGGAAGGCACGCGCCGCGACAGTCCGCGCTCGTTCGGCCTGCGCGGCATGGCCGAGCGCATGACGATGCTGGGCGGCGAATTTTCGATCGCGTCGCTGCCGAACAAGGGGACCATCGTCACGGCGCGGCTGCCGCTGGACATCGGCCGGACAGCCACGGGACCATGATGCTGCACGCCAGCCCGACCGGCAGAGACATGGGCGCGCAGGCCGGTGCCGGATCGCAAGGCATCCGCGTGCTGATCGCGGACGACCATGCGATCGTGCGCGAAGGGCTCAAGCAGATCATCGGCGACAGCGGGCTCATCACCGTTGCCGGCGAAGCCGAGAATGCGCAACAGGCGATCCAGAAAGTGCGCGAAGGCGGCTTCGACGTGCTGCTGCTCGACATCTCCATGCCCGATCGCAATGGCATCGACGTGTTGAAGCAGGTGAAGAAGGAGCTTCCTGGTTTGCCGGTGCTGATGCTGACCATGCACCGCGAGGACCAGTATGCGATCCGCGCGATGAAGGCCGGCGCTTCCGGCTACCTGACCAAACAGAGCGCGCCATCCGAACTGGTGAATGCCTTGCAGCTGGTCGCCAACGGCCGCAAGTACATCACGCCGTCGCTGGCCGAGGAAATGGCCAACCAGATCGGTGACGACCCGGGCAAGCCCTTGCACGAGACCCTGTCCGACCGCGAGTACCAGACGCTGGTGATGATCGCGTCCGGCAAGACCGTGACCGAGATTGCTGTCGAATTGTCACTATCGGTCAAGACCATCAGCATGTATCGCGCGCGCCTGCTGCAAAAAATGCGGCTGCGCCATAACGCCGAACTGACCCACTATGCGATGCGTCACAAACTGGTGCCGGGCATGGCCGAGTAATTCTCGTTTCCTCGAACCGGACGACGCTGGATCCCGGCATCCGCCGGGATGACGTTTTGAGGTCGATCGCCTTTGATAGGTCGCCCCGTCGGATGCCGGGATCCAGCGTCTTCTTCCGGGTACCGCGCAATGCGCACGCTGACAAAGAAATTTCAAAGCGCCGCTAAACAAATCGCCCTCCCCGCCCGTAACCCAAAACAACAGCGTTGAATAGCCACCCGGCGACAAACCCCCAACGTTGAATGTGGCCAGGAATGCTGGCCGGATCTACGGACCACCCAAGGAGAGCATCATGCCCGCAGTCATCAACACCAACCTCGCATCCCTGAACACCCAGCGTAATCTGACGATGTCGCAGGCGTCCCTGGCCACCTCGCTGCAGCGCCTGTCGTCCGGCCTGCGCGTCAACAGCGCGAAAGACGACGCCGCCGGCCTCGCCATCGCCGAGCGCATGAATGCGCAGGTCAAGGGCCTGAACGTCGCGATCCGCAATGCCAATGATGCGATCTCGCTGTCGCAGACCGCTGAAGGCGCGCTCGGCAAAGTCGGCGAGAACCTGCAGCGCATGCGTGAACTGGCTGTGCAGGCTGCCAACGGTACCAACAGCACGGCCGACCGCACCACGCTCGACCAGGAATACACCGCGCTGGCCGGTGAAGTGACCCGCGTCCTGCAGAGCACCAAGTTCAACGGCCTGTCGCTGCTCAATAACGGCGTCCCGGCCGGTGGCTTCGATTTCCAGGTCGGCGCCAACAACAACGCCAACGAAAAGATCAACGTGGCCGTGTCCGACATCACGGCCGGCACAGGCATCGCTGCCGTCACCGGTGCCGGCGCATCGGCCAGCATCGCCGACGCCACCGGCGCCAAGGCCCTGGTCGCGATGAATGACCTGTCGACCGCCATCGACGAAGTCTCGACCGCCCGCGCCAAGTTCGGTGCCGCGCAAAACCGCTTCGAGGCCGTGATCGCCAACCTGCAGATCGCGTCCGAGAACCAGTCCGCATCACGCAGCCGCATCATGGACGCCGACTTCGCCGCAGAAACCGCGAACCTGACCCGCGGCCAGATCCTGCAGCAGGCCGGTACCGCGATGCTGGCCCAGGCGAACTCGCTGCCCAACGGCGTGATGGCCCTGCTGCGCGGCTAAGGCCACGCCGACAACTGAGCGCCTCCCTGAGGACACCCCGGTTGCGGCGCCCGCTGTGACCGGGGCTTTTGCCCAAGAATTAGCACCTACGCATCGAGGATCCCATGAGACTTCCTGCGATCTCACCCACACCCGCCGTTGTCGATACGGCCATGGCCGTTCCGGCAACGGCCGTGCCACGCACAGCCATGGCTGCCGGCGCCGCCCGGCCCGCAGCCGAGGCTGCTCCGGCCGTCGACCCGAATGCGCTGCGTGAACTGGTCGACAAGCTCAACCAGACCATCGGCACCACCGGCCAGCAAGTGCAGTTCAGCATCGACCATGACACCCACCAGACCGTGCTTCGCGTAACAGACGCCGAATCAGGGGCAGTTTTACGCCAGATTCCCGGGGATGAAGCGCTGTCAATGGCGCGCATACTGGACCGCATGCAAGGCATCTTGATCAGGCAAAAGGCATAGGACGGAGGAAGCGATGGGCATTACCGCATCAGGCATCGGCTCCGGGCTGGATATCAACAGCCTGGTGTCGCAGCTGGTCACGTCGGAATCCAGGCCGCTGAACCTGCTGAAGACACAGGAGAAGACGGTCAACGCGAAAATATCCGCGTATGGCCAGCTCACGTCCGCACTGTCGACGCTGCAGAACAGCCTCAAGGGACTGTCGGCCACCGGGCTGGCCGCTTGCACGGCATCGAGTTCGGCGACGAGCGTCACGGCCAGTGCAAGCACCGGTGCCGTACCCGGCAATTACGCCGTCGTCGTCTCGCAACTGGCGCAGTCGCACAAGCTGATCTCGCCCGGACAAGCCAGTGCCACGGCCTCGCTCGGTGCCGGCACGCTGTCGATTGCGGTGGCCGGCGGCGCGCCGGTGATGCTGTCGCCTGCGACCAATTCGCTCAACGACATCCGCGATGC
>JBDKLN010000147.1:0-26330 GCA_039806045.1 Pseudomonadota bacterium
CAGTTACTGGCCGGTGCTGGGGCTGGTTGTCGGGCCCAGGTTCGAACTGGGGGTGGCGCTGGTGGTGCTTGGCGTGTCGGTGCCGGCGCCGCCCATGCCGGAGCTGCTGCTGGATGCACCACCCGACATCCCTTGCGAACCTCCCATGCTGCCCGACGTTCCTGACGTGCCGGACGAGCTTGGCGTGGCTTCGCCGCCCGGCGTGCGATAGGAGCCGTAGCTGCCAGGATCGTTGGCGCCCGTGCTGCCTTTGGTGCCTGAACCGCCGCCGGTCATGCCTGCGCAGGCGCTTAACAGCGACGCACAGGCGATCGTTAACATCCATTTGGTCATAGAACACTCCCGCTAGATTGATCAGTCAGTACGGCACCGCGTACCAGGCGAAGCATCGAGATGCTGAGAGTAGAAGCGGAAGGCGGGGCAAAAGTTCGGCCGGCGGCGGCAAGCGTTGAGGTCACGCAATGGCCGGGTCGCCTTGAACAGGTGCGCCATGAAGGGCGAGAGGAAGCGGCGCGCACAAGACGATGGTGCGTCAATCGCGAGCGCCTGAAAATAAAACGGCCGGCGCAATGGCCGGCCGCTTGGGCTATCGGATGAGCGGGGTGCCGCGTCAGGCGGCTTTCTTTGCGACCGCCTTCTTTGCTGCAGCCTTCTTCGCGACGGCTTTTTTGGCCACGGCCTTTTTCGGCACGGCCTTGACCGCAGTCTTGGTTGCCGTCTTCTTCGCTGCCGTCTTTTTTGCGGCAGTCTTCTTCGCCGGCGTCGCAGCGGCTTCGCTGTCGCCCCCGGCGACGGCCGTCTTGGCCGCAGACTTCGCGGCTGGCTTGCCTTTGCGCTCCTCGAACTCGAAGCTGACCTTGCCATCCTTGCCTTTCACAAGGAAGGCCTTGAACGGGCGGCGCGTGCGCTGCGACACGAAGCCCGGCAGCAGGTCGGTCTTGCCCTCATTGAGCAGCTTGGCCATCTGCTCGGGCAGGATTTCCTGCTGCAGGATGATGCGGCCGCTGCGGAAGTCGCAGCCCTTGGGGCGCGCCACCTGCTTTTCGCAGACATAGGCGAGGCCCATTTCGTAGACGCCGCTGCCGCACTTCGGGCACGGCCCCAGCGCGGTCTGGCCGCTGAAATCCACCGGCTCGGCGTTCTCATCATCTTCGTTGGATTGGCCGAAGTCGAACTCGAGCTTGTAGTTGTTGATGTCTTCGTCGCGCGAGATCTTCAGGATTGCGGCGAACGGGCGGCCCATCTTCGAGCGGAAGCCCTGCAGCGGGCCAATGGTGCGATTGGTCAGCAGCTCCTCGACTTCCGGCACTTCGAACTGGCGGCCACCCGGGATCTTGCTCATCGAGAATTCGCACTTCGTGCAGGCGAAGCGGCGGTAGTTTTCCTTCACCACGCCGCCGCAATTCGGGCAGGGCGTCTTGAGCGTTGCGTAATCGCCGGGGATGGTGTCGTTGTCGTATTCCTTGGCGCGCTTGACGATGGTCTGCGTCATCTGCGCGATCTCGCGCATGAACTCGTCGCGGCTGATGCCGCCGCGCTCCATCTGCGACAGCTTGTGTTCCCATTCGCCGGTCAGCTCGGGCGCGGTCAGCTCGGCCACGCCGAGGCCGCGCAGCAGCGTCATCAGCTGGAAGGCCTTGGCAGTCGGGATCAGCTCGCGGCCTTCGCGGACCAGGTATTTTTCGCCCAGCAGGCCTTCTATGATGGCCGCACGCGTGGCCGGCGTACCCAGGCCCTTGCCGGCCATCGCATCGCGCAGCTCTTCATCTTCGACCAGTTTGCCGGCGCCTTCCATCGCCGACAGCAGCGTCGCTTCCGAGTAGCGCGCGGGCGGCTTGGTCACCAGACCGTGCGCTTCGACCTTGTCGGTCTTGACTTTTTCGTCTTTGGCAACCGGCACCAGTGAACCGCTGGTCTCGCCGTCTTCCTTCCTCGATTCGAGCAGCGCCGACTCCTTGCCGTACACCGCCAGCCAGCCCGGGTTGACCAGGATCTTGCCCTCGGTCTTGAACTGGTGCCCGGACACTTCGGTGAAGCGCGTCGTCACCAGATACTCGGCCGCGGGGAAGAACACCGCGAGGAAGCGGCGCACGACGAGGTCATACAGCTTTTGTTCGGGTTCGGACAGGCTCTTGGGCCACTGGCCGGTGGGGATGATGGCGAAGTGATCACTGATCTTCGTATTGTCGAAGATGCGTTTGTTGGGCTTGACCCAGCCTTGCTTCAGGATCTGCGCGGTGTGCATCGCGTAATTGTGGCCCTCGCCCAGTGATTCCAGCGTTTGCTTGACGGTGCCGAGGTAGTCTTCCGGCAGGTGCTTGGAATCGGTACGCGGATAGGTCAGTACCTTGTGCTTTTCATACAGCGCCTGCGCGAGGCCCAGCGTGTTCTTGGCGGAGAAGCCGAAGCGCGCGTTGGCTTCGCGCTGCAGGCTGGTCAGGTCAAAAAGCGCCGGCGCCATCGAGGTGCTGGGCTTGGATTCTTCGGTCACATTGCCCGGCTTGCCGCGGCAGGCGGCGACCACGGACTCGGCTGCGGCCTTGCTCCACAGGCGCTCGGCTTTTTTCTCGGGGTCGGTCTCGTCCTTTTTGAACGCCGTGTCGAGCCAGCGGCCTTCATACACGCCGGCGGCGCACACGAACTCCGCTCTCACTTCCCAGAAGTCACGCGACACGAATTGCTTGATCTTCTCTTCGCGCTCGACAACGATGGACAGCGTTGGCGTTTGCACGCGACCGACGGTCGTCAGATAGAAACCGCCCTCTTTCGAGTTGAAGGCCGTCATCGCGCGGGTGCCATTGATGCCGATCAGCCAGTCGGCTTCGCTGCGGCAACGGGCGGCATCAGCCAGCGGCAACATGTCTTGATCGTCGCGCAGGTGCGCAAATGCATCGCGAATCGCGCCCGGTGTCATCGATTGCAGCCAAAGGCGCTTGATTGGCTGCTTGGCCTTGGCGTATTGCGCGATCAGGCGGAAAATCAGTTCACCCTCGCGACCCGCATCACAGGCGTTGATCAGTGCGCTGACATCCTTGCGCTTGATGAGCTTGTTCAGCACCTTCAGCCGCGATTCGGTCTTTTGTATCGGATTCAGCGCGAAATAGGGCGGGATCATCGGCAGGTTGGCGAAAGACCATTTGCCGCGCTTTACGTCATGTTCTTCAGGTGCAGCGATTTCCACCAGGTGGCCGACGGCCGACGACAGCACATAGTCGTCGGACTCGAAGTACTCATCGTGTTTGGTGAAGCCGCCCAGACTTTTCGCGATGTCATTCGCAACTGAGGGCGTCTCAGCAATGATGAGGGTCTTGGTCATGGTTGATCCGGTTCGGAGAGCTGCAGGACGGCAGCCTTGTCGGCTGCGGCCTCGGGGGAGCTTTTCAGCAAAGCTCCCTCTGTATTAATGGAAATGCGCCAAGTCCTGCGTTAACAGCAACGGCCCGATAAGGACTGAAAACCGCAGGTTCGGCTGGCTAAATGCGGCCAATGATAAGCGGGTTATCGAAAAGTCTGCAAGAAGGGGTCGGCTTTGCCGGGATCGGGCGATGCCTTCGGGAATGCGTGGCTAACAGTGAAATCCGTGCCGAACACAGGCCGAAACCATGTTGCGGACTGTCAGCGGATTAGTGATAAACGGGTGGGCTGGCGCCGTCTTCGTCGGCGAACAGCTCGTCGAAGATCAGGCTGTCCGGTTCCTTGCCCTGGCTCCAGAGCACCATCAGCACGATGACTTTCAGCTTGTCGAGCGCGATCGGGGCTTCGTTCACGGCGCAGGCACGCTCGATGACGATTTCGCGCTGCATCGCATTGACCACATCGGCCGATTCCAGAAATTCAATAAAACCGATCGCGGCCGTGCCGAGCAGTTCATATTCCTGGGGAGCGTAGATGCGGGTGCCGAAGGAGAACGCCGTCTGATGCCATTGCTGGCGGAACATGGCGTTGGTGGTTTCCGCGAGATCGGTCAGCCACCCGAGTGCTTTCGAAATTTCTTCGTCTTCAAAACCTACCGCCGACAGCTTCTTCGCCAGCGCGTTGGAGTCCGGGCAGGCGTCAGGGCGGTAATAGGTTTCGTAAAGATAAACGAGCACCTCAAACATGCTGGTACTGTAGCCTCATCCGTGGCGAGATACAAGCGCACCTCGAAAAATCTTTTTCAGTATCGGCCAAGCGAACGAACGGCAGTCCCCGGGGAGATGCACTTTTTCCTGCAATTTCATTGGCTTAGCTTTATTCCGATTATTTTTCGTGCGCGGGCCCTCAATGGGTGGGTAAATACACCCATTAATAATGTGTTCGTGCAGGAAAAGTATTCAGGAATTCAATGCCGCTGCCCGGGCGTCACTCTCAGGACAGCCGCCGGTACTGTCCGCCGGGCAGCATCTCGACTCGCTGTGCCATTTCCAGCGTCAGCAATGCCGCCTGGATATCGGCCGCCGGCAAACCGCTGCGTTCAACCAGTTGGTCGATGGATACCGGATCATGACCCGCCAGCGCCAGCAGCTGTTGCAGGGATGCGTCGGCGTCGATGGCGTGTGCAGGCGGCACTGCCGCCGTGGGCTGTACAGGCGCGGCGATGTGCTGCCAGCGCAATTCTTCCAGAATGTCCTGCGCCGACTCCACTAATTTCGCCCCCTGTCGTATCAGCTGGTGGCAACCCTTGGACAAGGGCGAATGAATGGATCCCGGTATTGCGAATACGTCTCGACCTTGCTCGGTCGCGCTGCGCGCGGTGATCAGCGAGCCGGATTGCATGGCTGCTTCGACCACCAGCACGCCGACGGCGAGCCCGCTGATGAGGCGATTGCGGCGCGGGAAATTGCTGGCCATGGCTTGCGTGCCGAGCGGATATTCGCTGATCAGGCAGCCATCCACGGCGATACGGTGGGCAAGCGCGTGGTGGCGGGCCGGATACACGAGGTCGAGGCCGGTGCCGGTGACGGCGATGGTTGATCCGGCCTCGTCGCCGGCGTGCGCTGCGAGTGCGCCCAGGTGAGCTGCAGCATCAATGCCCAGCGCCAGCCCCGACACCACGGTCAGGCCGGACGCAGACAAGGTTTGTGCAAAGCGCTCCGCATTTTGCATGCCCTGTACCGTCGCATTGCGACTGCCGACGATGGCCAGTGCGGGTCGAGACAGCAATTCGACGCGTCCCTTGGCGTACAACAACGGGGGCGGATCCGCAATGCTCAGCAGCGCTTTCGGGTAACCGTCATCAGCCAGCGTCAGCACCTGGTTGTGATCACCATCGGCCCATGCGAGCGTGCGTTCGATCTGCTCTTGCATCGCCGTCGGCGCCGGGCCGGAAAGCGCGTAGGCAATCTTTTCGGGCACGCATTTTTGCAATGCCGGAAATCCTGCGCCAACGATGTCTTCCGGCAGGCCGAAGCGCGCCAGCAGCTCGCGTGCCGTTTGCGGCCCGATGCCGTCCGTTAACGACAACCTGACCCAGGCCGCGAGACTTTCGCGGCCGCTCATCTGCGTGCTCCGTCAGGCGAAGCAATGGCGGCACCCGTGGTAAAGGGTTCTTGCGCGCGCATTACGATGGCCAGTGCAGCCTGTTCGAGCACCTCGACCACCAGCAGGGTGGCCAGGGGTTCGTCGAGGTCGTGTGATGGATGGAGCTCTTGCTGAAATTCATGCGACCCGATTTTAACGGGTCGGACCACATTCACGACGCTGCCGGCATCGAGTCCGTGAATGCTGCCTCGGTTGAGGGCGACAATGTCTTGCAGCGTGGCCCAGCGACCGTCATGCAGGATCGCGGCAACCCGGCCCTGAATCATCGTTGCCGCGTGCGGAACCAGCGTGCGTACCGCATCCTCCGGCTCACGGGTATCGACCAGCAAGTCGCCGACCGTCACTTCTTCCACAGCCTCGGTGACCCGCATCACCTGCAAGCCCTCTGGCGCGCCGCGCAACCATGTCGCGCGACCGAGCCGCCGCGTCGCCAGCGCGATCCGCTTGCCCGTGTCGGGATCGACAACGGGTGCCAGCAGGCGCCGCAGCTCGGTCGACACCGGCGGCAGCAGCGCGTCCCTGGACCTGCCGCGTACATAAACGACATCCCCGGCGCCTGCCATCCGCCGCCCGGCGGGAAGCGCCGCGATGCGTGCAGCGTGTTCCAGCGCGATGTCCGACATCAACGGAGTTTTTTGCAGCAACGCCAGCCAGCCCGAAGAAACCAGCGGGATGGGTGCGATGGCGATGGCTTCAGTATGGATGGCGGGTGAGAGTCGTACCCTGGGCAGGGCATGGACATCGGTGCTGCTTGTCAGCAGGCCGCGCTTGCGATCCAGCCGTATCTGCTGGCCAGGGTAGATCAGGTGGGGATTACTGACCGCCTCGCGGTTGTCCTCCCACATGCGGGGCCAGCACCAGGGATCGTGCAGAAAGCGCGAAGCCAGGTCCCACAGCGTGTCGCCGCCCACGACCAGATGCTGTTCGGGGGCATCGTCGGCGAAGCGACAGCCCTGTGCTGGCGCGGCAAGGGTGGTCGACGGCAGCCATGCCCACGCCAGGGTTGCTACGGCAAACAGCAAGGTGTGGGCGGCAGGCGCCAGCAGGCGTCGCAAGCATGGCCCACCAGCGAATACAGGGGCCGCTGTGCTACACTTTTTGGCATTCTTCGCTGTTGTGGCGAACGCATGGCGCAGGTCTTGCACCTGCCACCGGGCCAGATGCCGAACCTGACCATGTGGTGACGTACTGGCAGGCTGCATGTTCATCCATCAGGGTCCTTGGAATCGCTGTGGATTTTGCATGAACAGCGCTTCGTCCCGGTCATGCCTTCCTGAATTTTTTCGCGCCTGTTGCGCAAAAGTTGTATGGCTCTGCTTCCCATCCTTCGTTATCCCGATGCTCGCTTGCACAAGGTCGCCAAGGCCGTGACCGTATTCGATGACCGGTTGAAAAAACTGGTCGGTGATATGAGCGAAACCATGTACGACGCCAATGGCGTCGGCCTTGCCGCAACGCAGATCGACGTGCATGAACAAATTATCGTGATCGACGTTTCCGAAACGCGCGACCAGTTGCGCGTGCTGATCAATCCGCAGATCACCTGGGCCAGCGACGAGCGCAAGGTCTATGACGAAGGTTGCCTGTCGGTGCCCGGCATTTACGATGGTGTCGAGCGTCCGGCGCAGGTGCGCGTGAAGGCGCTGGATGCGGATGGCAAAGCCTACGAATTCGAAGCGGATGGCTTGCTGGCCGTCTGCGTGCAGCACGAGATGGACCACCTGAAAGGCAAGGTCTTCGTCGAGTACCTGTCGCCGCTGAAGCGCAATCGCATCAAGACCAAGCTGCTGAAGGAAGAGCGCGAGCTGAAGAAAGAGCGCGACTCGGCGCTGGCACGTTGAGCATGCGCGTCATCTTCGCCGGTACGCCCGAATTTGCCGCCGTGGCGCTGGCAGCGCTGCACGAGGCCGGCTTTACGATTCCTCTGGTGCTGACGCAACCCGACCGCCCTGCCGGCCGGGGCATGCAATTGCAGCCCTCACCGGTCAAGCAGTACGCGCTCGCGCACAGCATGCCGGTCGCACAGCCGCTGTCATTGCGTCTCGATGGCAAATATCCGCAAGACGCGGCGCACGCTCATGAATTGCTGCGCAATACGCCGCATGACGTGATGGTGGTCGCGGCGTATGGCCTGATCTTGCCGAGCTCGGTGTTGACCATCCCGCCGCTCGGCTGCATCAACATCCATGCCTCCTTGCTGCCGCGCTGGCGTGGCGCAGCGCCCATCCATCGCGCGATCGAAGCCGGTGATGCGGAATCCGGCATCACCATCATGCGGATGGATGAAGGCCTGGATACCGGCGACATGCTGTTGATCGACCGCGAACCGATTGCAGCTGACGATACGACAGGCAAGCTGCACGACCGGCTGGCTGCGATGGGTGGGCGGCTGATTGTCGATGCCTTGCGAAAGCTCGGCCAGAAACAGCTGTCGGCCACGCCGCAACCGGCCGAAGGCGTCACCTACGCTGCCAAGATCGCCAAGGATGAAGCGCCACTCGATTTGGCTTTGCCCGCCAACGTCCTGCTGCGTCGCATCCACGCATTCAATCCTTTCCCCGGTGCGGTCGCCCACGTCGGCGATGTCGCGCTGAAAATCTGGAATGCGCGCCTGTCGACCGCCAGTGGCAAGCCGGGCACGGTGCTGGCCGTCGATGCACACGGCATCACCGTCGCTTGCGGTGATGGCGCACTCGTCTTCACCGAACTTCAAAAGCCGGGTGGCAAGCGCTTGCCTGCGGCGGCCTTCCTGCAAGGTTTTCCGATGTCGGCCGGCCAGATCCTGAGCGGCAAGGCATCTGTAAGTCCCTGATTTCCCTTATAATGCAGGTCGCGCCGATTTGACTCAGTCAATACCAGCTTGCGGGCGCCGGGATAGCCTCCCGAAAAAATACTGCTAAAGCGGAACGCATACCCGGCTTCGCTTTGCAGGCCGGGTTTTTTGTTTGTACGCCTGTCCAAGCTGCGGGCACCCTGCTGAATACTCCCGATGAAACGCGACGCCCTCTCCCCCGTTGAAGCCCAGCTGCGCGAGCTGCTGTCCAAGCGCATCCTGATCCTGGATGGTGCGATGGGCACCATGATCCAGCGCTACAAGCTGACGGAAGAAGACTATCGCGGCAGCCGCTTCGCCGATTTTTCGGTGCCGGGCAAGGAGATCTTCGTCAAGGGCAACAACGAGTTGCTGACGCTGACGCAGCCGCATGTGATTCGCGAGATCCATGAGCAATACCTGGCCGCCGGCGCCGACCTGATCGAGACCAACACCTTCGGCGCGACCACCATCGCCCAGGACGACTATCACATGGCCCATCTCGTACGCGAGATGAACCTTGAGGCCGCGCGCATTGCGCGCGCCGCCTGCGACAAGTACTCGACACCGGACAAGCCGCGCTTCGTCGCCGGCGCACTGGGCCCGACACCGAAGACGGCATCGATCTCGCCGGACGTCAACGATCCCGGCGCGCGCAATGTGAGCTTCGACCAGCTTGTGGCGGCGTATCACGAGCAGACCGCTGCACTGGTTGAGGGGGGGGCCGATGTGCTGCTGGTCGAGACCGTGTTCGACACGCTGAACTGCAAGGCCGCATTGTTCGCGATCGACCAATTCTTCGAAGCCACCGGCAAGCGCCTGCCCATCATGATCTCGGGCACCGTCACTGATGCTTCGGGCCGCATCCTGTCCGGCCAGACCGTGACCGCATTCTGGAATTCGGTACGGCATGCCAAACCGCTGACCATCGGCCTCAATTGCGCGCTGGGTGCGACGCTGATGCGCCCGTATGCGGAAGAGCTGTCGAAAATTGCCGAGACATTCGTCTGCATCTACCCGAACGCTGGCTTGCCCAACCCGATGTCGGACACCGGCTTTGACGAGACGCCGGATGTCACATCGTCACTGTTGAAAGAGTTCGCCGAGAGCGGCTTCGTCAACATCGCCGGCGGTTGCTGTGGCACGACGCCTGATCACATTCGCGCGATTGCGGATACGGTCGCCTCGATCGCGCCGCGCAAGGTGCCGACCCACCTGCACCAGATGCAGCTGGCCGGCCTCGAGCCCTTCACCATCGATGAAGATTCTCTGTTCGTGAACGTCGGCGAGCGTACCAACGTGACCGGATCGAAAGCCTTTGCGCGCATGATCCTCAACGAGCAGTACGAAGAGGCACTGGCCGTCGCGCGTCAGCAGGTCGAGAACGGCGCCCAGGTCATCGATGTCAACATGGATGAAGCGATGCTGGATTCAGTCGCCGCGATGACGCGCTTCCTGAATCTGATCGCGTCCGAGCCCGACATCGCGCGCGTGCCCATCATGGTCGACTCGTCGAAGTGGGCCGTGATCGAGGCCGGCCTGAAGTGCATTCAGGGCAAGGCGATCGTCAACTCGATCTCGATGAAAGAAGGCGAGGCCGAGTTCCTGCGCCAGGCCACGCTGTGCCGCCGCTATGGCGCGGCCGTGATCGTGATGGCCTTCGACGAAGCCGGCCAGGCCGACACTTTCGCGCGCAAGATCGACATCTGCGAGCGTGCCTACAAGCTGCTGGTGGAAAAAGTCGGCTTCCCGCCGGAAGACATCATCTTCGACCCGAACATCTTCGCGATCGCCACCGGCATTGAAGAGCACGACAACTATGCGGTCGATTTCATCGAGGCGACGCGCTGGATCCGCGAAAACCTGCCGCATGCGAAGGTCAGCGGTGGCGTCTCCAACGTCAGCTTCTCGTTCCGCGGCAATGACCCGGCGCGCGAGGCCATCCACACGGTCTTCCTGTACCACGCGATCCAGGCCGGCATGAGCATGGGCATCGTCAACGCCGGCATGGTCGGCGTGTACGACGACCTCGATGCCGACCTGCGCGAGCGCGTCGAGGACGTGGTCCTGAACCGCCGCAAGGATGCGACCGAGCGCATGATCGAATTCGCCGCGACACTGAAGGCCGGCGACAAGAAGGAAGAGCAGAGCCTGGCCTGGCGTGATGCGCCGGTCGAGAAGCGTCTGGCGCACGCGCTGGTGCACGGTATCACGCAATGGATCGTTGAAGACACTGAAACAGCTCGCCAGAATGTCGCTGCCAGCGGCGGTCGTCCGATCCTGGTGATAGAAGGGCCGCTGATGGATGGCATGAACATCGTCGGCGATCTGTTTGGCCAGGGCAAGATGTTCTTGCCACAGGTGGTGAAGTCGGCGCGCGTGATGAAACAGGCCGTTGCCCATCTGGTGCCCTTCATCGAGGAAGAAAAGGCTGAAGAGGAGCGCCGCACCGGCCAGGCCGCCAAGGCCAAGGGCAAGATCGTGATGGCGACCGTCAAGGGCGACGTGCACGACATCGGCAAGAACATTGTTTCCGTGGTCCTGCAATGTAACAATTTTGAAGTCGTGAACATGGGTGTGATGGTGCCCTGCGCCGAGATTCTCGCGAAGGCCAAGGAAGAGAATGCCGACATCATCGGCCTGTCGGGACTGATCACGCCGTCGCTGGAAGAAATGGCGCATGTCGCCAAAGAGATGCAGCGCGACCCGTGGTTCCGCGAGCGCAAGATCCCATTGATGATCGGCGGTGCGACGACCAGCCGTGCCCACACCGCTGTCAAGATTGCGCCGAACTACGAAGGTCCGGTGATCTATGTGCCGGATGCATCGCGTGCCGTGTCGGTTGCACAATCGCTACTCACTCCGTCGACGCGCGACCAATACCTGGCCGATATCGAAGCCGACTACCAGCGCATTCGCGAACAGCACGCAGGCAAGAAGGCGCTGCCGATGGTGTCGCTGGCGGCTGCACGCAAGAACAAATTTGCAGTGCCATTCGACGGCAACTATGCGCCGGTCAAGCCGAAATTCATTGGCCGTCGCCATTTCCGCAATGTCGACCTGGCCGTGCTGGCCAATTACATCGACTGGGCGCCGTTCTTCCAGACCTGGGATCTGGCTGGCCCATTCCCGGCCATCCTGAAGGACCCGGTGGTAGGCGAGCAAGCCAGCACCGTCTATCGCGAAGGCCAGGCGCTGCTGAAGAAGCTGGTCGAAGGCCGCTGGCTGACTGCCAATGGCGTGATGGCGCTGCTGCCGGCCAACAGTGTCAATGACGACGACATCGAGGTCTACACCGACGAAACCAAGAGCGAGGTGGCGTTTACCTACTACGGCCTGCGCCAGCAGGGCGAGAAGCCAGTGATCGATGGCGTGCAGCGACCGAATCAATGTCTGGCCGATTTCATCGCGCCCAAGGATTCGGGTATTACCGATTACATCGGACTGTTTGCAGTCACCGCCGGCATCGGCATCGAGAAGCATGAGAAGCGTTTCGAAGACGCCGGCGACGATTACTCGTCGATCATGGTCAAGGCACTGGCCGACCGACTCGCGGAAGCATTTGCAGAGTATCTGCACGAGCGTGTGCGCAAGGACCTGTGGGGCTATGCGGCAGCAGAAGACCTCAGCAACGAGCAGTTGATCGGCGAAGCCTACCGCGGCATCCGACCGGCCCCCGGCTACCCGGCGTGCCCCGAGCATACGGTGAAGGCAGACATGTTCCGCATCCTGGAAGCCGAAGACATCGGCATGAGCCTGACCGAGTCGTTTGCGATGTTCCCGGGCGCGGCCGTCTCCGGTTTCTATTTCGCGCACCCGGAATCGAAGTACTTCACGGTTGGCAAGATCGGCCAGGACCAGCTGAAGGACATGGCTGCGCGCCGTGGCGTGCCGATCGCGCAGCTGGAGCGCTGGCTCGCGCCGAATCTGTAATCAAGGCAAAGCCATTCGCCAGCAGAGAGTTTGTCGGACGTCGCCCCATGGCTGCATGGGGGCGCCGCTCAGTCGAGCGGCGCGCCGTCGATGAATACCTTCAATTCGCCCGGCGCGAATGCCCGCCAGCTTTCATTGGTCGTCAGCGGCTCGGTGACGATGACGGCCACGCGGTCATCGGGGGTCGTCACTTCCGAGAAGTCGACCGACAAATCTTCATCGGACAGCTTGGCTTGCGTGAAAGGATACTGGCGCACGATGTAGTGCAGCTTGGTCGAGCAATGTGCAAACAGTGCCGAGCCATCCGACAGCATCATGTTGAACACGCCGTAGGATGCGATCTCTTGCGTCAACGCAGCGACTGCTTCCCTCAGCTGCGCGATTGATGGCGGCGTGTCGCCGAAGCGGCGCCGCAATTCCTGCAGCAGGTAGCAGAACGCCAGCTCGCTGTCCGTATTGCCCACCGGACGGAAGGCGCCCTCGAGTGCCGGCGCGAATTGCTTCAGGTCGCCATTGTGCGCAAAGACCCAGTAACGCCCCCACAGCTCGCGCACGAACGGATGACAGTTCTCCAGTGCGATGTGTCCCTGCGTGGCCTTGCGGATGTGCGCGATGACATTCTCGGACTTGATCGGATAGCGCTTGATAAGCTCCGCCACAGGCGACGCGACCGCCGATTCATGGTCGACGAACAGCCGCACACCGGCGCCCTCGAAAAAGGCGATGCCCCAGCCGTCCTTGTGTTCATCCGTGTGGCCGCCGCGATGTGCGAAACCGGTAAAGCTGAACACGATATCGGTCGGGACATTGCAGTTCATGCCGAGCAGCTGGCACATGGCAGATTCTCAGTCGTTATCGGAATGTCCAACGTTATCACGAACCGCGTTGCCTCCCGTCGCTTTCCCGAGCTGCAGCCGGCAGGCCCACAGTCCGTGACCCGAGTGCCGGTATTTTTCCTCGAAAGGCGTCAGCGGGCCGGCCGCATCGTCAGGCACGGCGTCGGTGGTGACGGCCTTGCCGGTCAGCTGCGTCAATGCGGCTGCGAATTCATCGACATAGGTTTGCCAGTTGCTGCGGCACTCGATCAGGCCACCGAGCGCGACGATCGCCGGAAAGACCGGATGCCCATGCCATCGTCGCCCCAGTTGAGCCTTCTTGGGCCACGGGTTCGGGTAGAGCAGGTAGTGCCGTTCAGGGTGCATCTCGTGCTCCAGCATCAGGCGCCAGAAATCGACGAGATCGGCGCGCAGCGTCAGGCAGTTGGTGGGACGTTCCCCTTCCCATCGGGGCGCGCGAGACAAACGGTCGGCAGACTGATCGATGCCGAGTACGAAATGTGAAGGAAAGCGCGCGGCGAGTCGCAGGGTCGACATGCCGACGCCGCAGCCGGCGTCAAGAATAAGCGGCGCGTCGCTTACCTGCCACGCCGCCAGGCCTTGCGCGAATGCGGCCTGCGTGTGCGCCGATACTGGCTTCAGGAAAATTGAACTTGCATGCCGCCGCACCACTGACGCGAGGTGTTCGTGGATGCCGGGCTGGTTGCTCGTGACGGGGCTGGATGTGGAATGCATAGGGCGGGCCGAACAGGGCCCGCCGAGGATACCGCACAGACGGCAAAGCGTCTGCTTGCGGTTCAGCGTATTCCCGAGCTCAGTGGAGCACCACGGGCTGCGCCATCAGCGAGCCATAGCTGCCGAGGAAGTCATCGATTTCCTCGACCGTCGGCTCAGATGCGATCAGCTCGCGCACATGCTGGCGGAAGGACTCGGCCAGTGGGCCGGCGATGAAGATTTCACGCTTGCCGGGCTTGTCGAGAATTTCATAGCCGCCGAATCGCATCGCTTCCAGACCGGCTTCGGCGCCGAATTCGACCACGCTGTAGTGCTCGCTGTTGTAGATGAGGTTCATGCTGGCTCCCAGAATCGATGCAAGGAAGGATCACCTTCCACGCTGCTGCACATGGCGCTGACCTGCGGTATTTCAATAGCGCTGTCCGCAAATCCCGTGCCCGAGCCGGGCTGGCGAAGCTGGCATGGAAGGCCGGCGTCAGCCGCAGTCGAGTTCGGGGCCCAGTTCCAGAATCTTGCGATATTGCGCTTCTTGCAGAAACTCCCGAACCTTGGCCATATGGCTGGCGTCGGCGAGGGCGAGATACAACTGTTCCGGCATTTCCCGCAGGACCCGGTTCAGCGTGACCCGCATCGTCAGGTTGCCCGTGCAGCAGATGCAGCCTGGTGCGACCCGGATGACTTTCATTACGGACGAATCTGCCAATGCCTGAAGGGCGCCGCGTCCGCCGGCGAAGCCTTCAAGGATCGCGGCGCTCGTCCCGGTGCTGCCGGAGGCGCGTGCCGCAGCCTTTGCTGCGATGGCCGCTTCGCGCGAGTCACCGCTGCCGCCGTGAACCAGTGTGACCAGCGTCATCCTGCTTTCTTGACGGCCTTGCTTGAATCTACGCCGAGTTGCTTGAGTTTGCGATACAGGTGGGTACGTTCGAGGCCGGTGCGTTCCGCAACACGCGTCATGCTGCCACCCTCGCGTACCAGATGATGCTCGAAATAGGCGCGCTCGAACGCGTCTCGCGCCTCGCGCAGCGGCAATTCGAAGGACACGCGGAATTCGTTTTCCGGTGGCGAATAGCCATGCCCGTTGGACGCACCGGGCATGCCATTACCGTTGTAGAGTGGCGGTGGCTGCAGTTGCGGCACCAGCGTCACTTTCTCCTGCGATATCACGGGCCTCGCAGTGGGGGGCACGAGGGTGCCGCGTGCCGCCTGTTCTTGTCCGCGCGACAGGCCTTGCTGCACGGTGCGCAACAGCTTTTGCAGCGAGATTGGCTTTTCGAGGAAATTCATCGCACCGATGCGGGTTGCTTCGACCGCGGTGTCAATGGTGGCGTGGCCAGACATCATGATAACCGGCATGGTCAGCAGTCCATCGCGCTGCCATTCCTTCAGTAGTGTGACGCCATCGGTGTCTGGCATCCAGATGTCGAGCAGCACCAGGTCGGGTGCGCTCGACAGGCGCAACTCGCGTGCCGAATTGGCATCCTCGGCGGTGGTGACCACATGTCCTTCATCCCCGAGGATTTCGGACAGTAGTTCCCGTATGCCCATTTCGTCGTCTACGACCAGAATATTTGCCATGGGTGCGCCCCTTCAATTTTGCCGCCGGCGGGATCGCCTTGCGGAAATTGTAATTTTTGCAATATGTAATGTCAATTCGTTAAATGTCTGCGAGCTTCATCAATAAAATCAAGACTCTGGCTCCCGGCCGTTCCTTGCGGTTGTGCAACTCAATACGACCGCCATGCTCTTCAATGATTTTCTTAACTACCGGCAACCCCAGTCCGGTGCCACGCGGCTTGGAGGTCACATACGGCTCAAAAGCCCGTGCGATCAGCCTGGCATCAAAGCCGGGTCCATTGTCCAGCAGGGTCAACCGGACGGCGGTGCGGTGGCTGCCATCGGCATCCGGGAAATGAATAGCTTCGGTGCGGATCACAATGTCCGGCTTGCGCTGGCTTTTGTCGATTTCGGCCGTCGCATCTTGTGCATTTTGTAACAGGTTGTGTACCACCTGTCGCATTTGGGTTGCATCTCCGAGGATGCGCGGCAGCGCCGGGTCGAGTTCCGGTCGGATGGCGTCCGCAAATTCGCCGCCGGCGTAGAGCTCGAGGATTTCGCTGATCAGGGCATTCAGGTCCAGCGGCTGCATCACGGGTGGCGGCGTCTTTGCGTAGTCGCGGAAGTTGTCCACCATCTGCTGCATCGCCAGTACTTGATTGACGATGGTGTTGGTGCCGCGTTCGAGCAGCGATGCATCAGGCCCATCGAGCTTGTCGTGCAACTTCATTTGAAGGCGCTCGGCCGAAAGCTGTATCGGCGTCAGCGGATTTTTGATCTCGTGCGCGAGGCGTCGCGCGACCTCGGCCCACGCCACGGAGCGCTGGCCAGATATCACGTCGCTGATGTCATCAAACACCACCACATGACCGGTGCCGGAACCCACCGGCAGCTGCGAGCCGCGAACCAGCAGAGTGATCTCGCCGTCGGCCAATTGGCCAAGGCCTTGCCGTTGAACGGCGATCTGCTGTTGCCAGTGGAGGTGAGCTTCGCCGCTCGCCATGTCGTCGGCGTCGCCCGCAACCTGCGCACTCTGGCTGGCGAACGCCTCAATCACGGGTGTGCTGAAGGCCGTGAGTCCTTCCAGGCTTGCGAAGGGCCGTCCCAGCGCAGGCTTGAGATCATGATGCAGGATGCGGCCGGCGGATGCATTGAAAGTGACCAGCCGCAAATGATCGTCAAACACCATCACGCCAGCTGACATGTTGGCCAATACAGATTCCAGATAAGCTTTGGCGTCTTCCAGTGCACGCCGGTTCTTCTCCACCGCTTCACGTGCATCCGACAACTGCATCGTCATCGTGTTGAAAGATTTGGTCAGTGTTCCCAGTTCATCCGAGGTGGGCGAGATCGGTCGCGGTGACAAGTTGCCTTCGGCAACGGCCTTAGTGCCTTCGGCCAGCAGGAGCAATGGCTGTGCAAGATCGGTCGCCAGCAAGAAGGCCGACACCATCGCCGCAAAGACGGCAAGCAGCAGCACCAGCGTCAGTGTTACGAGATAGAAGTTGCGCAGGCCGGAACGCGCCAGTGAGCGTTCCTGGTATTCGCCGTAGGCTGCACGCAAAGCTTCCGCGTCCTTGGCCAGTTGTTCCGGCACCGGCTGCAAGATTTGCAGGTAGCGTTGGTGGCTACGCAGGTTCAACAGCGAGCCGTCGCCACGCAACGCGACAATGATGCGAAACCGCAGTCCGCCACTGTCGCCACTGGAGACGTTACGGTCCTTGCCTGATGCGCTTCCTCCGGAAAGCTGGCCGCCGCTGCCTGCCTCATCACCGCCTTCGATCGCCCCGTACCCATCCATCGATCGCGCACGCGCGAGCATGGCCGGCGTCGGCGCATCGGGCACAAGTGACGTCAGCTTGCTGCCGGTGCTGGCAATCACATTGCCGCTACCGCTGACTACCATGCCATCCTGCAGCTGATTCTCTTCCATCACGCGCGCCAATTGCAGCGTGAGGCTGGTGTCCGACATTTCGGAAAGGCCGGCAGCAGCGCTGCGCGACTTTTGCCGCAAGTCCTTCAGCGACGATTCGAGTGCCGTGCGCCCCAGGGTGAGGCCGGATTCAAGCGCGGATTCGACCTTCACGTTGAACCAGGATTCGATGGACCGAGATACGAATTGCACCGACACGGTATAGATGACGATGCCGGGCAGGATACCCATCAGGCCGAACATCATCACCAGTCGCGTCATCAGGCGCGAGCCAAAGCGGCCGCGCCGGTAGCGCCCGTACAGGCGCGACAGCAGAAGGCACACCACCAGGAACAAGCCGGCGCCGACCACGATGTTCGCGCCAAGGATCCACGAGTAATAAGTCTCGAACATGCTGGTGTTGTCGCTGGCAGAGGCCAGCAGGAACAGCAGCACGCCAACAGTGAGCGCGGAGGCCAGCAGCACATAGCGCAACGCGCGCGTCATTTGGCCTCGGCTTTGTAGTTGAAGCGCGCCCAGCCAGAGGCCAGTCGCCAGTCCGGACTTGCAATCGCACTGACCTGAATAGGCTTGGGCAGCTGGGACACATCGAGCGCGAGCTGGACGGCCACCGAGTACGTGGCGTCTCGCTTCAGCGCCCCTGGCTCGGCCACGATCCAGCGCCCGGGACGGCGCAACAGCGCCAGCAGGTCGTCCAGCTTGGTGAAATTGCGATGCAGGCTGCCGTCGATCGATGCCCGGTATTGCTGGGTCAACACGTTGTACGACAGCCGGATGGTGCGCGTTGCCTTTACGCTGACTTCATCGAACCAGTACCAACGCGGGCGTGAGATTTCAATTTGCAACGCGAAGTACAGGGGTACGCCGCGCATCAACGCATCTTCGAGCGACCGTGTCAGCTCCACATTGAACGACGAAGACAGCCGGTAGCCTTCGTCGGTCGCCTCCAGCGCGGCGTCGATGAACTCGATACCTTCGTTGGCGTGCGCGACGGTCGGCGATATCGCCAGCAGCAGGGTCAGCCAACAGCCAAGGAAAAGTTGTCGTATCACGGGAAACGGCAATGCCAGAAGCGCAATAGCGGTGGTTGGGCGATGGTCAGGCGTTGATTTTCCATACCGGCGTTCTCGGAATGGGCGCATGGACATCGGCATCCGCGGCCAATGCCGCGCGGAAAAATTCCCCGGATAGTATCAAACGCGGGGCTTTTCCAGTAGCGCGTAAAACAGGCCGTCATGGTCCTCGCGGGCGGATGTGGTCGGCAGCAACTGTCCCGGCGCCTCCAGCCTGAGGGCGCCGGTGCGGGCGACAAACCTGCGGGCCTGGGTTTCAGACTCCTCGGGCCATAGGGAACAGGTGACCAGCAGCAGCTTGCCGCCCGGCTTCAGCATGGACCACAAATTGTCGAGGATGGCGGCCGACAGGGTGGCCAGCTGCCCGGCATCCTCGGGCCGGCGCAGCCAGCGGATGTCAGGATGACGGCGCACGATGCCCGAGGCGGTGCAAGGCACGTCCGCGAGGATACGATCGAACAAGCGGCCATCCCACCAGTCGCGCGCAGCGGCATCGCCCTGCCGGAGTTCAGCCTGCAGATGCAGCCGGGACAGGTTGTGCGCGACGCGCTGCAGGCGTACCGGGTCCTGATCCAGTGCCGTCAGCTCGACCTGCGCATACTCCAGCACATGGCCGGTCTTGCCGCCCGGCGCCGCACAGGCGTCGAGTACTCGCATGCCATCGTTCAGGTCCAGCAACGGCGCGGCCAGCTGCGCCGCGGCATCCTGAACCGATACGCAGCCATCGGCGAAACCGGGAATCTCGTGCACAGGTCGTGGTCGTTGCAGCCGCAGGGCGACCGGACCGATCTGACAGGCGTCGATACCAGCCCGCGCAAAGGCGTCCAGCATGTCGGCCACGGTGGTCTTGCGCAGGTTCACGCGCAATGTCAGCGGCGGTGGTGCATTGCCCGCTGCCAGCACTTGCGCCCATTGCGACGGGTAGGCCGTCTGCAGATGCGCTATCCACCACGCCGGGTAATTCCAGCGCAGGTCATCGTGTTCGCGCAACTGCGCGAGCAGCGCTTCGCGTTCGCGCAGCATGCGGCGCAGCACGGCATTGACCATGCCCTTGGCGCGCGCCAGCTCGCGATCTGCGGCGCACGCAGTCACAGCCTGGTCGACCAGGGTGTGATCGGCATAGCCGGGCTCATCTTCAGACAGCAAGGCCAGCGCGCAGGCGAGCAGGGCTTGCAGCCGAGGCGGTGACGGCGGCTTGTCGGTGAGGCGGTCGACCAGGGCCTGCGCGATGCCCCACTGGCGCAAGCTGCGATAGCAGAGGTCCTGGATCGCGCCCCGGGCAGATGGCGGCATGCCGGCGCCGTCGAAGATTTGGGACAATGCCCGCGGAAGGGCGTTGCCGGCCTCAACCAACGACAACGCACGCGCCGCGTTCGACAACGCGAACGCGAGGGAGTCGGGCCGCAGCTTCATGCGGCGATGGGTTCCAGTTCCCCGGACAGCCTGGGATCAGGGATGTCGCACGCTTTCACTGCGCCGGCATCGCGTGGCGGGGCGACATGCAGCCTCGTGCCGACCTGCATCGTTTGGTACGGCGCGACTGCTTCAGCCATCAGACTCCCCACATCACGAATTCATGCTCGCGATTGGCGGCCCGCAGCATTTCCAGCAGCGGATACGCGCGCGTGCCGAAGCTGATGTTGGTGCCGCGCGGATCGGGAGCCTCTTCTTCATCGTGTCCAGGGGCTTTGGCCGACTTCTCTTCCTGGCCGTGGCGAACGGCGATCTCGGATTCGATACGGCGGATCGCATCGCCGGCCTCGTCGGCCGTGATCACGCCACGCTCGACGTCCTTGCCGAGCAGGTCGAGGATCGGCTTGGCATGGATGCCATACATCAGCACTTCAGCGGCGGCTTTCGATTTGAATGTAACTAACATGATGACCTCCTTCTGCCTGCAAGCTTCAGGCTGCTGCGCGCCTCTGGCAGACCGGCAGCGACCTGTATCAATGGTGTGATGAAGATTGACGATGTGCCAAACATAGCATGTGCCGCCCGCATTGGCACCTGCTGGAATGATTGATCAATGACTGTGGTTCGGGTTCGGCGCGGGGGCCGTCAATTCCTTGCTTCGGATAAACACCAGCAGCGCGCCCAACTGCAGCGCAAGATAGACTGCGAAGGCCATGCGCAGCGCCGACGGATCGCTGGCGCCGAGCGCGCGAAAGGCGTCGACCAGCAAGCCTATGCCCCATTGGACCGAGAACGCACCGATGAACAGCGTGAGATTGAAGGCGCTGTTGGCCCGCCCAACCTGCGCCGGCGGGTAAGCGAGACTGACATGCGTCTGCGCCAGCGTCGTGACGGTGATGAAGACCGCAAACAGGATCCACAGCATCCAGCTCCAGCTGTAGGGCAGCAGGATCATCAGGCCTTGCACGACGATCGATCCCGTCAGGCCCAGCGTGACTGCGCGCAGCACAGGCATGCTCGCGTGCGGCATTGCGTGGCCGTCGTAACGCACATGGCGCGGCGCCCACCATGACAAGCCGAGGTAGGACAACATCAGGAAAAAATTGAACGCAAACAGCACCTGCGAGGTTTCGTTCATCGTCAGACCGAGCACCCGCACCATCCACGGCCCGGCCCACAAGGATTGCATCGCCATGAAGCCACCCTGGTGAACGGCGCCCAGCAGCGACATGCGACGGAAATAAGGATCGCGGAAAATTTCGAGGTAGCTGATGGCCGCTTGTGCGGCCCTGTCCGGCAACGCATGGGCCATGTGTCGCTCGACGGCACGCAGCCGGAAGAACACCAGCAGGCTGGCGAGCAGCAACAGCGCCGCGATCAGCCAGAACACGCCGCGCCAGCCTATCAGTGGCATGATCGCCGTCACCGGCATCGTGGTCGACAGTGCACCGAGGGTGCCGAACACCAGCATCCAGCTCGCCAGCTGACTCTGCTTTTCGGGTGCATACCAGCTGCGATAGGCCTTCATCGCCGCCATCAGGCAGGACGACACGCCGACCCCGATCAACGCCCTGCCGACCCACAGACTGGCCAGAGAGTCACTGGTTGCGAATACCACGGCACCGACCGCAGCGAACATCAGCAGCGCGGCCTCGGTGCGGCGCGAACCATAGCGATCCAGCCAGATCCCGATTGGCAGCTGCATCGCGCCGAAGCCGAAGAAGTACGCCGATGACAGCAGGCCGAGGTCGGCATTGTTCAACTGCAGGTCGGCCATCAATTCCGGCGCGATCACGGCATTGATGGCGCGCAGCGCATAGGAAAGCACATAGGCAGCCGCAAACACCAGCACGACGCGCAGCGCCAGCCTGCCCTGCAGGTAGTGGGCCGGCGCCGACATCAACGCAGCTCGAACGAAGACAGGAAGGTGTCCGCCGTCTCGTCGCTCAGCCGGGCCGCCGGGCCCAGCGCGATGGCCTGGTACACGCGGTTGCCGTGCATCGCGAATCGCGCGTGCAGCACCAGCGCCGTGGTGCCGGCCTTTCCGCTGGCGACCACCTCGGTGGCAGCCACGCCGCCTTTCAGCATCACCGCCTTCTCACGGTGCTGGTCACTGCCGATGTTGCGCAGCATGGCCGCTTGCATCGTCGCCAGCGCGGCTTGCCGTTGCGACGCGTCGTCGATCTTTGCGCTGGCCACGGCGAAGTTCACGTCATCGACTTCGGCCGCCGTCATGTTCATCTCGACTTTGATGCCGCCGAGATCGACCGGGCGCGCAAAGCTGGTCGGCTTGGCGGGCAGCAGCACGACATACGGCGCGTCATTGCCCCTGACCTCGCGCCAGTTGAGCGAGGGGCTGCACGCTGCCAGCGCAAGTACCAGCAGCGCAATGCACAAGCGAACGGTGAAGGATGGTGCTGGCATCGCCGGAAAATTTTGGCGGCGGTCGAGGGATGCAGAGAACATCCCCCGATGGTATCAGCATCGGGCGGGCGGGCTGTCCATCAATGCGCGCCGATATTGAATGGCTTCGGCGACATGCGGCGCATCGATGGCTGTGCCGGAGATGTCATTGCCGGCCAGGTCGGCGATCGTGCGCGCGACCTTGAGCACGCGATGCGCTGCGCGCGCCGACCATCCAAGGCGCTGGATGGCCGAGCGCAGCAGAACCGCCCCATCCGCCGTCGGCTGGCAGAAGGCGGCCATGTCAGCGTCGGTCAACTGCGCATTCGGCTTTTGCTGGCGTTCGATCTGTCGGGCGCGGGCATTGCACACACGCTCGGCGACCGTGGCCGAGTTCTCGCCGGCGCTTTGCTCCATCAGCGTTTCCGTTGGCACCGCCGCTACAGTCAGTTGCAAGTCGATGCGGTCCAGCAGAGGCCCGGAGATGCGGGACTGGTAGCGCGCGACAGCATCGGGCGTGCAGCGACAGGCGCGCATCGGATGGCCCAGATAGCCGCAGGGACAGGGATTCATCGCGGCGACCAACTGAAAACGGCACGGGAAATCCGACTGCTGTGCGGCGCGCGAGATCGTGATGTGGCCAGACTCCAGTGGCTCCCGCAATACCTCCAGCACCTTGCGGTCGAACTCGGGCAATTCATCAAGGAACAGCACCCCATGGTGGGCCAGCGAGATTTCGCCCGGTCGCGGGATCTGGCTGCCGCCGACCAGTGCCACGCCCGAGGCGGTATGGTGCGGCGCGCGGTAGGGCCGCTGGCGCCAGCGGCTGCGCTCGAAGCGACCGGCCAGTGAGGCCACGGCGGCTGCCTCCATCGCTTCGTCATCCGTCATCGGCGGCAGGATGCCGGGCAAGCGTGCGGCAAGCATGGATTTGCCGGCGCCCGGCGGTCCCACCATCAACAGGCTGTGGCCGCCGGCGGCCGCGATCTCCAGCGCGCGCCGGGCTTGCGGCTGGCCTTTCACGTCGGCCAGGTCGGGATAGCGGCTCGTAGTGGCGGCCAACTCGGGACAGGCGAAGGACAGCGACCGGGCGTCGTCGGCAGCACCCAAATGGGACACCACCTGCAGCAGCGAATCGGCAGCGAGGATGCGCATCCCAGGCACCAGCGCGGCCTCGGCGGCGCTGTCCCGCGGAAGAATGAAGGTGCGCACCGCTGTGGAGCCGCTGCGCATCGCATGTGCGATTGCCAGTGCGGCCCGCACCGGGCGCAGCTGCCCGGACAGCGACAACTCGCCGGCAAACTCATAACGATCCAGTTCGGTGGCGGCCAGTTGGCCGGACGCGGCCAGGATGCCGATCGCGATCGGCAGATCAAAGCGCGCGGACTCTTTGGGGAGGTCGGCCGGCGCGAGATTGACCGTCAGCCGGCCAGCCGGGAAATCGAAACCGGAATTCTGCAGCGCGGCGCGGACGCGATCCCGGGATTCGCGGACTTCGGTATCAGCGAGTCCGACTATCGTAAATGTGGGCAGTCCATCAGCCAGATGAACCTCGACCGTCACCTCGGGCGCCTCGACGCCCGCCAGTGCGCGGCTGCGGAGGACGGCCAGCCCCATCGGGACTCAGGACTTCAGGCGGGCTTCGAGTTCGGCGACCCGCGCCTCGAGCGCTTCCAGCTTGGCGCGAGTGCGGGCCAGTACCTCGGACTGAACCTCGAATTCTTCACGGGTCAGCAGGTCGAGCTTGGCGAAGCCCTGGGTGAGCATGGCCTTCATGTTTTTCTCGAGGTCCTTGGCCGGCGATTGCTGCAGCACCTGATGGATGTGGTCTTGCAATTCAGCAAGAAAACTCGGTTTCGCGCTCATGGCTTTGTCATAATGTTTGCACTATTTTTGGGCAAGCGCCCATCTATGGTGCGTAAGTTGGCGGGGTCATGGGGATTTCGAGGGCAGATGCTAACGGAATTGTCCAGATTGGCAAGTGATTCCCGCTTTTTGAGTTGGCACACGTCCTGCTTTATTGCATTCAGCATACACGCCAGTCGTGGGCAGGTGTCTTTGAACACATTTCTTAATGAAAGAGGAAAACTAATGAAAAAACTTATTCTCGCCAGCGCCATCGCAGCTGCCTTCATGGGTTCGGTTGCCTACGCCGAAGAAGCGGCCCCTGCTCCTGACCACGTTGTCGCTTACAACGTTGGCGCAACGTCCGACTATCGCTTCCGTGGTATTTCCCAGTCGCGTAATGATCCGGCGGTGTTCGGCGGCGTGGACTACACGAACACCCCTACCGGCTTTTACGTCGGCGCATGGGCATCGACCATCAAGTGGATCAAAGACCAGGGCGGAGATACCGGCTACGAGCTGGACATCTATGGCGGCAAGCGCGGTGAGATCAGCAACGTGTCTTATGACGTTGGCATGATTCGTTACTACTACCCGGGCAACAAGCTGGGCAATGTGTCGGGTCTGGTCGATGCGAGTACCACCGAAGCCTATGTGCAGGCGGGCTACGGATTTGCGACCCTGAAGTATTCCTACGCACTGACTGACTTCATCGGTTGGGGCAAAGATACTAAGGGCAGTGATTACATCGACCTCAGCCTGAACCCGGAGATTTCCGATGGCTACATCCTGAATCTGCACGTCGGCCACCAACGCGTGAAGAACTACAGCAACGGCCTCGCGGACTACACCGACTGGAAAGTCGGCGTGACCAAAGATTTCGGTGTCGTGGTGGGCGCACTGGCAGTCATGGGCACCGATGCTGACAAGACGACCGGCGGCTATGACTTCGGTGGCAAAGGCTATCTCGGCAACACCAAGGCCGTGGTTACCGTCACCAAGAACTTCTGATTCCGATCCATCCACAAGAGGCTGAAATGAAACTGATCACTGCCATCATCAAGCCGTTCAAGCTCGATGAGGTGCGCGAGGCGCTCTCGACCATCGGTGTGCAAGGCATCACCGTCACCGAGGTCAAGGGCTTCGGGCGCCAGAAAGGTCACACCGAGCTTTACCGCGGCGCCGAATACGTCGTCGACTTCCTGCCGAAAACCAAGATCGAAGCGGCAGTCGACGATGCCATCGTCGAGCGTGCCATCGAGGCCATCGAAAATGCGGCTCGCACCGGCAAAATTGGTGATGGCAAGATCTTCGTGTACGACGTGCAGCAAGTCATCCGTATCCGTACGGGCGAAACCGGCAAAGAAGCACTCTAAGGGGATTCAACATGAAAAAATGGTTCACTCGCCTTGCGAGCGCCGGCTTGCTGCTGTTCGCAATCGGCATGACACCCGTCGCATCGGCAGAAGATGCGGCGCCGGCAGCGGCCGCCCCTGCGGCAACCGCTCCTGCAGCTGCGCCCGCTGCCGCTCCGGCGGCGGCAGCCACTGATGCAGCCCCGGCTGCCGATGCTGCGGCCCCGGCCGCTGCACCGGTGCCGAACAAGGGCGACACCGCATGGATGATCGTGGCGACCTTGTTGGTCATCATGATGTCGATCCCGGGTCTGGCACTGTTCTACGGCGGCCTGGTCCGCTCGAAGAACATGTTGTCGGTGCTGGTGCAGGTCATGATGATTTTCAGCCTCATCGTGGTGCTGTGGTTCATTTACGGTTATTCGCTGGCATTCACCGAGGGTGGCGCATTCTTCGGCGGCCTGGATCGCCTGTTCATGAAGGGCATGACCGTGGAATCGGCGGGCGCGACCTTCAGCAAGGGGGTCTACATTCCCGAGCTGATATTCGCCTGCTTCCAGGCGACCTTCGCCGCCATCACCTGCGGCCTGATCGTCGGCGCCTTCGCCGAGCGCATCAAGTTCTCGGCCGTGATGCTGTTCATGGTGCTCTGGTTCACCTTCTCGTACGTGCCGATCGCGCACATGGTCTGGTTCTGGCCGGGTCCTGACGCAATCACTGACGCGGCCACGCTGGAAAAAGCAACGGCTGCTTCGGGCTGGCTGTTCCAAAAGGGCGCGCTCGACTTCGCTGGCGGTACCGTCGTTCACATCAACGCCGCGATCGCCGGCCTGGTGGGCGCCTTCGTCATCGGCAAGCGTGTCGGCCTCGGTCGCGAATCGATGGCGCCGCACTCGCTGACCCTGACCATGGTCGGTG
>JBDKLN010000148.1:0-3576 GCA_039806045.1 Pseudomonadota bacterium
TCACCTGGGAAAAGAACGGCAAGCAGTACGTGACCGTGGCTTCGGGCACCGGCGGCGCCTACGCACTGTACTCGGGCGACGAACGCCTGAAGAACGTGCCGACCGGCTCGTCGCTGTGGACCTTCGCTCTGCCGAACTGATCGACCTGTTCTCCCTTGTGGTTTTGACCTTTGCAGGCATTGGCGAGCGCCGATGCCTGCTTTTTTGCCGTAGTGGCAGGACGGCGATCCACGCGGACATCAAGGCGCCGCAGCAGTATCGGCAATAAATCGGCAATAAATCGGCAACAAATCGGCAAAAAGCCGGCAATCCGGGCATCCCGAATTCAATTGACACATATCGAGCCGGTCAGGAAATCGGCCCATGGAGAAGACATGAGTGAACCACTAGCGTCCGAATTGCATGCCAATTTCGACGTCACCAAGGCAATCGACGATGGCCACTTTACCCGGCTCCAGAAGCTGACCTACCTGCTGGCAGCACTTGCCATCATCGTTGATGGCTTCGATGGCCAGATGATCGGTTATGCCATCCCGCTGATCATGAAGGAGTGGGGCGTGACCCGCGCGGCCTTTTCCGTTGCCGTTGCCAGCGGACTCGCCGGCATGGCCATCGGCAGCCTGAGCGCCGGTGTGCTCGCCGACAAATTCGGGCGCAAGCCGATACTGGTCGCCAGCATCCTGTTGTTCGGCACCTCGACCATGCTGATCGGGCAAGCCACTGACGTGCCCACCATTGCACTGATTCGCTTCTTCGCAGGCCTCGGCATCGGTGCGGCGCTACCCGCTGCTACCACGCTGACGGCCGAATTCATTCCGCTGCGCTACCGCACCATGGCCGTCACGACCGCCATCGTCTGCTATCCGGCCGGTGGCATGCTTGCGGGTCTGGCGGCTGCGCAAATCCTGCCGACGCAGGGCTGGCGCGCCTTCTTCCTGTTTGGCGGCGCGATGGCGATTGCCTATGCCCTCTTCCTGATCGTCACGTTGCGTGAATCGCCGAAGTACCTCGCTCGTCAGTCGTCGCGATGGGAAGAGCTGCGCTCGCTGATGACCAAGATGGCGCATGATGTCGCCCACGTGCGCGAATTCACCGATGGCGTCATCGCATCGGCCAAGCGCGGCAATATCGCCGAGCTGTTCAGGCATGGACGCGCGGCCGATACCAGCTGGATGTGGATTGCGTTCTTCATGATCCAGCTGTCGATCTACACCGCCTACAGCTGGCTGCCGACGATGCTGACCACCGAAGGCCTGTCGCCTGCGCTGGCCGGCATGGGACTGACGGCGTACAACTTCGGCGGCATCTTCGGCGCCGTACTGTGCGCAGCGGCCATCAATCGCTGGGGCTCGCGCTGGCCGATGATTTTCTGGGCAGCGATGTCGGCTGTCACGGCGATGGGCCTGAAGCTGGTCAACATCACGGCCACACCCGACACCTTCCTGTGGGGCCTGGGTTTGCACGGGCTGTTCGTCACTGCCTTGCAATGCGCGATGTTTGCGTTGTGCGCGCATATCTACCCGACCACGATCCGGACCACCGGCGCAGCCTCGGCCATGGCCTTCGGTCGCATCGGCGCATTCACCAGTGCCTTTGCCGGTGCTGCGATGATCACTGCCGGCGGTTCATCGGCTTACCTGAACTTGCTGGGCGGCTCGATGGTCGTGACCATGGTTGGATTGGCGATGGTACGCAGCCATATCGGCCCCAAGCAATAAAGCCTGCGACATTGCACGCACCGAGACGCCCCGCATGGGGCGTTTTTGTTGGGGCGGTAAAATACGCGCTCCCGCGCCTGCGTGCCAATTCTCATCCGCCCTGAGCCAACCCATGTCCCAACTGCCACCCTGCCCGAAATGCCAATCCGCGTTCACCTATGAAGTGGGCGACCTGCTGTCCTGCCCGGAGTGCGGCCATGAATGGCGTGCCGGCGAAGCGGCGGCCGAGGACGGCCCCAAGGTCTGGAAGGATGCGTTCGGCAACGTGTTGCAGGATGGCGATACCGTCACGCTGATCAAGGACCTGAAGATCCGCAATGCGTCGTCGTCGATCAAGGTCGGCACCAAGGTCAAGAACATCCGCCTGATCGAAGGCGACCACGACATCGATTGCAAGATCGAGGGCTTTGGCGCGATGCAGCTGAAGTCGGAGTTCGTGAAGAAGGTCTGACGTCCAGGGGCTGAGTCGGACAACCCCGTCGTTTGTTGCCTTTTTGAGCACAAGGTTTTATGCTGCTGGCGTCGAACTAGCTCGAACACGTAGCGCAAGCTGCCACTGATCAACCTTCCTTGTGCGCTGCGGCTGCCGCCTGCGCAATTTGCTCCTCCAGCCGCCTGCGCCCCGACAGCAGAACCGTTGCGCAAGCCAGCAGCACCGCACCTTCAGCCAGCATCGTCACCCTCGGCCCCAGCACCACGGCCAGCAAGCCCGCGAGCAGCCCGCCCAAAGCATCGAAGCCGAAGCGCGTCGACGTGAAGAAGGCCACCACCCGACCACGAAACTCGCCGGCGGTCGATCCCTGCAGCAGCATCAGCGTGCCGACATTGCAGACCGAGATGCCGAAGCCCAGCACCAGCATGCAGCCCATCGCCACGCTGAATGACTGGCTCGCTCCCATGCCCAGCAGAGCCAGCGCGCCGAGCAGCACGCCCGAGCAAACGCCGCCCAGAATTTGCGGGTTGGATTTGCGTGTGGCGAGGAAGATGGTCGATGAGAATGCGCCGCAACCGGCCGCGCCCCATAGCCACCCCAGCGTGGTCGCATCGCCGGCAAAGATGTCGCGTGCAAAGACCGGCAGCAACACCGTGTACGCCGAGGCGGTCAGGTTCAGCGCCACCAGCACGAGGATCAGCTTGCGCACCGACATCGTCTGCCATGCGTAAGCGAGGCCATTGCGGAATACTTCTCCCACCGAGCCGCTGGCGCGTGGCGGCGCTGTCACGCGCATGCGTGCGAGGCCGATGATGACGGCGAGGAAGGACAGTCCATTGAACAGGAAGCAGGCGGCTTCCGACATCAGCCCCAGCATCAGCCCGGCCAAAGGCGGGCCGAGAAAGCGGCCGGCATTGAACAGCATCGCATTCAGCGCCAGCGCATTGGGCAAGTCTTCGCGGTCGTCCACAAAGCTGGCGATCAGCGACTGCCGCAAAGGTCCGTCGAAGCTGTTGATCACGCCGAGGCAAATTGCCATGAAGACGATGAAGGCACTGCCGATCGCATCCGACCAGGTGCCTGCAGCGAGGATGAAGGCCTGCACCGCCAGCAGGGATTGCACGATGATCAGCCAGCGCCGCTTGTCCTGCTTGTCGATCCACGCGCCAGCCAGCGGGCCGACCAGCAATTGCGGAAACAGGCTGCAAAAAGCTGTCACGCCCAGCAGCGCCGCCGAGCCCGTGACGCGATAGATCAGCCATGACAAGGCCACCTGTTGTATCCACGAGCCCAGCATCGAAATGCCCTGCCCGGCGAAATACAGGCGGAAGTTGCGGTGCCTGAGCGCGCGCAGTCCGGGAGGCAGGGTTCGTTTCAAGGGCGTGTCAGGTCGAGGTGGGCATCAGGCCCGGCATAGCAGCTTTC
>JBDKLN010000149.1:0-18074 GCA_039806045.1 Pseudomonadota bacterium
AGTGGAAGACTTACGAAGCCGGCCAGAGCTTCAGCGTCCCGGGCGATTCGCACTTCGACATCGAGACCCTCGAACTGCTGGACTACGTCTGCCACTTCGGCTGATCGCATTCCCGGCCACCGGCCTGAATGAAAAACGCCCCGCATGCGGGGCGTTTTCTTTTGCGCGCTGTCAGGCGACGACCGGCTCGGGCTCGAGCGTGACACCGAAGCGCTGCTGCACATCCTCGACAATGCGACAGGCCAGCGCCAGCACCTCGGCGCCGGTTGCGCCGCCACGGTTCACCAGCACCAGCGCCTGCCGGTCATGCACGCCGGCCGCGCCCAGCGACTTCCCTTTCCAGCCGCACTGGTCGATCAGCCAGCCTGCCGCCAGCTTGCAGCTGCCATCAGCTTGCGGATAGCTGACCAGTGCCGGGTGCTGCGCAAGCAGCGCATCGCGCGTGGCGGCGCTGACCACAGGATTTTTGAAGAAGCTGCCCGCATTGCCGATCTGCGCCGGGTCCGGTAATTTGCGGCGGCGGATCGCGATCACCGCATCGCTGACTTGCATCGCCGTGGGTGACGCAATGCCTTGCGCCGCAATCTCGTTCGCCAACTCTGGGTAGCGCAGATTGGAATGCCACTGCTTCGGCAAACGATAACGCACGCTGCAGATCACCGCACGATCTTTCAACGCATGCTTGAAGATGCTGTCGCGGTAGCCGAAACCGCAGGCTGCTGCATCCAGCGTGAAAATCTCGCCAGTGGTGAAATCGAAGGCTGTGACGGCATCGACAAATTCGGCCAGCTCGCTGCCATAGGCGCCGATGTTCTGGATCGGGGAAGCGCCGACGGTGCCCGGGATCAGTGACAGGTTTTCCAGGCCGGGGCATCCGTGCGCGAGCGTCCACCGCACGAAGCCATGCCAGTTTTCACCGGCCTGCGCCGTGACGTAGCGGTACTGCGCATCCTCGCCATCGATGACGATGCCGGTGCCGGTCATGTGCAGCACCAGACCGTCGACGTCCCTGGTCAACAGCAGGTTGCTGCCGCCGCCCAGCACCAGCCGCGGCAGGGCCGACAACGCCGGATCGGCACGCAGCGCCTGCAGGTCCGCGACCGAATGCACGCGCACACAGGCGCTGGCGCTGGCATCGATGCCAAAGGTGTTGAGGTCGCGCAGCGAGACATCGCGGCGCACATCGAGGGTGTGGCTCATAGGCGAGCGATTATACCGGCGGGGATAGCCGCCATCGGGACCGGCATCAGCAAGGCAGGCGCCGGCCCGCCCTCGGCCCGCGCCCGCCTCCCCGGGAAGCCCGTTGTCAAAGTGATTCGGCTAAAATTCGCGCCATCCAATCAATTCGGGAGAAAGCCATGCCATCGTTCGACGTCGTGTCGGAAGCCAACCAGGTCGAAGTGAAGAACGCCGTCGACCAGGCCAACAAGGAAATCACCACCCGCTTTGACTTCAAGGGCAGCGATGCACGCGTCGAACAAAAAGAGCGCGAGCTGACCGCGTATGCGGACAGCGAATTCCAGCTCGGCCAGGTGCGCGACGTGCTGACCACGAAAATGACCAAGCGGAATGTCGACGTGCGCTTCCTCGACCTCGGCAAGATCGAAAAGATCGGCGGCGACAAGGTCAAGCAGGTAATCAAGGTGAAGAACGGCATCGAATCCGACGCCGCGAAGAAAATCCAGCGCATCATCAAGGACAGCAAGATCAAGGTGCAGGCCAGTATCCAGGGCGACACGCTGCGCGTGCAAGGCGCCAAGCGCGATGATCTGCAGACCACGATTGCGCTGCTAAAGAAGGAAGTCACCGACCTGCCGCTGGAATTCAACAATTTCCGCGACTGAGCCGCCGCACGAAAAAAAACGCCACGCAATGCGTGTAATGCTGGTCGGTTAAGGCAAGTCGCTGGATCCCGGCGCAGGCCGGGACCCAGTGTCTTTTGATGCGCGCCTGAAAATTTCGCGCTCAACTGACTGGCATTACGCAATGCGTGGCGTTTTTGTTCGCATGGCTGAAGCTTATTCGCTCTTGGCCAGACGGCGCTGGCGCACGGAGGCGGCAAGGTTCTCCAGCACTTGCAAGCTGCTGTCCCAATCGATGCAGCCATCGGTAATCGACTGGCCATAGGTCAGGTCCTTGCCCTGCACCAGGTCCTGGCGGCCGCCGACCAGGTGCGACTCGACCATCACGCCTATGATGCGGTCGTCGCCGGCAGCCACTTGCTCGCCGATATTGGCGCATACCGGCACCTGGTTCTCCGGCTTCTTCGAGCTGTTCGCATGCGATGCATCGATCATCAGCCTCTGCGCGAGTCCATTCGCGCCCAAGGCGATGGCCGCTTCTTCGACGCTGGCGGCGTCATAGTTCGGCGCCTTGCCGCCGCGCAGGATGATGTGGCAATCTTCATTGCCGGCGGTCGACACGATGGCCGAGTGGCCGCCCTTGGTCACCGACAGGAAATGGTGCGGCTGCGATGCGGCCTTGATCGCGTCAGCGGCGATCTTGATATTGCCATCGGTGCCGTTCTTGAAGCCGACCGGGCACGACAGGCCCGACGCCAGTTCGCGGTGCACTTGCGACTCCGTGGTACGCGCGCCGATCGCGCCCCAGCTGATCAGGTCGGCGATGTATTGCGGGCTGATCACGTCGAGGAATTCGGTGCCGGCCGGCAGGCCGAGCTCATTGATGTTGACCAGCAGCTCGCGCGCAATGCGCAGGCCGTCGTTGATGCGGAAGCTGCCATCGAGGAAAGGATCGTTGATCAGGCCCTTCCAGCCGACGGTGGTGCGCGGCTTCTCGAAGTAGACGCGCATCACGATCTCGAGGTCGTCCTTGAGGCGCTCGCGCTGCTCGACCAGGCGGCGTGCGTATTCCATGCCGGCCTTGGTGTCGTGGATCGAGCACGGGCCGATGACGACCATCAGCCGATCGTCCTGGCCGTGCAGGATGCGATGCAGCGCATTGCGCGAGTCGGCGGTCACGGTCGCGATCTTTTCCGAACACGGGAATTCCCGGATCAGGTGCGACGGCGGCGTCAGTTCCTTCAATTCTCTAATCCTCAGGTCGTCGGTACGGGGCATGGCTTCTCCAGGAATATGCGGTTCGGATTCGATGGGCTAAAAAACAAAAAACCGCCATTCCTGGCGGTTTTCAAGATTCGGTCTAGGTCCTGTTTCTACGTGAACTTACCGCTTCTCCACCGCCCGGGGGCTGGGGTAGCTAAAGTCATAGTGAAAGTAGAAAGCACGGACGAACATTGCTTATTCCAACTCTTCAGGGTTTATAGGGGTCGATGGTGCTATAAATCACGCGCTTTGGCAAGCAAGCGTGCCAAATTGGCAAATCAGCCGGTGCCGCCAACGGTCAGGTCCTCGATTCGCAGCGTGGGCTGGCCAACGCCGACCGGCACGCTCTGCCCGTCCTTGCCGCAGACGCCAACGCCCGGGTCGAGCTTCATGTCGTTGCCGATCATGGATACGCGGTTGAGCACGTCCGGGCCGTTGCCGATCAGGGTCGCGCCCTTGACCGGGTAAGCCAGCTTGCCATCCTCGATCATCCAAGCCTCGCTGGCCGAGAACACGAACTTGCCGTTGGTGATGTCAACCTGCCCGCCGCCGAAGTTCACCGCATACAAGCCGTTCTTCACCGAGCGGATGATCTCGTCAGGATCCTTGTCGCCGGCCAGCATGTAGGTATTGGTCATGCGCGGCATCGGCAGGTGCGCATAGGATTCGCGACGGCCGTTGCCGGTCGGCGGCATCTTCATCAGGCGCGCGTTCAATGTGTCCTGGATATAGCCCTTCAGGATGCCGTCTTCAATCAGCGTGGTGCACTGTGTCGGGTTGCCTTCGTCGTCCACGTTCAGCGAGCCGCGGCGGTCCGCCAGCGTGCCGTCATCCACCACCGTCACGCCCTTGGCCGCGACGCGCTCGCCGATGCGGCCCGAGAAGGCGCTCGAGCCCTTGCGGTTGAAATCACCCTCGAGGCCGTGGCCGATGGCCTCGTGCAGCAGCACGCCGGGCCAGCCCGGGCCCAGCACCACCGTCATCGGGCCGGCCGGTGCCGGACGGGCTTCGAGGTTGACCAGCGCGGCATTGACGGCCTCGGCCGCGTATTTTTCGAGCAGCGCCTCGGTGAAATAGCTGAATTCGTAGCGGCCACCGCCGCCGGCGCTGCCGACTTCGCGGCGGCCGTTTTGCTCCGCGATCACGGTCAGCGACAGGCGGACCAGTGGACGGATGTCGGCGGCGATCACGCCATCGCTGCGCACCACCAGCACCACGTCATGCTCGCCCGACAGGCCGGCCATCACTTGCACGATGCGCGGGTCTTTCGCGCGCGCGATGCGCTCGATCTTTTCCAGCAGTTTCACCTTGGCGGTGGCATCAAGCGAGTGCAGCGGATCATACGGACGGTACAGCGCGCGAGCGCTGCCGCGCTGCACGCCCTGCGCTACCTTGGCCCGACCTGCGCCTTGGCGCGCGATCGTGCGCGTCGCCGCGGCCGCTTCCAGCAGCGCACGCTCGGAAATGTCATCGGAATACGAGAAAGCGGTCTTGTCGCCGGACACCGCGCGCACGCCGACGCCCTGGTCGATCGAGAAGCTGCCGGTCTTGACGATGCCTTCCTCCAGACTCCAGCTCTCGCTCTTGGTGAACTGGAAATACAGGTCGGCGTAATCGACCTTGTGCGTGAAGATCGAGCCCAGTGCTTTCAGCAGGTGGCTTTCGTCCAGGCCATGGGGTGTCAGCAAGACATTGCTGGCGGCGGTCTGGATGGCAATATTGGGTTCGATCAGCTTCATGCTCGGGCTCTCTGCGAGGTGTTTCCGAAACGGGACACGAGCATCGATTCTACTGGATAGCCCCCTTCCCTGCTGCGCCCCCGGGGACCCAGCCCTTTCAGGCTGCTCGCCAGCCGCGGACAGCGCGGCGCAGGACAGAGCCGTCGCCGCCGCGCGTTACAGCTTGCGATGTTTGAGCGCCGGCAAACTGCCGCGCACGCCATCGATCAATTCGCGATCGACATCGCCGACCACGATGCCCTCGCCCTCGTCATGGCAAGCCTTGACCTCGCCCCACGGATCGGCCAGCAGGCTGTGTCCCCAGGTGCGGCGGCCATTCGCATGCTTGCCGCCCTGCGCCGCCGCCAGCAGGTAACACTGGTTCTCGATCGCCCGTGCGCGCAGCAGCACCTCCCAATGCGCGCGACCGGTGGTGTACGTGAAAGCCGCCGGCACGACGATCAGGTCGCAATGCCCCATTGCGCGATACAGTTCGGGGAAGCGCAGGTCATAACAGACGGACAGGCCGATGCGCGCAAACGGCGTCTGCAGCACGCCCACTTCGGCGCCTGGGACGATGGTGCGCGATTCATCAAAGGATTCTTCGCCGCGCGTAAAGCCGAACAGGTGAATCTTGTCGTAGCGGGCCGCCTGCGAACCGTCGGGCGCATAAGCCAGCAAGGTATTGAGCACTTTGCCCGGCACGCCGGACCGCAGCGGTATCGTGCCGCCGAGCAGCCATACCTGGTGCTCACGCGCGAGTCCCGCCATGAAGTCCTGCAACGGCCCCTGCCCGGGCGCTTCCGCGTGCGCGATCTTGTCGGTCTCGCGGTGGCCAAGGATGGCCCAGTACTCGGGCAGCACCACAAGCTGCGCGCCGGCCTGTGCCGCTTCGCGCACCCGCCGCGCGACCACTTGCATGTTCTCGGCCGGCTCCGGCGTCGACACCGTCTGCACGGCAGCCACCCGGAAAATCTTGTGCCCACCCGACTCGGATTGTTGGTACTCCTGGTTTGCACTCATTGCACGGCCTCCGCTTTACCATCCTTGTCGGCGTCGTTCGCGATCTTGCGCCTGGTCGTGGCTTTCTTGATCACCGGGTCTTTCCAGGGGCCGGTAATCTGGTATTCCTGCGTCAGCGCTTGCGACAGCGGGTTCTTCAGGAAGAATTGCGCCAGGAAGGAACCGAGTCCCAGCACCGGGTTGACCGCCAGCCCGTACACCACCGAAGCGCCGCCGGCGTTGAGCTCGGGGATCACGACCACGCTCAGGTTCTGAGTCTCGTCATTCAGGTCGACGGTGCCGTCCATCAGCACCACGGCGTTCACGCCGCGCATCTTGAAGGTGTCGGTCTTCAGGATGCCGCGCGTGATGGTGGCGGTGCTGGCGATCGAATCGAACTGGAAGCCGTCGCTGAAGATGTCGCGGAAATCGAGCGTGAGCCGGCGTGGCAAGGCCTGCAGGCTGAGCACGCCCAGCAGCTTGGCCACGCCCGGGTCGGCCTTCAGGAACTGGCCGGTGGCCAGCTTCAGGTTGAGGTTGCCCGCCAGCGTGGGGAAATCGAGCGACGACGGCGCGCCGCGCCAGCTGACCTCGCCATCCATCCTGCCCTTGCCTCCCTTGAGCGTGCGCTCGAAGCCCAGGCGATCCAGTAACTTGCCCGCATCGCCGATCTCGATTTCATAGTTGAGGGAGGTCTGGCCATCGGCAACGCCGGCCATCCAGCGTCCGTTGGCACGCATCGTGGCATCCGGATTGGCGATGGCCAGCTTGCTGATCCTCCATTCGCGCCCGGGGCCGGCACCCAGCCCGGCATTGGTGGCGGTCAGTTCAAGGCGTCCCATCTTCAGGCCGCGCAATTCAAAATTCTCGGCCGTCACGTCAAGGCCGGGCAATTCACTGAAGGACTTCTTGCCACCCAGGATGTCCGCCACTTGCGTTGCCGCACTCTGCTCAATGTGCAGCAAGGTCAGGCGCGCCGTCAGCTTGCCCGCACCACGCTCCGACAGCGGATCTTCCCAGACTGCATGACCGATCACTTCATCGGATTGCAGGTTGAATTGCCAGCCCGCCTTCGTACGGGTCGCGCCGATCAGTGCATTCTCGATCGTGCGGTCCGCAAAATTCAGCTGCGACACGCGCAGATTCACTGTATCGGGTGACAGATAGCCGCCGAAGTCGCTGCCCGCACCTGTATCGGCGCTGCCGCCTTCGCTGAGGCTGTTGCCCAGCGAACGCCACGCATCAAGGTTCAGTGACGCCATGCTGACGGCAAGCGACACGCCGCTGTCGAGCATCGGCGGTGATGCATTGACGCCAATGCCGCCCCGCACTACCTTCCAGGGCGCATTGCGCGTCGCCGCTGTTCGCTGACGCAGGTAACGTGCACTGACGGCACGTCCGACATTCACGCGTATCTCTTCGCTCAGGTTCGCCGTGTCATTCAGGCCGACCGGCATGATCGACACTTTCAGCGGCATGCTGTCGGATCCTGCCTTTTGCAGCGGTGCCGGCAAATCGATGGCCATGCCGGCCAATGACGACTCAACAGTGATCTCTGCGCGCTGGTTGCGCACGCGCACCAGGCCTGAATACCGGGTAGTTCCGGTCACCTTGCGCATGAGCTTCCTGGCGCCGGGCGCCGTCAGGTAGCGCGCCATGCCATCGGCCGTCACTGCGCCATCGAGCTTGACCAGGGTGCTGCCATCGCGCTGCACACCGCCTGACAAGACGAGCGGGCCACCCAACAGATTGCCCTGCACATTGTTCAGCTGAACGCCCTTGTCGGAGAACCCGAGCTCGCCATTCACTTGCTGTACTGCCGGCAGCGAACGCCACAACTGCACTTCATTGCCGAGAAATTTCACGGAGCCTTGCACGACCGGCTGGCCTTCGGCCAGCGGAACCTGCATCTTCAGCGCAACGCGTGCATTGCCCAGTGTGCGGGCTTCGTCGGTCAAGCCATCGATCCAGTCAGCGATGGGCGACGCATTCACGTAGGACAGCATCGCCTGCAACGAGCCGCTTGCATTGCCACTGATGTCCAGCACAGGATTGTTGGCCATGAAATCGGGGATGACCACATCGACGGCCGACAAGGGAATGCCGGCAGTTCGGGCGCTGTCCGCATGAACCTGCAATCGATTGCGATCCAGCGTGATACTGCCTTCAATGTCATCAATGCGCGGCCACAGCGGTGTGCGGTGGTCCGTGTCTGGCGTGTCCGGATCCGGCAGCACCCGCGCCTGCGCGACCTTGCCGGTGATGCGGAACACGCCTTCTTGCTTGTCACCTTTGCGTGTGGCGAAAGGAAACTTGGCCAGGTCACCTTTGACCACGAGTGCCACATCGTTGGCACGGCCTTCGATCAGGCCTTTGGCCAGCCAGTCGCGCGCATCGGGCCCCACTGCGGGCGGCAAATAACCGGCAACGCGGGTCAGCTCCACCGTCGGGAAATACGCCTTCAGGTCAAGCTCTCCCGGCTTGCTTTTCGCGAACGGCAGGGGAATCAGATGGGTGCCCTCGGCACGGCCACGCAGTCCGCCTTGCAGGAATTCGAGGCTGCCGATCTTGATCGCAAGCTGCTGGTGATTGCGCAAGGACCAGCTGCCATCGAGCGCCAGTTCATCGAAGAACAGCGTCGGGTTGACCAGGTAATCGGTGACATACAGGGTGGCGCGCTCGCCCTTGACGCGTACCCGCCCGCCATCCTGCGTCGCGTCCACATCGCCCGACAGCCCGTCAAATCCGGGGACGGCAGCGCGTGCCGGCGCATTCGCGCCGCCTGCATGGGCCAGTTGCGGCTTGATGGACAGCCGCGAGAAGCGGCCGCTGAACTGGTAATTGCCCGAACCCGGCATGGGGCCCTGCCAGTTCGCCGAAAAATCATGCAGCTCGCCGCGCGGCGCATAGTCTTCGAGCATCTGGCGCTCGTCGGGCGACAGCGGCAGGTGGGCCGCCAGTGCCGCCAAAGGTTCGAGGTCGAGTTCACCGATCTTCAACTCATGCTGTTCCGGTCGTCCGACCGCAGCGACCGTGTAACGATGACTGACCGTGGTGCGCGGCAGCGCCAGCCCTTGCTCGGTGCGCAGCGAAAAATCTGTCAGTGTCAGCACGTGACCGTGCGCACCAAACGAAAAGATTTTTTCCTTCAAATTGTTTTGCGGTTCGCCGGCCGACACACGCCCGCTGACTTCCTTCAGGTTCAACGGCTCCAAACCTTCAGCGAGGCGCGCCGACAGGTTGACCAGCGACAGGTCGGCGGTGAAATTGGCCACCGTCATCCGATTGAAATTCAGCCATGCGCGCACGGCACCATTGCCGCCGGCAAGCTCCCAAGGCAGGTCGATATACGGCTTCCACGCATCAATGCTGGCGTTATGCCAGTCGACGAAAAGCTCGCCTGACCACTGGCTGGCATCGGAAGCACGGCCCGAGAACGGCGGCCGGGTAAATTCGGCACGCACATCCAGCGGCGCGGCCAGCGCTTCAGGCGGCGTGGCCTTGAAGGCTGCTCGGTGGGTGCGCCATTGGTTCTTCAGCACGAAACTGATATTGGTCAGCACCAGGTCCGGGGCCTGGCGCTGGAGGTCGCGCCAGCGCAACCATCCTTCACGGATCACGATCTCATGTTGCGCAAGCAGCCAGTCCAGGCCACGACCGTCATCCGGCTTGCTGGTGTCGATCTGCAGCCCGGCAACGAAGAGATGCCCGTTCTCGTCCCGTTCGATCTCGAGGTCGGGCTTGATCACTTCCAGCGACTGCAGGCGCAGCTGTCCCAGCACGGACAGCCAGGAGATCGTTGCGTTCACCTGCGGCAGCACCAGCACGCGCGCGCCGCCCTGGTCGTGGATCACGAAGTTGTCGAGCGTGAGTCGCGGATTCAGTCCGTTCCAGTTGGCATCGATGGCCTGAATCGACACGGGACGCCGCAAGAAGTGGCTGGCCATCTGCTCGACTTCAGGCTTGTAGTTGTCGATATTAGGCAGCACCAGATAGCGCAGCCCGAGGAAGGCAGCGCAGAATGCGAAATAGGCAACCACGACCGCCGCCATCAGCCAGCCCAGTGCGTGGTGGGTTATGCGGTTGGCCGTCTCGTAAGCGACGAGCAGCGCGCGCCATGCGTGCGCAAGCGTCGTCCTGACAGGAGGGTCGTTGGGGTTACGATGGGTCGACATCAGCCGGAATGGTTACGGATCGTCGCCATGGCAAGCCGCCTGCGCCGATTTCGGTCTCCGCAATTTCGTTATCATAGCCGCAAGCCCGGGACCCTGCCCGGGATGCGGACGCCCTTTCATGAGCACACATTTGTTATTGGCCGGCGCACGGCAATCCCGATTCGTCAGCCGCTGGCTCGCAGCGGATCCGGATCGCGAGGCCGTACTCGCGCAGCTATCGGGATTATCGCTTGCGGAGCTCGATCTTGACCAGTTGTTAAGGCAGGCATTGGCGACCGGCTCCTCGGACGGCATGCCGGTGGGCGCGGCGCTGCGCCGTATGCGCGGCTTGCTGTTTGCGGCCATCGTCGAACGCGATGTCACCGGGCGCGCCGACCTCGACGAAGTGCTGGCGGCGATCTCGCGCTTTGCCGATTTCGCGGTGCGGAAGGCACTGGCCGACCAATATGCGGCACTGTGCGGATTGCACGGCGTGCCGATCGGCGAAGAGTCCGGGCGGCCGCAGCAAATGATCGTGGTCGGCATGGGCAAGCTGGGCGGGCATGAGCTGAACGTATCGTCAGACATCGACCTGATTTTCCTCTACCCGGAAGGCGGCGAAACGCGCACCGAGCGCGATGACCAGCGTCCCTTGTCGAACCATGAATTCTTCGTGCGCCTCGGCAAGCGCCTGATCGCGCAGCTGGCCGAGATTACCGAGGATGGCTATTGCTTCCGCGTTGATATGGCGTTGCGACCGAACGGCGCCTCCGGCCCGCTGGCGGCCAGCTTCGCGATGCTGGAGGAATATCTGCTGGTGCAGGGCCGCGAGTGGGAGCGCTATGCGTGGGTGAAGGCGCGCGCGATGACGGGCGATGCCGACGATATCGCTTATCTCGACAAGCTGGTGCAGCCTTTCGTCTACCGGCGCTATCTCGATTACGGCGTCATCCACGCGCTGCGCAATATGCACGCGCAAATTCGCGCCGAAGTGCTCAGGCAGGAGACCCGCCATCCGGGCCGCGCGTGGAACGTGAAGCTCGGACGCGGCGGCATCCGCGAGGTCGAGTTCATTGCGCAGGTATTCCAGCTGATCCGCGGCGGCCGCGACCCGTCACTGCGCGACCGCTCGACCCGGGACACGCTCAACACCATCGCCGCGAAAAAACTGATGGCGCCGGACACGGTCGCGCGCCTGCTCGATGCCTATGCGTTCCTGCGCAACATCGAACACCGCATTCAGTATCTCGACGATGCGCAGTCCCATGTATTGCCGCCGTCCGACGAAGAGCAGCAGCGCATCGCCGTGATGGCCGGCTTTGACGATACCGATGCACTGAAACTGGCCATCACAGAATGTTGCGCGTGGGTCGCAGCGCAGTTTGATGCGATTTTTGAGGACAAGTCGGCACCTGCTTCCGACGATGCATCATCAGCACAGCCACCGGTCCTGGAAGACATCGACGAAACAGCACTTGCGCAATACCTCGATACGCTCGGCTATGACGATGCACCCGCTGCGGCAGGCCGGCTGCTGAGCAGCTGGCGCTCGAGCCGCATCCAGGCCATGCCACCCGAGCGCAAGCAGCAATTGCAGGTGCTGATGCGCAATGCGCTGCAGGAGATCGCGCGCCAGCAAGGCTCCTGCGCACAGACCCTGAATCGCGTGGTGGATTTTTTCGAAGCGATCGCACGCCGCTCGGCCTATCTGTCGCTGCTGACCGAATTTCCGCAGGCGCTGGAACGCGTGGTCCGCATGATGGCGGCCAGCGACTGGGCGGCACGCTATCTGACGCGCCATCCGGTGCTGATGGATGAGCTGCTCGACGATAGCAGCCTGCATGCCGAGCCGGACTGGAAGGCCTTCGGCCATGAGTGCCGGCAGCGGCTGGCCGCGTTTGCCGGTGATACCGAGCGGCAGATGGACGTGCTGCGCGAGCTGCATCATGCGCACCTGTTCCGACTGCTCGCGCAGGATTTGGGGGGCGTGCTGACGGTGGAGCGCCTCGCCGACCACCTCTCGGCGCTGGCGGATGTGCTGGTCGGCGCCACGCTGTCGGCCGTCTGGCAAACGATCCCGAACCGACATCGCGAAACACCCGCCTTCAGCGTGATCGCGTACGGCAAACTGGGCGGCAAAGAGCTGGGCTATGCGTCCGACCTTGATGTGATTTTCCTGTACGACGATGAAGACCCGGAAGCGCCGGCGCTGTATGCGAAGCTCGCGCAACGCTTCATCACCTGGATGACCAGCCACACGCCGGCCGGCATCCTGTTTGACATCGACATTGCGTTGCGGCCCGACGGCGCCAGCGGCCTGCTGGTGTCGTCCCTGGCCTCATTCGAAAAATACCAGCGCAACTCGGCCTGGGTGTGGGAACACCAGGCGCTGACGCGCGCGCGTTTCTGCGCCGGTGACCAGGAGATCGGCCGACGTTTCGAAAAGCTGCGGATCGACCTGCTGCGGCAGCCGCGTGACGCCGATGCGCTGCGTCGCGAAGTGCTCACCATGCGCCAGCGCATGCACGATGCCCACCCCAACCGTTCGGGACAATTCGACCTCAAGCATGATCCGGGCGGCATGATCGACATCGAGTTCGTCGTCCAGTATCTGGTGCTCGCGCACGCTTGCGATTTTGTCGCGCTGACCGGGGATATCGGCAACATCGCCTTACTGAAACTTGCAGGGCAGATCGGGCTGATCGATGGCGCGCTGGCCCTGCAAGTGGCCGACGCTTACCGCAGCTTCCGCAAATTGCAGCACCAGATCCGGCTGCGCGGGGAAGACCGCGCGCGGGTGGAACCGGCGCAGGTCGAGGCCGAGGCGAATGCGGTGAAGAAGTTGTGGGAGATGGTGCTGGGGTGAATGGTGACTGCTCAAGCAAAAAGAGGACGCGCAAGCGTCCTCTTTTTTTCGCCGCTGCGCGGCGACCCACTCGTTGTGGCTCCGGCTCACCCTGCGGGTGACCCGACGCCGCAATGAATGGGGCAGCAGTTCTGCTTATTTTGCCGACATCAATGCGACTGTCGTATCCAGCATGCGGTTCGAGAAGCCCCATTCATTGTCATACCAAGACGAGACTTTGACCAGACGACCCGAAACCTTGGTCAGCGTCGCGTCGAAGTTCGACGAAGCCGGGTTGTGGTTGTAATCGATCGACACCAGCGGCGCGGTGTTGTAGGTCAGGATGCCCTTCAGCGCGCCATCCGCCGCTTCCTTCATGATCGCGTTGACTTCGTCAACGGTCGTGTCGCGTGCAGCGATGAACGACAGGTCGACGACGGAGACGTTGATCGTCGGGACGCGGATGGCATAGCCATCCAGCTTGCCGTTCAGTTCCGGCAGTACCAGGCCAACCGCTGCGGCAGCGCCGGTCTTGGTCGGGATCATCGACATCGTGGCCGAACGGGCGCGACGCAGGTCTTCGTGCATCACGTCGGTCAGCACCTGGTCGTTGGTGTACGCGTGGACAGTGGTCATCAGGCCATTCAGCACGCCGATTTTATCGTTCAGCGGCTTGACCAGCGGAGCCAGGCAGTTGGTGGTGCACGATGCGTTCGAGATCACGGTATCGGCGGCCTTCAGTACCGCCTGGTTGACACCGTACACGACAGTCGCGTCCACATCCTTGCCACCCGGGGCCGAGATGATGACTTTCTTGGCGCCACCCTTCAGGTGGGCCGATGCCTTTTCCTTGGTGGTGAAGAAGCCGGTGCACTCGAGCACGACGTCAACGCCCAGCTCGCCCCACGGGATCTGTGCCGGGTCGCGTTGCGCGAACACGCGGATCTTGTCGCCGTTGACGATCATGTGGTTGCCTTCAACGGACACGGTGCCCGGGAACTTGCCGTGCGCGGTGTCGTACTGGGTCAGGTGCGCGTTCGACGCCGGGTCGCCCAGGTCGTTGATGGCGACGATCTGGATGTCGTGCTTCTTGCCGCCTTCGTAGTGCGCGCGCAGGATGTTACGGCCGATGCGGCCGTAGCCGTTGATGGCAACTTTGATGGTCATGGTGGATCTCCTGATGGAAAGGCTGTCGTAAATCGTTTCGTTCGTATCTTGCGGATCAGGCCAAGGTCAGTGCAGCACCGACTTGACGGCGGCCACGACCTTGTCGGTCGTGAAGCCGAAATGCTTGAACAGGACGCCGGCCGGCGCGGACTCGCCGAAGCTGTCGATGCCGATCACGGCACCTTCCAGGCCCACGTACTTGAACCAGAAACCGGTGACGCCGGCCTCGACGGCGACGCGCGGCAGGCCCTTGCCGAGCACGGCGGCCTTGTACGCTGCATCCTGACGGTCGAACACATCGGTGCAGGGCATCGAGACCACGCGCACGGCAACGCCTTCGGCGGCCAGCGCATCGGCCGACTTCAGCGCCAGCTCGACTTCGGAACCGGTCGCGATCAGCACGGCTTTCGCATCGACCGCGTCACGTACCACGTAGCCGCCACGCGCGATGTCAGCCACTTGCGCGGCGCTGCGCTCGACGAACGGCAGGTTCTGGCGCGAGAAAATCAGCGTGCTCGGGCCGTTGCGGCGCTTGACCGACTCGGCCCACGCCACCGCCGATTCCACGGTATCGCACGGACGCCAGTTGTCGAGGTTCGGGATCAGGCGCAGGCTGGCGATGTGCTCGACCGACTGGTGGGTCGGACCGTCTTCGCCGAGGCCGATCGAGTCGTGCGTGAACACGAACAGCGAGCGCTGCTTCATCAGCGCCGCCATGCGCAACGCATTGCGGCTGTAGTCGGAGAAGGTCAGGAAGGTCGCGCCGAATGGGATGAAGCCGCCATGCAGCGCAATGCCGTTCATGATGGCCGACATGCCGAACTCGCGCACGCCGTAGTTGATGTGGTTGCCCGGCTGGCCGGAACGCACGGCCACGCACTCTTTCCAGTTGGTCAGGTTGGAACCGGTCAGGTCGGCCGAGCCGCCGAGGAATTCCGGCAGCACCGGCGCCAGCGCCTGGATCGCATTCTGGCTGGCCTTGCGGGTGGCGATGGTTTCTTTCTTTTCGATGCAGGCGGCGATCATCTTCTCGACGGCGGCATCGAAATTGGCCGGCAGGTCGCCCTTCATGCGGCGCTCGAACTCGGCGGCCTCGGCGGGGAACGCGGCCTGGTATGCGGCGAATTTCTTCTGCCATGCCGATTGCAGCTCGCTGCCATGGGCCTTCGCATCCCATGCCGAGTACACGTCGGCCGGAATCTCGAACGGCGCGGCATCCCAGCCGATCGCGGCACGGGTGGCGGCGATCTCGGCGTCGCCCAGCGCAGCGCCGTGCACCTTGTCGGTGCCCTGCATGTTCGGCGCACCCTTGCCGATCACGGTCTTGCAGCAGATCAGGGTCGGCTTGTCGGCCTTCTTCGCAGCGGCGATCGCGGCGTCGACGGCAGCGACATCATGGCCATCGACATTCGCGATCACGTTCCATCCGTACGATGCAAAGCGCTGTGGCGTGTTGTCCTTGAACCAGCCGTCGACCTTGCCGTCGATCGAGATGCCATTGTCGTCGTACATCACGATCAGCTTGTTCAGGCCCAGCGTGCCCGCCAGCGAGCACACTTCATGGCTGATGCCTTCCATCAGGCAGCCGTCGCCGAGGAATACATAGGTGTAGTGGTCGACGATGTCGTGGCCCGGCTTGTTGAACTGCGACGCCAGCAGCCATTCCGACAGCGCGAGGCCGACGGCATTGGCGATCCCCTGGCCCAGCGGGCCGGTGGTGGTCTCGACGCCGGGGGTGATGTCGACTTCCGGGTGGCCCGGGGTCTTCGAATGGAGTTGACGGAAGTGCTTCAGCTCTTCCATCGACAGGTCATAGCCGGTCAGGTGCAGCAGCGCGTACAGCAGCATCGAGCCGTGGCCGTTGGAGACCACGAAACGGTCGCGGTCGGCCCACGTCGGGTCGGCCGGGTTGTGGCGCAGGTGCTTGTCCCACAGCGCTACCGCGATCTCCGCCATGCCCATCGGCATGCCCGGGTGTCCGGAGTTGGCCTTTTGAACGGCGTCCATTGCCAGTGCGCGGATCGCATTGGCCATCTTGCGGGTATCGGGGGAGGAAGTCATCTTGCCAGTCTTGATTGAATGCTCGGGGACGTGCCGGCGGGCGGGCAATCCGCGCCACCGTTGAAAAACCTGCGATTTTACCAGACCCGACCTGCCCGCTTACAATGCCACGACAGAAGGAAAACCTTGAGAATTTGATATCGCATTGGCCCGCGCATGCCCCGTTTCTACTGCAACCAGCCGCTCGAGATCGGCCTGCGCCTGGCGCTGCCCGAGGCCGTCGCCCACCATGTGCAGGTGCTGCGCCTGCGCGAGGGCGAGATCATCACCCTGTTCAATGGACTCGGCGGTGAATACAGTGCGGTGCTGACCGCCGTCGAGCGCCGCCGCGCCGAAGTGGCGCTGAAGGCCTTTTCACCGCGCGAAGCCGAGCCCGGGCACGCGATCGCGCTGGCACAGGCACTGCCTGAGGGCGCGAAGATGGACTGGATCGTCGAAAAGGCCGTCGAGCTGGGCGCGACGGCCATCCAGCCCTTGGTCGCGCAACGCTCGGTGGTGCGTGTCGATGCCGAGCGGGCTGTCAAAAAAGGCGCGCACTGGCAAGGCGTGATCGTCTCGGCGGCTGAGCAATCGGGACGCAACCGACTGCCCTCGCTGTCCCCCGTCATGCCGTACAACGCCTGGATTTCCCAGCAGGACATGCACAAGCGCCTGTTGCTGTCGCCGCGTGCCACCTCGTCGCTGGCCGACTGGGCAAGGCACCATCCGCCGCAAGCCGTGTCGCTGGTCATCGGGCCCGAGGGCGGGCTGACCGATGACGAGGAACAAGCCGCGATCCGCCACGGCGCGATCTGCCTGGCCATGGGCCCGCGCGTCCTGCGCACCGAAACGGCCGGGCTGGCCGCGATCGCCGCGCTGCAGGCCCTGTGGGGCGCCCTTTGACAGCAGGCTGGCTGGCGCGGCTGCAAAGCCTGCTGCCGGGTGCCTTGCGACCGGCACGCACCACCATTGACGATGCACTGTGGTCGGCGACGCTGGACCGCCTGCCCTTCCTCGATTATCTGGACAATGAAGAGCGCGCACGCCTGAAGTCGCTGTGCGAGGCGCTGCTGCAAAAGAAGCCACTGGCCGGGGTCGGCGGCTTCGAGGTCGACGACGACACGGCGGCGCTGATTGCCGCGCAAGCCTGCGTGCTGGTGCTGCATCTGGACTTGTCGCTGTACGACGACCTGTCGGCCATCCTGGTTCATCCGGACGCGTTCAGCGTGAAGCAGCAGCACCTTGATGAAGCCGGCGTGCTGCACGAATGGGACGAGGCGCTGGCTGGCGAAGCGGTCGATCAGGGCGGCGCGGTCGTGCTGTCCTGGCAAGACCTGATGCAGCCGCACGAGCCCGGCCTGCCGTTCAACCTGGTGATCCACGAATTCGCGCACAAGATCGACATGGGCCGCGGGGCAGCCAACGGTTACCCGCCGTTCCTCGAGGGCCTGCATGCGCGCGCCGAACTGGCCGGCTGGCCCGAAGCCTTCGGCGCGGCCTACGACGATTTCTGCGAACGGGTCGACCTGCTGGAAGACAGCCTGCCGCCGGATTTCGACCCTGAACGCGATGACCACGCAGACTTGTACGACGAACTGGCGTCCGAGCTGCCGCTGGACCCGTATGCGGCACGCGACCCGGCCGAATTTTTTGCGGTCGCGTCGGAAGCCTTTTTCGTCGCGCCCGGCCCTTTGGCCGACGATTACCCGCACATCTACCGGCTGCTGGCCGCCTACTACCGGCAAGACCCGCTGGCAGCGGCAAAACCGGGCAATTAGCGCCGGTAGACCGCCCGAAAGCCTTTATAATCAAGGGTTTTCTCAAAGCGACCGCGGCACGTGCCGCGACACGACCACGACCCCATATCCGATGAAGGTTTTCCGCGGACTCCCCAATGCCGAATCGCGCCGCCCGTGCGCGCTCACGATCGGCAATTTCGATGGCGTGCATCTCGGCCATCGCGCGCTGCTGGCGCGCGTGGCCGAGGCAGCGTCGCGCCTCGGGGTCGAGACCGCGGTGATGACCTTCGAGCCGCACCCGCGTGAATTCTTTGCGCACCTGGCCGGCGACGTCAGCCGTGCGC
>JBDKLN010000150.1:0-6422 GCA_039806045.1 Pseudomonadota bacterium
AGGTACAGGCCAACCAGACCGGCTATGCCAGCCTGGTGGCAGACGCCGATGGCGTGGTGACCGGCATCGACGCCGAAGTCGGGCAGGTGGTCAGCGCGGGCGCGCCGGTGGTGCGCATTGCGCGTACCGGCGAGACCGAGGTGCGCGTCAGCATTCCGGAAGACCAGGTCGAATTGCTGCGCAAGGCGGTGGACGTGAAGGTCCGCACCTGGGCGCATCCCGGCGAAGCTCTTGCCGGCCATGTGCGCGAGATCGCGCCGGTGGCTGATCCGTCCACCCGCACCTTCACCGCGAAAGTGGCAATACCGAAGGCCGGCAATGACGTTCGCCTCGGCATGACGGCCACCGTTGCCTTTGCAAGCGCTGCCGCACCCGGCATTCGCTTGCCGCTGACGGCGCTGTTCCACAACAAGGACGCGACCTCGGTGTGGGTCGTCGACAAGGGGGCAGTGCATCTGGTGCCGGTGCAGCTGGCCGGCGCCAGCGGCAACGACGTCCTGATCGCCGCCGGCCTCGACCATGGGCAGACCGTGGTGACGGCCGGCGTCAATATGCTGCGCGAAGGCCAGAAGGTGACGGTGCTGGGGCAGGAGCTGGCGTCGATCAAGGCATCGGCAGCAGCCTCCCCTGAAGGCGCCGATGGCGACAAGGCTGCCGAGGCATCCAAGCCATGAATCATCGCCTGAACCTGTCGCGCTGGGCGCTCGAACACATCCCCTTCATCCGCTACCTGATGGTGGTGCTGGTGCTGGGCGGCGTCATGAGCTATTCCAAGCTCGGGCAGGACGAAGATCCGCCGTTCACCTTCCGCGCGATGGTCGTGCGTGCCTACTGGCCCGGCGCAAGCTCGGTGCAAATGGCCGAGCAAGTCACCGATAAAATTGAAAAAACGCTGCAGGAAGTGCCCTATGCAGACAAGATCCGCAGCTATTCGAAGCCTGGTGAAACGCTGATCATCCTCGAGCTGCGCGAATCGGCACCGCCGAAGGACGTTGCCAATTCCTGGTACCAGGTGCGCAAGAAGGTGGGCGACATGCGCGGCACGCTGCCGGGTGGTGTGGTCGGGCCTTTTTTCAATGATGAGTTCGGCGATACCTTCGGTTCCATCTTCGCGCTGTCGGCCGATGGCTTCACGATGGCCGAGGTCAAGGAATATGCGGACTTCGTGCGTCAGCAATTGCTGGGCGTGCCTTCGGTCGCCAAGGTCGAGCTGTATGGCGTGCAGGACGAGAAGGTCTTCATCGAGTTTTCGTCGAAGAAATTCGCGCAGCTGGGCATCCCGTTCGAGCAGGTGGTCCAGCAGATCAATGCGCAGAACGCCGTCGAGGGCAGCGGCGTGCTGGTGACGCCGACCGATAACTTGCAGGTGCGGGTGTCGGGCCAGACCCGCAACGTGAAGGAACTGGAGAATTTGCCCTTGCGCGCCAACGGCAACAGCTTCCGCCTCGGCGATTTCGCGAAGGTCACGCGCGCCTACCAGGACCCGCCGCGCGACAAGATGCGCTACAACGGCAAGGAAGTGATCGGCCTCGGGGTGGCGATGGAAAAGGGCGGCGACATCATCGTGCTCGGTCGCCTGCTCGAACAGAAGGCGGCCGAGATCCAGGCCAAGCTGCCGGTCGGCATACGACTCGAGCGCGTGGCCGACCAGCCGCGTGCCGTCGCGCAATCAGTCAATGAATTCCTGAAGGTGCTGGCCGAGGCGGTGTTCATCGTGCTGGCGGTGAGCTTTGTGTCGCTCGGCCTGCACACCAAGCCGTTCCGCATCGACGCCCGCCCGGGCCTGGTAGTGGGTCTGACCATACCGCTGGTGCTGGCGGCGACTTTCCTGGCGATGCGCATTTTTGGCATCGACTTGCACAAGATCTCGCTGGGCGCGCTGATCATTGCGTTGGGCCTGCTGGTGGATGACGCGATCATCGCTGTCGAGATGATGGTGCGCAAAATGGAAGAAGGGCTGTCGCGCTTCGACGCGGCGACCTATGCCTACACCTCGACCGCGATGCCGATGCTGACGGGCACCCTGATCACGGCGGCCGGCTTCCTGCCGATCGGTTTTGCGAAGTCGGTGGCCGGCGAATACACGTTCTCGATGTTCTCGGTGAACGTGATCGCGCTGCTGATCTCATGGGTGGTGGCGGTGATGTTTACGCCCTATATCGGTTATTTGTTGCTGCGCGTGAAGCCGGCCACCGATGCCGACGGCCATCACGAACTCTTCGACACGCCTTTCTATACCCGTCTGCGGCGCGTCGTGAATTGGTGCGTCGAGTTCCGCAAGACCACGATCGTGCTGACGCTGGGCGGCTTCATGCTGGGCGTGTTCGGTTTCAAGTTCATCGAGCAGCAATTCTTCCCGGATTCCTCGCGTCCCGAGCTGATGGTCGAGATGTGGTTGCCCGAAGGTTCGTCGTATCAGGCGACCGAGGCGCAGGCGAAGAAGTTCGAGCAATTCATCATGCAACAACCAGGGCTGGAGAGCGTGACGACCTATGTCGGCACCGGCAGCCCGCGTTTCTACCTGCCGCTGGACCAGATCTTCCCGCAGTCGAATGTCGCGCAGCTGGTGGTGCTGCCGGTCGATGCAAAGGCGCGCGAGGTGATGCGACTGAAGATCATCGAGGCCTTCAAGACCGACTTCCCCGAAGTGCGCGGCCGCGTGAAGCTGCTGCCCAACGGTCCGCCGGTACCTTACCCGGTGCAGTTCAAGGTGAGCGGCACCGATATCGACAAGGTGCGCACGATCGCCGATGAAGTGAAGGCCATCATGCGCAAGAACCCGAATGCGATCGGCGTCAACGACAACTGGAACGAGTCGGTGAAGGTGCTGCGCATCGATCTCGACCAGGACAAGCTGCGCGCGCTGGGCATCAGCTCGCAGAGCGTGATGCGGGCGGCGAACACCATCCTGTCAGGCAGCACCGTCGGCCAGTTCCGCGACCGCGACAAGCTGATCGATATCGTGATGCGCATGCCGGTGGAGGAGAGGGCAACCATTACTGCGCTGAACAGCGCCAGCATCCCGGCCGGCAATGGCCGCGCTGTTCCACTGTCGCAGCTGGCGACGCCGCATTTCGTCTGGGAGCCGGGCGTGGCCTGGCGCGAAGGGCGTGACTGGGCGATCACGGTGCAATCCGATGTCGTCGATGGCGTGCAGGGGCCGACGGTATCGATGCAGGTCGATCCCGAGCTGAATGCGCTGCGCGCGAAGCTGCCGCCGGGCTACCAGGTCAAGCTGGCTGGCGCCATCGCTGACAGCGGCAAGGCGCAGGATGCGATCGCGGCCAATGTGCCGCTGGTGATTTTCATCGTGTTCACGCTGCTGATGCTGCAGCTGCACAGTTTTTCGCGTTCCTTGCTGGTGTTCCTGACCGGGCCGCTGGGTGTGGCTGGCGCGGCGCTGGCGCTGCTGATCCTGCAGCGTCCGTTCGGCTTTGTCGCTCAGTTGGGCGTGATCGCGCTGTTCGGCATGATCATCCGCAACTCGGTGATCCTGGTTGACCAGATCGAGCAGGACATCGCGGCCGGCACCCCGGCCTGGGATGCGATCGTGGGCTCGGCGGTGCGCCGATTCCGTCCCATCGTGCTGACGGCAGCCACGGCCGTGCTGGCCATGATCCCGCTGTCGCGCTCGGTGTTTTGGGGCCCGATGGCGGTGGCGATCATGGGCGGGCTGATCGTGGCCACGCTGCTGACAGTGCTGTTCCTGCCCGCCTTGTATGCAGCCTGGTTCAGGGTGAACCGACCTGCTTGACGCGTAACGCTTGCTGATCGTTTCACGCCGCTGGCTCCCGGCTTGCGCCGGGATCCAGTGCCTTTTGATATTTAAGGCCGGTCAGGGCGATTTTCAGCTAAAATCGCGGGCTGTAGTCAAACAAGCCACGAGTACGGCGACGCAGGGCGACCGCTTTGACACTGGGGTCGCCCTTTGCATTTCTTGAAACGGAAGCTGGCTGCACGCTGACGAGGCGGCATTGGCGCCGTTGTCGCGAGGATGGCGAAATTGGTAGACGCACCAGGTTTAGGTCCTGACGCCAGCAATGGTGTGGGGGTTCGAGTCCCCCTCCTCGCACCAACCGAATGATGATTAACTTTTTGGACGATTCACATGGCAACTGCAGTCGAAACCCTGGAAAAACTTGAGCGCCGCATCACGCTGACCGTGCAATTGGCTGAAGTCAGCACTGAAGTCGAGAAGCGCCTGAAGGTGCGCGCACGTACCGCCAAGGCCCCGGGTTTCCGTCCGGGCAAAGTGCCGATGAAGATGGTCGCGGCCCAGTTCGGCGCGATGGTCGAGAACGAAGTCCTGAACGACAAAGTCGGCCAGGCCTTCGCCGAAGCGACCGTCGAAGCGCAACTGCGCGTGGCCGGTTTCCCGCGCATCGAGCCGAAAGCAGATGAAAAGACCGAAGGCGCACTGGTGTTCCAGGCGACTTTCGAGGTGTACCCGGAAGTGAAGATCGTCGACCTGGCCGGCGTTGAAGTCGAGAAGAGCAAGGCCGACGTCACCGACGCCGAGATCGACAAGACCATCGACATCCTGCGCAAGCAGCGCGTGCACTATCACACCAAGGGCGAGCAGGGCGCGCACGGCGACGGCGGCCCGGACGCTTCGGCACAGAACGGCGACCGCGTGACCTGCGACTTCGTTGGCACCATCGACGGCGTTGAATTCCAGGGCGGCAAGGCACAGGACTTCGTGTTCGTGCTCGGCGAAGGCCGCATGCTGAAGGAATTCGAAGACGCCGCGCTGGGCCTGAAGGTCGGCGATTCGAAGAAATTCCCGCTGAGCTTCCCGGCCGATTACCACGGCAAGGACGTGGCAGGAAAAACGGCTGAATTCACGATCACGATGAAGAAGGTCGAGTGGGCGCACATGCCGGAAGTCGACGCCGAGTTCGCGAAGAGCCTGGGCGTGGCCGACGGCGACCTGCAGAAAATGCGCGCTGACATACGCGGCAACCTTGAACGCGAAGTCGGCAACCGAATCAAAGCACGTACCAAGGCGAGCGTGATGGATGCGCTGATCAAGGTCGCGGAGCTGGACGTGCCGAAAGCGCTGCTGGAGCAAGACGCCGAGCGCCTCGCAGAAATGACCCGCCAGGACATGCGCCAGCGGGGCATGGATGTGAAGGACATGCCTTTCCCGACCGACCTGTTCACTGCGCAGGCTGACCGTCGCGTCCGCCTTGGCCTGATCCTGTCCGAGATGGTCAAGGCCAACTCGCTGCAAGCCACCGGCGAGCAGGTCAAGGCCTATGTCGATGATTTCGCCAAAGCCTACGAAGACCCGCAGCAAGTCGTGAAGTACTACTTCAGCGACCGCAACCGTCTGGCCGAAGTCGAGGCCCTGGTGCTGGAAGAGAACGTCGTCAACTTCGTGCTGTCGAAGGCGAAGGTCAGCGACAAGGCGGTGTCGTTCGACGAGCTCATGAACGAAGCTGGCGCGTGATCGTCGCCTGCGTCGCCCCTGCCGAAGCGGTTCGCCTTGCAAGGCGAACCGTGGAAGACTTCAAAACACGGTGAGCCGCGCAGACGCATCAAGCAGCCACACCTGATAGACGGCCGCAAGTTTAGGTACACTACCGCTTGCGGCCTTTTTGTTTCCGGCGCCTTCGTCGCCACATGAAGACCAACTGAACCCCACAACCCGGAAAAGACCAGACCATGACTGACTTCCATCGCAAATCCGCACTCGATACCGACATGCTGGGCATGGTGCCCATGGTGATCGAGCAGAGCGGACGCGGCGAGCGTGCTTACGACATTTACTCGCGCTTGCTGAAAGAGCGTGTGATCTTCCTGGTCGGCCCGGTCAACGACCATACGGCCAACCTCGTCGTCGCGCAGATGCTGTTCCTGGAAAGCGAGAACCCGGACAAGGACATCTCGCTGTACATCAATTCGCCGGGCGGCTCCGTATCGGCCGGTCTCGCGATCTTCGACACGATGCAGTTCATCAAACCGGATGTGTCCACGCTGTGTACCGGTCTGGCCGCGTCGATGGGCGCTTTCCTGCTGGCCGCCGGCGCCAAGGGCAAGCGCTTCTCGCTGCCGAATTCGCGCATCATGATTCACCAGCCGCTGGGCGGCGCTCAGGGTCAGGCTGCCGACATCGAGATCCAGGCACGCGAGATCCTGTACCTGCGCGAGCGCCTGAACATGATTCTGGCCGACAAGACCGGCCAGTCGATCGAGCAAATCGCGAAAGACACCGATCGCGACAACTTCATGTCCGCCGATCAGGCCGTCGAATACGGCATGATCGACAAGGTTCTGGCACATCGCGAGTAAGAAAAAAACAGCAGCCAAAGACAGCCCGGCATTGGCGGTGTCCCCGCCCATGCGGGACTGTCCGCCCGCAGCCCTCCCGGACGCCTGATTTCTGCTCCAGTCAATTGGTTGCAAATTTGCAACGATTT
>JBDKLN010000151.1:0-15408 GCA_039806045.1 Pseudomonadota bacterium
AAATACCTGCTCGGGGTGCCGCTGCCCTCGGGCAGCATTCTCAAAACGCTGTCGGCATTGCCCCAGCAACTGCCCCATCTGAATGCAACGACCGCAGCGATCGGCATCGCCGCCGTGGTGTTCCTGCTGTTCTCGCGCCTGTATCTGGGCAAACTGTTGAAACACATCGGCGTGCCTGAGAAGGCCGCCGACCTCGTCACCAAGCTGGCGCCCATGGCCGCCGTGATCGTATCCACGGCTGTGGTCGCGCATTACGGGCTCGACCAGTCGGCCGCCGTGTCTATCGTCGGCCAAGTGCCGTCCGGACTGCCGGCGCTGGCACTGCCTTCACTGGACTGGCACGCAGCGACGGCGCTGGTGGTGCCGGCGGCACTGATCTCGCTGGTCGGCTTCGTCGAGAGCGTGTCGGTCGCGCAATCGCTGGGCTTTAAACGCGGCCAGCGCATCGATCCGAACCGCGAATTGCTCGGCATCGGCGCAGCCAACATCGCCAGCGCGCTGTCGGGCGGCTATCCGGTCACGGGCGGCTTTGCGCGCTCGGTGGTGAATTTCTCGGCCGGGGCGCAGACGCCGGCAGCCGGCATGATATCGGCCGTGCTGATGGCGGTCGTGATCGCCGGCTTCACCGGCGGCTTCCATTACCTGCCGCACGCGGTGCTGGCGGCGACCATCATCGTTGCCGTCACGGCGCTGATCGACATCGACAGCCTGGTCGAAGCCTGGCGCTACGACAAAGGCGATGCCATGTCGCTGCTGCTCACCTTCCTCGGCGTGATTTTCCTGGGCGTCGAAGAAGGCATCCTGCTCGGCGTCGTGCTGTCGCTGGCGGTGCTGGTGTGGCGCAGCAGCCATCCGCATATGGCGGTGGTCGGCCGCGTGCCGGGCACCGAGCACTTCCGCAACATCGACCGCCATCAGGTCGAAACCCTGCCGGGACTGGTCGCGCTGCGCATCGATGAAAGCCTGTACTTTGCGAATGCCCAGGTGCTCGAATCCAAAGTCGAGTGGCTGGTCCAGACGCATCCGGGCACACGCTGTATACTGCTGATCCTGTCGGCAGTGAACCAGCTCGATAGCACTGCGCTGGGGATACTGACCGAGCTCGAGAAGAGCCTCGCGTCGCGCAACATCAGCCTGCAATTTTCCGAAGTCAAGGGACCTGTCCTTGACCGCCTGCGCCCCACACCACTGGGGGAACGCATGAGAAATCGGATCTACCTCAGCACGCACCAGGCCTTCGTGGCTCATACCGACAGCGCCGTGACCGCCTGAAGCCCGTCCTTCAGTCGAACGCGGCAGCAACCGCTCGACTGAAAGACAGACTCCATGGCATTCGATGCACTCTGGCTGGCCCGCCTGCAATTCGCATTCACGGTCAGCTTCCATATCATTTTCCCTGCATTTTCGATCGGCCTCGCCAGTTATCTGGCGGTGCTCAATGGCCTGCACTTGCTCACCGGTCGCCCGGTGTTCCAGAACCTGTTCGACTACTGGAAAAAAATCTTTGCCGTCGCTTTCGGCATGGGCGTGGTGTCCGGCATCGTGATGAGCTACCAGTTCGGCACCAATTGGGCCGTGTTCTCAGACAAGGTCGGCCCGGTGCTGGGCCCGATGATGGGCTATGAAGTGCTGTCGGCCTTCTTCCTGGAAGCCGGCTTCCTCGGCGTGATGCTGTTCGGGCGCGAGCGCGTCGGCCCGAGGCTGCATTTCTTCGCCACCGCGATGGTCGCGCTCGGCACCTTCATGTCGGCGTTCTGGATCCTGTCGGTCAACAGCTGGATGCAGACACCGGCTGGTTACGCCACCAATGAAGCAGGCCAGTTCATCGTCACCGACTGGATGGCGGTCATCTTCAACCCGTCCTTCCCGTACCGGCTGGTGCACATGCTGCTCGCAGCCTACCTGACGACGGCCTTCGTGGTGGGCGCTGTCGGCGGCCTGCACTTGCTGAAGGCGCGCAAGAGCGGCGCCGCCAATGCCGGGGCGCGCACCATGTTCTCGATGGCGATGTGGATGATTGTCTGCACTGCGCCGCTGCAGATCGCGGCCGGCGACTTCCACGGCCTGAACACGCTGGAACACCAGCCGGCCAAGATCGCCGCGATGGAAGGCCATTTCGAATCGCATGCGGGCGCGCCGCTGATCCTGTTCGGTCTGCCGAACGCTGACGAAGAGCGCGTGGACGCGAAAATCGCGATACCCAAGCTCGGCAGCCTCATCCTGAAGCACGATGCCGACGGCATCGTGAAGGGGCTGAAGGAATGGGCACCGGAAGACCGTCCGCCGGTCACGGTGCTGTTCTGGAGTTTCCGCGTGATGGTGGGCATCGGCATGGCGATGCTCGGCATCGGCCTGTGGAGCCTGTGGCAGCGCGCGCGCCGCCGGCTGTATGACGCGCCCTGGCTGCATCGTGCCGCGCTGCTGATGGGCCCGAGCGGCTTCATCGCCGTGATCGCCGGCTGGATCACCACCGAAGTCGGGCGTCAGCCCTACACCGTGTACGGCCTGCTGCGCACCGCGCAATCGGTATCGGCGATCGATTCGCCGGCCGTCGGCGCATCGCTGCTGGCCTTCATCGTTGTCTACTTCTCGCTGTTCGGCATCGGCACCTATTACATCCTGCGGCTGATGTCGCGCGCGCCGTCCGAGCATGAGCCGGGCCTGGCGGCGAAGGAACCAATCCGTGCGGCCGGCATCATGCCATCGCCGGTGATTACATCGGCCGAAGGGAGCAACTGATCATGCCCATGACTTTCGACCTGCCCCTGATCTGGGCCGGCCTGATCGCCTTTGCGGTGCTGGCCTATGTGATCCTCGACGGCTTCGACCTCGGGGTCGGCATCCTGTTCCTGTTCGTCAAGGGCGAACAGAACCGTGACCAGATGATGAATTCGGTCGCGCCGGTGTGGGACGGCAACGAGACCTGGCTGGTGCTCGGTGGCGGCGGCCTGTTCGCCGTGTTCCCGCTCGCGTATGCGGTCATCATGCCGGCGCTGTATGCGCCGATCATTGCGATGCTGCTGGCGCTGGTGTTCCGCGGTGTCGCGTTCGAATTCCGCTGGAAGACCGAGCGCAAGTACCTGTGGGACTGGGCCTTCACGGTCGGCTCGACCGCTGCAGCCTTCTTCCAGGGCATTGCGCTGGGCGCCTTTGTGCAAGGCATCCCGGTCGCCGGCCGCGCCTACAGCGGCGGCTGGTGGGACTGGCTGACGCCGTTCTCGCTGACCACCGGCGTCGCGCTCGTGATCGGCTACGCGCTGCTGGGCGCGACCTGGCTGATCTGGAAGACTGATGGCGAAGTGCAGGAACGCTCGGTGAAGTTCGCCTGGATCTCGGGGGTGCTGACGCTGGCCCTGATCGGCATTGTCAGCCTGTGGACGCCATTCCTCAACGAGCAGTTCCAGGCACGCTGGTTCGCGTGGCCGCAGGGCTTGTACGTGATGCCGGTGCCGACGCTGGTGCTGGGCTGCGCGATCGCCCTGTATGTCGGTCTGCGCGATCGGCGCGAACTGATGCCCTTCATCGCGTCGCTCGGCCTGTTCGTGCTGTCCTTCATTGGCCTGTGCATCAGCTTCTATCCGCACATCGTGCCGTCGTCAGTGACGATCTGGGAAGCGGCGGCGCCGGACAACAGCCTGCGCTTCCTGCTCGTCGGCGCGTCGCTGCTGCTGCCGATGATCCTCGCGTACACCTTCTATTCGTACTGGGTGTTCCGCGGCAAGGTGAACGCCGGTGGCGGCTATCACTGATACGCCCGACGGCGGGCGCGCTAGTTGAATGATGAAAGATTTCGCAAGAAAGCTGGGATGGTTCGTGCTGCTCTGGGCGCTGTCGGTGGCCGCGCTCGGGGTGGTCGCGATGCTGATCCGCTGGACGTTGCGATAGTCGCGAGCCACTTAAGCCGCTGTCAGAAGAACGCCTGTATCCCCGTCTGCGCACGTCCAAGGATCAGCGCATGCACGTCGGCCGTGCCCTCGTAGGTGTTCACCACCTCGAGATTCACGACGTGGCGGATCACGCCGAATTCGTCGCTGATGCCATTGCCACCCAACATGTCACGCGCGGTGCGCGCAATGTCGAGCGCCTTGCCGGCTGAGTTGCGCTTCATGATGGACGTGATCTCGACCGCCGCCGTGCCCTCGTCCTTCATGCGACCAAGGCGGATACACCCTTGCAGCGCCAGCGCAATCTCGGTCTGCATGTCGGCCAGCTTCTTTTGCACCAGTTGGTTGGCCGCCAGCGGACGGCCGAACTGCTTGCGGTCCAGCGTGTACTGGCGCGCGGTATGCCAGCAGAATTCAGCGGCGCCCATCGCGCCCCAGGCGATGCCATAGCGTGCCGAGTTCAGGCAGGTGAACGGCCCTTTCAGGCCCTTCACATCCGGGAAACGATTTTCATCCGGCACGAACACGCGGTCCATCACGACTTCACCGGTGACTGACACGCGCATGCCCATCTTGCCCTGAATCTTCGGTGCGGACAGGCCCTTCATGCCTTTCTCGAGGATGAAGCCGCGGATGTCGCCCTCGTCGTCCTTGGCCCAGATCACGAACACATCGGCCAGCGGGCTGTTGGTGATCCACATCTTTGCGCCCGTCAGCTCGTAGCCGCCGGCGACCTTCTTCGCGCGTGTTTCCATGCTGCCCGGGTCGGAGCCATGGTTGGGTTCGGTCAGGCCGAAGCAGCCGATCAGCTCGCCGCTGGCCAGACCCGGCAGGTATTTCTGCTTCTGCGCTTCGCTGCCGAATTCGAAAATCGGCACCATCACCAGCGAACTCTGCACACTCATCACCGAGCGGAAGCCGGAGTCGACGCGTTCGATCTCGCGCGCGATCAGTCCGTAGCTGACATAGTTGAGGCCGGCGCCGCCGTACTGGGTCGGAATGGTCGGGCCGAACAGGCCGAGCTCGCCCATTTCACGAAACAGGCCGACGTCGAATTTTTCATGCCGGAAGGACTCCAGCACGCGCGGCATCAGCTTGTCCTGCGAGTATGCATGCGCGGCGTCGCGCACCATGCGCTCGTCGGCGGTCAGCTGCTGGTCGAGCAGCAACGGGTCTTCCCAGTGGAACTGCGGATTGGCCATGATTTTGGTGACAGTTGAAGGACAGGATGAAAACGGCAAGCGGGCCCGGGATCAGTCCGGGCCCGCTGCAGATTTTAGCGGATGCGAGCCACCAGCTCGCCGATGATGCCGCGCCGGAAGGACAGCACGCAGATCACGAAAATCAGGCCGGTGACCATGGTTACCGACTCGCCGATGGTGTTGAACCATTCGACCGACGTGACAGCCGCCAGCCAGCTGCCGAAGTCGCCGAGCTTGTTCTCGAGCGCGATGATGATGATGGCGCCGATCACGGGGCCGAACAGCGTGCCCATGCCGCCGACCAAGGTCATCAGCACCACCAGGCCCGACATTGACCAGTGCACATCGGTCAGCGTGCCAAAGCCGAGCACCACCGCCTTGGTCGCGCCGGCGAGCCCGGCCAGCGCCGCCGACAGCACGAAGGCCATCAGCTTGTAGCGGTCGGCGTCATAGCCGAGCGAGGTGGCGCGCGGTTCATTTTCGCGTACCGCCTTCAAGACCTGCCCGAACGGCGAATGAACGATGCGCACGATCAGCAGGAAGGCGGCGACCACGATGGCCAGCACCACGTAATACATGGTGAGGTCATTGCCGAGGTTGATGATGCCCAGCAGCTTGCCGCGCGGGACGGATTGCAGCCCGTCCTCGCCACCGGTGAACGGCGCTTGCAGGAATACGAAGAACAGCATCTGCGCCAGCGCCAGCGTGATCATCGTGAAGTAGATGCCCTGACGCCGGATCGCCAGGCCGCCGATCACATAGCCCAGCGCAGCCGCAAACGCGGTGCCGATCAGGATGCCAAGCTCGAACGGTACGCCCCATACTTTCAACGCATGGCCGGCGATATAGGACGCGCCACCAAAAAAGGCCGCATGGCCGAATGACAGCAATCCCGTGAAGCCGATCAGCAGGTTGAACGCGCACGCAAACAGCGCAAAGCACATCATTTTCATCAGCAGTACCGGGTACAGCTGGAAAGGCGCGACCAGTGCAAACAACAGCACCGCCGCATAGCCCAGTTTCTTCAACATCGCCTTGCTCCTGTGTCTGTTATTTTTCACGGCCGAACAGGCCGGCCGGCCGGATCAGCAGCACGATGGCCATGATGATGAACACCACGGTGGCCGACAGCTCCGGGTAGAACACCTTGGTCAGGCCTTCGATCACGCCCAGCGCGAGGCCGGTGACGATGGAGCCGAGTATCGAGCCCATGCCGCCGATGACGACGACCGCGAAAATGGTGACGATCAGGTTCGAGCCCATCAGCGGCGACACCTGCAGCACCGGCGCCGCCAGCACACCGGCAAAGCCGGCCAGCGCGACACCGAAGCCATAGGTCAGCGTGACCATCAGCGGCACGTTGATGCCGAAGGCCTCGACCATCTTCGGGTTCTCGGTGCCGGCACGCAGGTAGGCGCCGAGGCGCGTCTTTTCGATCACGAACCAGGTGCCGAGACACACCGACAGCGAGGCCGCGACCACCCACGCACGGTAGTTCGGCAGGATCATGAAGCCGAGGTCGGTCGCGCCTGCCAGCTGCTCGGGCACCGAATAAGGCTGGCCGGAGACGCCGTAAAAAGAACGGAACACGCCTTCCAGCATCAGCGTGATGCCGAAGGTCAGCAGTAAGCCGTACAGGTGGTCCAGCCGGTACAGCCAGCGCAGCATGGTCTTCTCGATCACGATGCCGAACACGGCGACGATAACGGGCGCGCCCACCAGCATGACCCAGTAATTGAAGCCGAAATAGTTGAGCCCCATCCATGCGAGGAAGGCGCCCACCATGTACAACGCGCCGTGCGCGAAGTTGATCACGTTGAGGAGGCCGAAGATGACGGCCAGCCCCAGCGACAGCATCGCGTAGAACGAGCCATTGACCAGGCCCAGCAGCAGCTGGCCCAACAGGGCAGCGAGCGGAATGCCAAAGATCTCCATGTCAGACCCCCAGCAATTCGTTGAGGGTGCCGGCCTTCGCGTCCAGCTCGGCGGCGTTGAAGGCCTCGACGATCTGGCCGTGTTCCATCACATAGAAGCGGTCCGCCAGCGGCGCAGCGAATCGGAAGTTCTGCTCGACCATCACGATGGTGTAACCCTTTACCTTCAGTGCGAGGATCATGCGCGCCAGCGCCTGCACGATCACGGGCGCCAGTCCTTCGGATATCTCGTCGAGCAGCAGCAGCTTGGCGCCGGTGCGCAGGATGCGCGCGACGGCCAGCATCTGCTGTTCGCCACCGGACAGGCGCGTGCCCTGACTGTGGCGTCGCTCTTCGAGGTTGGGAAACATCTGGTAGATCTCGGCGACCGGCATGCCACCCGCTTTCAGCAACGGCGGCAACAGCAGGTTTTCTTCGGCCGACAGCGATGAAAAGATCGCGCGCTCTTCCGGGCAATAGCCGACGCCGAGGTGGGCGATCCGATGTGTAGGCAGATGAATCGCTTCGACACCGTTGACCTTCACCGAGCCAGTGCGGCGCCCGGTCAGCCCCATGATCGCGCGCAGCGTGGTCGTGCGCCCGGCGCCATTGCGGCCCAGCAGCGTGACGACCTCGCCCTGTTCGACCGACAGGTTCACGTCATGCAGGATGTGCGATTCGCCATACCAGGCTTGCAGGCCCTTGATCTCGAGTGCTTTGCTCATCAGTGCGCCCCTTCGAGTGTGGCGCTGCTGCCCATATAGGCTTCCAGCACTTGCGGGTTCTTTGACACGGTCGCGTAATCGCCTTCGTCCAGGATGGCGCCACGCTGCAATACCGAAATGCGGTCGCAGATGCCCGACACCACGCTCATGTTGTGCTCGACCATCAGGATGGTGCGGCCGGCTGACACTTTCTTGATCAGGTCCGTCACGCGCTGCACGTCTTCATGCCCCATGCCCTGCGTCGGCTCGTCGAGCAGCATCAGTTCCGGGTCCATCGCCAGCGTGGTCGCGATCTCGAGCGCACGCTTGCGGCCATACGGCAGGTCGACGGTGAGGCTGTCGGCAAAACCGGACAGGCCGACTTCGTCGAGCAGGGCCAGTGCGCGCTCGTTGAGCACATCCAGCGTCGCTTCGCTCCTCCAGAAATGGAAGGAAGTGCCGAGCTTGCGCTGCAGCCCGATGCGGACGTTCTCCAACACCGACAGATGCGGGAACACCGCCGAGATCTGGAACGAACGGATGATGCCCAGCCGTGCAACCTGCGCCGGCCTTTCCATCGTGATGTCGCGGCCGTTGAACAATATCTGCCCGGAACTCGGCGCGAGGAATTTGGTCAGCAAATTGAAGCAGGTGGTCTTGCCGGCACCATTCGGGCCGATCAGCGCGTGGATATGCCCGCGCTGTACCTGCAGATTCACTCGATTGACGGCGACAAAGCCTTTGAACTCGCGCGTCAGGTCCCTGGTTTCAAGAATGATGTCCGACATGAAGGCTCCGGTTCAGGACCTGCGGACGGCCGGGTCGGCCAGGGTGGGGGCAGCCATGCTGAGGTATCTCCGTTGGGGTTTTATTTTTTTGTTAACTCACGGCCGCTGGGTCAATCACCGAGCAGCGTGGAAGCCTGACAACTTATTCTATTTCCAAGAAAAAACAAAATGAATAATTTGAGGGCACTGATACGTTTGCCTTACTGCAAAGCAATATTTTCTTGTGGGTCAGCGCGGGGGATGTCGATCGGCTCCCCTAAACCGGACACCATCATAGACAGCGGCACCGCCGATCAGCTTTGCGTTTGCCAAAGCGGTTCGAGGGGCAGGCTTGAAGCCCATCGAAGTTACCGGTGGTCACTACTTCATTGATGCATCACAAGTGTGAGTTCGGTGATCGTAATAAGCTGCCATTGCCTCGCTGAATCCTTCATGCATCACCGGAAAATCATGGGCTGATGGGAGGGAGCTGCAAGTTGATCGTCGATGATCGCGATTTCTTACTTTGATGAAATTTCTACTGCCACAGTCAGCTTTCGAAAGACGTCTATTCGCCAGTTTCACGGCGGGCGCAGCAGCCTTGCTGATACTGGCAGGCCTGACCTGGCATTTTTCACTGAAAGGCATCGATGCGACGCGCTTCGTGATCCACTCGCATGAAGTCATCACCAGCATTGGTCGCGTCCAGCAATTCATCTATCTGGCGGAATCTGAACAGCGCGGCTTCCTGATCACTGGCGATCGCACTTACTTGTCGGGCTATCGCAATGCGCTGCTGTCGCTGCGGAAGGAAGAAGACGAGTTGCGACGCCTGGTCTCGGACAATGCTCCGCAAGTGGCCCGCGCGCGCCAGATGAAAGCCATCATCTCCGCACGCATCGACTGGCTCGATCGCAATGTCCATCTGGCCGAAGCGAGGCCGGCGCGTCGTACCCCGGTAGACGTTTCCGCCGGCACCGAACTTGATCGACAAATCGATTCTGTTGCCAACGACATGTTCGAGGAAGAGCATCGTTTGCTAAGGCAACGGCAGCAGCTCGAGGCCGACCGCGCGCAGCTGACCGCGATCGGATTTTTCGCATTGTTGCTATTGGTGCTGCTGTTGGTTCCCCTCCTCTACCGGCGCATGCGTGCAGCATTCGATGAAAAGCGAAAAGTCACGGAAGAAGCGCGCCGCCTGGTTGATGTCATCGACTGCACGCCCGACCTGATTGCCATGAGCACGCCAGCCGGGAAAGTCGCTTATGTCAACCGCGCGATGCGAGATTTGCTCGGCATCGGCAATCTGCCGGCAGGCGATCTCAGGCGCGATCAGGTTTACAGTGCAGCATCCCTTGATCTGGTGACGCAGGTTGGCATACCGCATGCCGTCAACCATGGCACCTGGTCCGGAGAAACCACCTGGAAGACTGCCGATGGACGGGAAGTGCCGGTATCGCAAGTGCTGATTGCACACCGACAGTCAGATGGCAGTACCACGCTGTCGACCATTGCACGCGACATCAGCGCCGCCAAGGAAACGGAACACCTGCTGGAAGAAAAAAACCGCCAGATTGAACAAGCCTCCCGCATGAAAACGGAATTCATGGCCACCATGTCCCATGAATTGCGCACCCCCTTGAACGCCATCATCGGGTTTTCGAGTGTCATTCGAGACGGGTTGGCCGGCGAGGTCGACGCGACGGTCAGGGAATATGCGGACGACATCCTCAACAGCGGCCGGCACTTGCTGGAACTGATCAACGACATCCTTGACCTGTCGACCATCGAGTCCGGCAATATGCGGCTTGAGCCCGGCATGGTCGATGGCAATGACCTGGCGGCCAGCGGCATGGCGATCATGCGTGAACAGGCGATGGCGCGCGGCATTCAACTGCTGCAAACCATTTCCCCCGAAATCAAGGGCTTATGGCTGGACCCGCACAAAACAAGGCAGATCATTTTCAACCTGTTGTCGAATGCGGTGAAATTCTCGCCTGACTGCGGTCAGGTAAAACTGGCCATGCGACTGGTACCACGCAGCCAGCTCGAGGCGCTGAAAGCAGGAGAATCGCAACGGCTGTTTGCGTTGCCATCGTCATTGTTCCTGGAATTTCTCGAAATCTCGGTCAGCGACAACGGTGTGGGCATTTCGCGAAGCGACCTGTACCGCCTGTTCCAGCCTTTCACGCAAGTGGATTCCTCGCGCAGCCGTTCGTATGAAGGCACCGGCCTCGGACTGATGATGGTCCGCCGTCTGGTCGAATTGCAGAGCGGGGCCATGCTGGTCGACAGCGAGCCTGGCAAAGGCTCGCGCTTCACAGTCTGGCTTCCCCTGCGCGATCCCGATCCGGCCGGCGTGCTACCGATCGCGTTGCCAGACCACTTGCTGCGGCCCATCCCGCATTGATCTGGCGCGACAGCCTGGATTGAATTTCGACCGCGCCAGCATCGACACCATCATCGCAGACCATCCACCGGCACACGTTACTAGAATCAGAATTGCACGCCATGAGCACACTCAGCACCGACATCGAGCAGCCATCCCACGGCATCGGCCCAAAGGGCAACAAGCCGACGCTGATGCTGGTGGACGACCAGCCTCGCAACTCGCGGCTGCTGCAGGCCCAGCTGGGCACCGAGCAATTCGACTACATGATCGCGCAATCCGGCGAGGAAGCGCTGAACCTGATCAGCAAGCGACTTCCCGATCTCATCTTGCTTGACTACATGATGCCCGGCATGAACGGGCAGCAGGTCGCGCTGGCCCTCAAGCAGGATCCAAGCACCCGCAACATCCCGCTGATCATGTTGACGGCCTTGTCTGACCATGCATCGCGCATGCATGCGCTGTCAGCGGGCGTCGAAGAATTCATCAACAAGCCGGTCGACCAGGCCGAGCTGTATACACGCGTGCGCAACCTGCTGCGCATGAAGTCTTATCAGGATCAGCTGGCTCACCACAACCGCCATTTGTCCGATGAGGTTGCCGAGCGTACCCGACAGCTGACTGAGGCATACCGCGACACGATTTACACGATGGTCAAGGCCGCCGAATACAAGGATGAGGATACCGGGTCGCACGTGCAGCGAATCAGCTTCTTCTGCCTGGAAATGTCCGAGCACCTCGGCATGGACAAGCATTTTTGCGACCAGATTTTTTATGCTTCGGCGATGCATGATGTCGGCAAGATCGGCATCCCGGATGCGGTCTTGCTGAAGCCCGGCGCTTTCGATGCCGCCGAATGGGCCATGATGAAGACGCATTGCACGCTGGGCTCGAAAATTCTGCACAAGGGAAGCTCGCCCTACGTGATCATGGGTGCCGAGATTGCGCTCAGCCATCATGAGCGCTGGGACGGCAGCGGCTATCCGAACGGTCTGGTCGGCGACGCCGTTCCCCTTCCGGCCCGCATCGTGATGCTGTGCGACCAGTACGATGCCCTGCGATCGCGCCGACCCTACAAGCCGGCCATGGATCATGAGCAAGCATCGTCGGTCATCACGACAGGTGACGGCCGCACCGAGCCCGGGCATTTCGACCCGGCGGTGTTATCAGCCTTTACACAAGTCCGGCACCGTTTTGCAGAGATTTACGCCGCCAATATCGATTGAACTTCGATTAAGTGATGCAGCCCACAGCGGGTTTGTGTATTCTCGTCCTGGAAACCCTGACCAAGACCAGCCATGCTTCCCCTGTTCGGCGACATCAGCAACATCATCAGCCTGTCCATCACGCCGGCATTCCTGCTGCTCGGCGTGCTGATGCTGTTGCGCGTGCTGAACAATCGCCTCGACCGTATCCACGACCGTCGCGAAATACTGGAGCAACGCCTGTCCGGCGGTTCCGGACGCCGCCCGGTGCTGTTGCATGAGCGGGAGGTGCTGGGCCGACGTTCCGATGTCATCCATCGGGCAATTGGTTTTGCGGCGACCTGCCTGATTCTGGTGTGTGCTGTCGTCGTTGCACTCTTCGTCGACGATGCCTTCAACCTGGCACTCGACTCCCTGATCGCGCTTTTGTTTGTCGCGGCGATGCTTTTGCTGATCGCCGGCTTTTCGCTGTTCCTGCATGAGATCTTCATCGCCAGCCATACGATGCCTGCCACCGCGCTGCATCCGGCACGCCAGCCGGAAGGCCGCGGCTGAAGGCTGCTGCCTGATCTCACCTCGTCAGCCGCCAGGCTGACACCGAAGGCCGGGCCTCAGTCACCTGACGGGGCCGGCAGCCAGAATCGGCCGGACATGTCCTCCAACCCCACGCTCTGCAAGACCTCGGCCAGCCGCCGCGCTGCCTTCGGCTGGGGCTGGTCTTTGCGGGTCGCGATGATCAATTCGTTTTTCATCGAGTGCTCCCAGCCGACCAGCTCGGTCACATTCAGCTGGTAACCATGCGCCTCCAGCTGCAGGCAACGCAGCACATTGGTCAGGTGGCTGCCGAATTCGCGCGTATGGATGGGATGGCGCCAGATCTCGGTCAGCGCATCCCGCCCCAACGCCTGGCCCTTCAGCCGCCGCAGCGTGGCCGCCACTTCGGCCTGGCAACAGGGCACCAGCACGATGAACCTTGCCTTCTTCTTCAAGGCGAAGCTGATCGCGTCATCTGTCGCCGTATCACAGGCATGCAGCGCGGTGACCACGTCCACGGTCGCCGGCAAGGCATCGGAGACGATCGACTCGGCGACCGACAGGTGGTGGAAATGCATGCGATCAAAACCGAGGCGCTGCGCCAGCGCACGCGTACTGTCGACCAGTTCGGCACGCGTCTCGATGCCGTGGATCGTCGATGCATCATTGCGTTGCTTGAAGAACAGGTCGTACAGGATAAAGCCGAGATAGGACTTGCCCGCGCCGTGGTCCACCAGGCTCAAGTGGCCGGAATCGACTTGCTTGAGCAGCGGCTCGATGAACTGGAACAAGTGATAAACCTGCTTCAGCTTGCGGCGGCTGTCCTGGTTCATCTTGCCGTCGCGCGTCAGGATGTGCAGCGCCTTCAGCAATTCGATCGACTGGCCTTCGCGGATTTCTGTTTCTGCCATGGTGGAATGTTCTCCTGCAAGGCCGACATGGTAGCAGTCTCCGAAAAATCTTCACCGTCGCAGGTAGTTCTTACCCGCCCTGCAGTCGCCACCTTGCGCAGCCTTAACCGCAAGCACGCCTGACGCGCCCACTCTGCCCGTCATCCGGTCCGGGCACGGTCGCTGCTTCAGCGACCATCTCTCGACTCGACGCCATTCATGGCAAACACAGATTGCGATTCACGCAGCGAGCGGCATCAGGGAGCATCACACACAGACCAGAGGATGAACATGAAAGCCTTTTCTTTGCGAACGTTCACATCGTGGGCGATAGCGCTGCTGTCACTGGCCGTGCTGGCCGGATGCGGCAGCGACAGCAACCCGATCAACCCGACGGCGGCCGGCGTCAGCCAGGTCAGTTCCGTCAACAGTACGGTTCCGCGCAATGTCTATTCGGCGACCCTGACCGGCACTGAAGAAGTTCCGCCCAACAGCAGTACGGCCACCGGCACCGGCATTGTCCTGGTCGACCCGAACACGCAGCAGATGAAGGCCACGGTCATATCTGCCGACATCACGGGCACCGTCGCCCATGTCCATGTCGGCGCGCGCGGCGTTGCCGGACCGATCGTGTTCCCGCTGACCGAAGTCTCGCCCGGCAGCGGCATCTGGGCCACGACCGCAACGCTGACCACTGACCAGCTGACCCAGCTTCAGGCCGGCAACTACTATTTCAACGTGCACTCGGCGGCCTTCCCGGATGGCGAAATCCGAGGCCAGATCACGTCGCGGCTGCCCAAGAGCGGTAGCCCGGTCAGCTCTTCGGGCACGACCACCACGGTGACCGGCGCCACGGGCACGGCGGGAACCTCGGGGACTCCGGGCAATACGGCGACCGGCAATGCGGCAGACACTTCCGGCATCCCTGGAACATCGGGTACATCGGGTACTTCAGGAACTTCCGGTACATCGACCACGACCAGCGCCGGCAATACGGGCATCTATGGCGGAACCGCGGCATCGACAGGCACCTCGACACCCGCCAGCGGCACGGCCACGACAACCGGCACGCCAACAGCCTCGAACGCCGGTGCCGGTGCAAGCACGAGCGGATCGCAGGCTTCGGGACGCAGCACCACGCAGTCCGCGACAGCGGCCAATCGCCCGGTGTTCTACACCAATGTGCTGACGGGTTCGCTCGTTGTCCCTCCGAACTCGAGCAACGGCACGGGTACCGGCCTGTCGGTCTATCGTCCGCGCGACAAGACACTCACGTCCGTCGTGATCACGACAGGCTTTGCCAGCACCGGGGCGGCCATCCACCAGGGGGCGCCTGACGCCAACGGTCCGGTCGTTGCCAACATGCAGGAGACCAGCCCGGGTTCAGGTATCTGGGTGTCACGGGCAACGCTCAATAGCACGCAAATCTCCGCGCTAAATGCCGGCAATTTGTATTACGAAGTCATTTCACTGGCATTCCCCAGCGGCGAAATCCGTGGCCAGATCACGAAGACGTCGGGTACGACCACGCAAGCCGGTACCGCAACAACGACCGGCACGACGTCCGGCACAGCGACGGGCACGACGACCGGGACGCCGACGACCGGGACGACTACGGGCGCTGGCACGACGACAGTCACGGGTACGCCCACAGACGCAGGAACCACAACCGGTGCGACCACGGGCACGCCGGCGACCGGTACCGCAACGACGCCCATGACGCCCACGACCACCGGGACCACGACGGGCACCCCAGGTACTGACATGAGCACCGGCACGACAACGGGCACCACGACGGAAACGGGAACGGGCACGGGAACCACGACCGGGACTGGCACCACCACCGGCACCACCGGCACCACCGGCACCACCGGCACCACCGGCACCACCGGCACCACCGGCACCACCGGCACCACCGGC
>JBDKLN010000152.1:0-6611 GCA_039806045.1 Pseudomonadota bacterium
GGTGAAATTTCGCAGGGCGCGCTGGTGGCCTCGATCATGTTTGCCGGACGCGCGATCTCGCCGGTCGGCGCCTTCGTGTCGATGGCCATCCGCTACCAGAGCGCGAAGACCGCCTACAACAGCCTCAACGACCTGATGTCGCTGCCGACCGAACGTGACCCGACGCGCAGCTATGTGCAGAAGAAAACCTTCGACGGCAAGATCGAAGTGCAGAAGCTGGGCTTCGCCTATCCTTCAAATGGCTCCGGCAAGTCGCCGACCGCGCTGCGCGATGTCAGCCTGACGATACAGCCGGGCGAACGCGTCGCCTTCGTCGGCAAGATCGGCAGCGGCAAGTCGACCCTGCTGCGCATGATCGCGGGCTTGTACCAGCCGACCGAAGGCCAGGTCAAGGTCGACAACATCGACATCCGCCAGATCGACCCGGCTGATTTCCGCGACCAGGTCGGCTATGTCACGCAGGACCTGCGACTCTTCCGCGGCACGCTGCGCGAGAACATCCTTCTCGGCCGCCCGAATGCGACCTGGGAATCGTTCATGGAAGTCGTGACCCTGCTTGGCATCGACAAGATCGCCGATGCACATCCGCTCGGCTATGACATGCCGATCGGCGCGATGGGCCTTGGCCTGTCCGGCGGCCAGCGACAGCTGGTGGCGCTGGCACGCGCACTGGTCACGAAGCCGAAGATCCTGCTGATGGACGAGCCGACCAGCGCGATGGACATGCAGACCGAGCTGACTTTCACCAAGCGCCTGCCCGGCATCGCCGAGGGGCGCACGGTGATCATCGTCACCCACCGCCCGTCGCTGCTGTCGGTCGTCGATCGCGTGGTCGTGATGGACAACCAGCGACTGGTAGCCGACGGCCCGAAGGACAAGATCCTCGCCATGTTGAGCGGATCGCATTCGTCGCACCGTGAAGCCGTGCTGCACACGGAGGAAGTCAAATGAACGCGCGCTTCGATCCCAATTTTGGCAATTTCCCCGGCATGCCTCGCCGCGACAACCCGCACGCCAAAGTGCGTGGTGAAGACCTCGACTACATGCATGACATCAGCGAAGCGCTGATGGCGCAGGCCACGCCGCGCTCGTCAGCCTTGCTGTACCTGCTGGTGGGGCTGACGCTGTGCGCCGGCGTCTGGGCTTCGCTGACGGATGTCGATGAAGTGACGGTGTCGCAGGCCCGCGTGATTTCCAGCAGCCGCGAGCAAGTCGTGTCCAGCCTCGAGGGCGGTGTCTTGCGCAAGCTGCTGGTCGCCGAAGGCGAGACTGTCACCAAAGGCCAGGCACTGGCCCAGATCGACCCGACCCGCTTCGAATCCAATTACGAAGAAGGTCACCACAAGGAGCTGGCGCTGAAGGCCGCCGCCGCGCGCGCGCGCGCCGAGTCGCATGGCACGGCACTGGTCTTCCCGCCGGAACTGGCGTCGCACAAGGCCATCACGGCGACCGAAGCCGATGCCTACCAGGCACGCCGCAAGGCACTCGAAGAATCCGTCGCCGGCCTCGAGAAAAGCCTGGCGCTGCTCGACAGCGAAATCAACGTTTCGAAGAAGCTGGCGGAGCAGGGCCTGTTTTCCGAAGTCGAGCTGTCGCGCCTGAAGCGCCAGGCCAACGAGATTTCGCAGCAGGTCAGCGAGCGCCGCAACCGTTACCGCGCCGATGCCAACACCGAGCTGGCAAGGATTGAATCCGACCTGGCCCAGATCCGTGCCGGCAATGGCGCGCGCCTCGACAGCCTGCAGCGCACGACCCTGCGTGCGCCGGTCAATGGCATCGTGAAGAACCTGCGCATCACTACCGAAGGCGGCGCGATCCCGCCGTCGTCGCCGGTACTGGACATCGTACCGAAGGACGAGAAACTGCTGTTCGAGGCCAAGCTCGACCCGAAAGAAATCTCGCACGTCGACACCGACCTGCCGGTGGCCATTCGCCTCGATGCCTATGACCCGGCCGTGTATGGCGAACTGAGCGGCGTGGTCGAACTGGTCAGCCCGGACACCTTCCGCGATGATCCGCGCGCGATGCCGGGACAGGATGGCACTTACTACCGCGTGCTGGTCCGCGTCGACAGCCTGCCGGATGCGCACGGCAAGAAGCCGATCCGCATCATCCCCGGCATGACCGCCAGCGCACAGATCAAGACCGGCAAGAAGTCTGTGATGGACTTCCTGCTCAAGCCCTTCAACCAGGCGAAAGATGCATTCCGTGAGCGCTAAGAAGGTCTTGCGCTCGCTGGTCATCGCAGCGGTACTGGCGCCACGGCTGGCCAGCGCTGGTCCCGCTGCCACCCATGCCATCCCCGAGGCGGATGGCGCACTGAACGCCCTGATGGCCTTGTCGCTGCAGGACAGCGAAGGCAACGCAAAGCAGGCGAACCAGCGGGCCGCAAAACTGGTGCGCCAGGCGATCAGCCAGAGCCCGTCGGTGCGCGAAGCGCGCATGATCGCCGACGCAGCGCTGCGCGACGTGGATTACGCGCGCGCCGGCAAGATGCCGCAGGTCAGCATCGGCGCCAAGTCGACCGTCAACACCGCCGATGCCCAGAGTTTGCTGAAGTCTGACGGCACGCCGATGGCGACCCTGAACGCCGACATGCCGGTGTACGACGGGGGCAGGGTGGATGCGATGGTCAAAGGTCGCGAGGCGGCTGTCGGCTCGGCTATGGCAATATTCGCCCAGCGGCGGCAGGAGGCGGCGTCGGATGCGGTCAAGGCCTGCATCGACTTTGAGCGCAAGCAGGCGCTGCAGGCGAGTGCGGCAAGCTATGCGCGCAATGTCGAGGCGCTGGTCGCGATGCTGAAGAAAATCGGCGACGTGGATCCGGGCCGGGCCAGCGAACTGGTGCAAGCGCGGTCGCGCTTGCTGCAGGCCGAATCATCGCGCCAGGCAGCAAAGGCCAAGGTGGGCGAAGCGCAGATTCAGCTGGAGCGTCTGGTCGGTGCCGGCCACGCCAGTGATTGCGACAGCATCTTGCCGGCTTTCCTGCAGCGGCCGGATTTGCTGGCGGCGCGCGATGCGGCGGCACATTCGCCGGCCATCGTGCAAATCGATGAGGATTACCAGCAGCAGCTGCGCGCGGTCGACCAGATCGCCGCCTCGCGCAAGCCCCAGTTGCGCGTGGCAGCGAACTACGGCCCGATGAATCAGGGACTCAACCTGTACGGTGCCACGGTGGCGCTGGTGGCCAGCGTGGTCATTTACGATGGCAGGGGCATGGAGTCCGCCGAGCGGGCCGCGGTGGACCGGGCCGGCTCGCTGATGGAAAAGAAAGGGCAGGCGCTGCGCCAGCTCGACTATGACTTGCAGGCGGCGTTTGAACAGGCCGACGCGCAGTGGGTGACGGCGCGTGAATATACCGACCTGCTGAAGGTGAATGAAGTCGTGCGCCAGAATATTTTTACGCAATGGATGGCCATGGGCCGCCGGACACTGTTCGAACTGTTGTCGACCGAGGCCGAGCAGTATGCATTGCAGACGAATTTTGTGAACGCATTGTTTGATGCAGCCAGCGGCTTTGCTGCCATCCAGGGGAAGGCGGCCTTGTTGCCGGGGCTGGCCGAAGAAGAGGGGAAGTGATGAATATGCTGGCACACGCCGAAAAAGCTCCGCTGGACGAGGCTGACTGGCGTGCGACGGTGGCGCAGGCGCGCCGTGGCGAAATGACGCTCGAGGGCCTGATCCGCACGACAGAGGCGTTGAAGGCCGGTCTGGATGCAGCGCGGCTGCGCGAACTCTTCGATACCTGGCTCAAGCACAGCGACTCGCCGCACAAATTCGTCGCCTGGTTCAATTACGGCGTGATGCTGTTTGCCGCCGGCGACCGCGTTGCCGCACGCGCTGCGTACAACGAAGCGGTCAAGCTGAAGCCGGACTTCATCCAGGCGCGCCTGAACCTCGGCACCGTCAGCGAAGCCGAAGGCGACAGCGCTACCGCGCTGGCCGTCTGGACGGCCGTGACCGCCGAGGCCGGCGTGCCGGCCGATTTGCTGGTGCTGGCGCTGAACAATATCGGCCGCCTGCGCGAAACCCTGCGCGACTACGCCGAAGCCGAAGAGTCACTGCGCCAGAGCCTGGCCATCAACCCGCAGCAGCACGACGTCATCCATCATTTCGTGCACCTGCGCCAGAAGCAGTGCAAGTGGCCGGTGCTGCAGCCGCTGCCCGGCGTCAGCCAGAGCCAGATGATCCGCGCGATGTCGCCGCTGGCGATGCTCGCGCACACCGATGACTCGGCGCTGCAATTGCTGGCGGCCGAGAATTTCGTCAAGCGCAAGCTGAAGGTCACCGAAGGGCATCTGTGCGCCGGCAAGCAGTATCACCATCCGCGCGTGCGGATTGGTTATCTGTCCGGCGACTTGTGCGCCCATGCCGTCGGCCTGCTGATGCCGGAAGTCTTCGAGCACCACGACCGCGAACGCTTCGATATCTTCGTCTATGACTACAGCCGCGAAGTCGGCCCCGAGATCCGCCAGCGCATACGGCAGGCATCGCAGCATTTCCGTCCGGTCGGCCAGCTGACCGACGAACAGGCGGCCCAACTGATCGCGGCCGACGAGATCGACATCCTGATCGACATGCACGGCCTGAGCGCCGGTACGCGCCCCGGCATCTTTGGCTTGCGCCCGGCGCCGGTGCAGGCGACCTGGCTCGGCTACATCGGCACCACCGCGTTGCCGTGGATCGATTATGTGATCGCGGATCGCTTTGCGCTGCCCGAGCGCCTGCTGCCACTGTTCAGCGAAAAGCCGCTGTATGTTGAGCCGACCTTCCTGCCGAGCGACTCGCAACGCAAGGTCGGCCGCGCGGTGACCCGCAAGGAACTCGGCCTGCCGGAAGACCAGTTCATCTTTGCGTCGTTCAACAATACCTACAAGCTCAATCCGGCGATGTTCTCGTGCTGGATGGAGATCCTGAAATCCGTCGACAACAGCGTGTTGTGGATGGTCGACGACAACCCGTGGGCAACCGACAACCTGAAGCGCGAAGCCGCGGCGCGCGGCGTCGATCCGGCGCGCCTGATCTTCAGCCCGCGCGTGCCGCCGGAAGACTATCTGGCCCGCATCCCGCTGGCCGACCTGTTCCTCGACAACCATCCGTACAACGCCGGCTCGACCGCCAATGACGTGCTCTGGATGGGCTTGCCGATGCTGACCCTCGCCGGCCAGTCCTTCGTGTCGCGCATGGCGGGCAGCCTGATTCGTTCCGCCGGTTGCGACGAGCTGATCGTCGATAATCACGAATCTTATGTGCAGCGCGCGATCGCGCTGGCCGGCGATCCGGCCGCGCTACAGCGCATCCGTCGTCGGCTCGCCGACCGTCGCGAGCACCACGACCCGAAAGCTTTCGTGCGCGCACTCGAGCAGCAATTGCTGAAAGTGCAGCAGGGCACGCTCGAAGAGCCTGCTGTGTCGGATCGGATGCCGGCGGCCCGGATGCCGGAGCCGGTGGGCATGGCGATGCCGGAGCTGTACCAGATCGCGTATTCGAAGGAAACGCTGGCGGCGGTGCGCGCGCCATTCCGCCCGCTGGACAACCTCGCGAATCCGCGCGCCGACTGGCAGGAATACTGGCCGATCCGCAATTTCCTGTTGTCGACGACGCTGGATGACGAGCGCATGTACGGCTTCTTCTCGCCGCGCTTCCAGGAAAAGACCGGGCTCGATGCGATCCAGTTGCAGCAATTCGTGCTGGCGCATGGCCCGCAGGCGGACGTCATCACGTTCAGCCCGCAGGCCGACATGGGTGCGTTCTTCCTGAACGTGTTCGAGCAAAATGAATTGTTCGATCCGGGTTTCATGAGCCTGGCCGAGGCCTTTGTCAAGCATATCGGCCTGAAGGTCGACCTGAAGACGCTGATCATGGATTCGCGCACGACGGTCTTCAGCAATTACATCGTCGCCAAGCCGCGCTTCTGGCGCGCATGGCTGGACTTGAATGAAAAGCTGTTTGCGCTGTGCGAGCACGGCGAGGACGGCGAATTGCGCCGTTCGGCTCTGGCGCCGACCAACTACCGCAGCGTGCAGCGCAAGGTGTTCCTGATGGAGCGCATCGCGAGCCTCGTCCTTGCGCTGGATTCTTCGTATCGCATCGTGCCTTACAATACTTTCCTGTGCGCGTGGTCGGCGACCAACCTCGGGCAGATGAAGGCCGAGGCCATCGTCAGCGATGCATTGAAGACGGCCAAGCTTGTTACCGGCCACGACAGCTACCTGACGGAGTTCGCCCGGATCCGGGCCTCCATCACGGCCCATTCCGCCAAATGACAATAACGATCGCACGGATGAGTGCACGGAGAATCGCATGATCGGCAGCACACCGGCGACGGACATCCATAATGCGCAGGTGCTCGACGCCGTGCCGGCGGGCACGCGCAAAGTGCTGGAGGTAGGTACCGGGACCGGCGCGCTGGCGCGCGAGATCCGCAACAAATGCCCCGGCGTTGAATACGTCGGCGTCGAGATCTCGGCCGAGTACCGCGATGCGGCCAAGGCCTGGTGCGACCGCGCCTACCTCGAGAATTTCGAGCAGGCGTCGGACACGCTGATGAACGAGCTCGCGAATGCGGACGTCGTGATCTTCGCCGACGTGCTCGAACATTTCATCGACCC
>JBDKLN010000153.1:0-6654 GCA_039806045.1 Pseudomonadota bacterium
GCATCGTCCGGCTGCGGGCGATGCATCTCCTGATCGCGTTAAGGCTTATGATGCCACGAATTCAACAACGGGCTGCCGGAATATCAGCCGGCCAGGCCGGTCCGCCATTCCGCCCAACGAATCCGGAGACTGACACATGACGCCAGAGGCGACATCCGACCGACTTGCGCCTGCTGTGGATGCAGCGGCGCCTGCAGCAGGCGAGGGCGCGGTCGCCGGGCTGTCACGGTATCAGGACGATACGCCGCGCAGCCGGGTCAAGGCCATCCTGGTCGGCTCGATCGGCAATCTGATCGAGTGGTACGACGTTTACGCTTATACCGCGTTCGCGCTGTACTTCGCCCCGGCCTTCTTCCCGTCGGGCGACCCGGTGGCGCAGCAGTTGTCCGCTGCGGCAGTGTTCGCCGCCGCCTTCATCGTGCGGCCGCTGGGGGGCTTGCTGTTCGGATGGGTCGCCGACCGCTACGGCCGCCGCCGCTCGCTGATGGTGTCCGTGCTGCTGATGTGCTTTGGCTCGCTGCTGATTGCCTGCAGTCCGACCCATGCCGACATCGGCGCCGCCGCCGCCGTGATCCTGGTGTCGGCACGCCTGCTGCAAGGTCTGTCGCAAGGCGGCGAATACGGCGCCAGCGCGACCTATCTGGCCGAGATGGCCGGGACTAAACAGCGCGGATTTTATTCCGGCGTCTGGTACACGACACTGATCGGTGGCCAGCTGATGGCCATCGTGCTGCTGCTGTTGCTGCAGAAAGTTTTCCTGACGCCGGAAGCGCTGAAGGCCTGGGGCTGGCGCATCCCCTTCGTGATCGGCGCGCTGCTGTCGGTATATGCGTTGTTCATGCGGCGCGACATGCACGAGACCGACCACTACCGGCAGGCATCGGCTATGGGTACCGGGCACGGTGACGGCGAAGGCGGTGCGGGCGCGTCCGGCCAACGCGCAGGCACGATGCGTGCGCTGCTTGCGCACTGGCGTGAATTGCTGCTGGTGGTCGGCATCACCATCGGCGGCACCAGCGCGTTCTATACCTACACCACCTATATGCAGAAATTCCTGAAGCTGTCGGTGGGTCTTGACGACGGGCAGGTGACGATGGTGGTGCTGGGTTATTTGATCGTCGCACTGCTTTTGCAGCCGCTGTATGGCGCGCTGTCGGACCGCATCGGCCGCAAGCCCTTGCTGCTGTGGTTCGGCGTGATGGGCGTATTGTGCACGGTGCCCTTGCTGAGCACGCTGGCACACGTCAAAAGCCCGTGGCTGGCGTGGCTGCTGATTTGCGGCGCGTGGGTGTTCGTGTCCGGCTATACCGCCATCACCGGCATCATCAAGGCCGAACTGTTCCCGACCTCGGTGCGCGCGCTGGGCGTGGGCGTGCCCTACGCGCTGACGGTGTCGGTCTTTGGTGGCACGGTGGATGCGGTCGCGCTGGCCTTCAAGCAGGCGGGCAACGAGAGTGGCTTCTACTGGTATGCGACGGGTTGCATTGCGGTGTCGCTGCTGGTCTACCTGCGCATGCCGGACACGCTGAAAGTATCTCGCATGGAGCAGCACTACTAGTTACATGAAGTTGCGCGTATGCAGGCCCGACAGGCGCTCGGCTTCATCGGGCGCGAATCCCAGCCGCGTCAGCCGCGCCTTGCGGCCGGTGCCCATGTCCTGCTTCAGTTGCTGGACACGCGCAAAGCCTTTCTGAATCGCGGCCGGTGTCGTATCGCCGGCGGCCAGCAGGATCAGCGCGTCGAACACCTCTTCATTCAGTCCTGCGCTGGCCGCGAGCGCGTCGTAGCGCTGCTCTACGGCCGCACGCAGTGATGCGATGTAGCCCGGGTCTTGCGCCAGCCGGTATTCGAGGTGAGCCATGCCGAAGGCCACGTGCCGCGCTTCATCGCGTGCGACCAGCCGCGCGATTTGCGATGTCACCGGATCGGGCGCAAATTCATGCAGGAAGTTCAGCAGGTTCACGAAGCTGCCTTCGCCGAGCACGGACAGCAGGAAGGCGCTGCTGGAAAAATCACCCGTTTCGAACAGCGTCTTCAGCGATGCCTGCCCGCCCGCGCCCGACAGTGCCGGATTGCCGCGCTTCAGGGTCGCGCGGCGCGTGAACACTTCCACATGGCGTGCTTCGTCCGCGCACTGGATCGCGAGCAGTTGCATCACTTCGCGGAAATGCGGGTGCACGTGGCCGAGATGGCGTGCCGGCACCAGCAGCGCGGCATTTTCATTCTCGATCAGGTAGGTCATGACCTGCACCACCGCGTCTTCGACGTCATCCGGCAGTTCGGTCATGGCCTGCCAGTCGATCGCGGTCTCCGGATCCCATTGGCCGGCCAGCGCTTGCTGGTAAAGGTCGGCTGCGGACTCGGCCCAGATTCCTGTTTTATCGCTGAAGCGGAAATCGAAGGCGGGGCTGCCTGCCTCGACGGTGGCGCCGCGCGGGGCCAGGCCCCAGCCGGGCTGTGCGTGCTCAAGAACGGCCTGCGGCGCCTGCCGGTCGGCAGCGCCATGGCGCTCGGCGCCGTGCCAGCGGCCCAACTGGAAAGGACCGCGCACGATGTCCGCATGGTCGCCATCAAAGGTGACGGCGTGGCCATTGCTGCGGCACCAGGCCAGCAAATGCATGTCCCAGTCGGGCGCGCTACCGGTCACGCGCAGCGTGTCGCCGACCGCGAGCGCACTGAGCGCGCGCCTGATCAAAAGGTGCGCGCCCTGGTCGAGTCCCAGCGACTCAATATTGATAGTCTTGCGCGGTGATACTGCCTGCAGCATTGTAGAAACCTTCATCATCAACGGCACGTTCGAGCGCAGCATACCCCGAAGTGCGTCCCACCTTCCACTGGCGCAGGCCTTCGAGCTCCAGCAGCGGACGCACGGCCGGGTCGTCCCAGCGCATGCCAAGCAGCAGTTCGGTGAAACGCGCGATCAGCTCTTGCGGCGCATTCGGACTGACGGTGAAGTTGCAGTGGTCGAATGGCGCGGTGCGCGCAATCACCTTGGTCTGGCCGGACGGCAGCGTGCCATCCGACGAGAAGGCGAGGTGATTGCCATCGATCATCCATGCGGCATCGATCTTGCCGGCCACCAGTGCCTTGGCGGCGTCGAGTTCGCCGCCGACGTGGTCACCGTGCTTGCCGCCCAACACGTCGAAGCGCTGCGCAGTATAGTCGCGGCCGGCCACCAGGCCTTGCTGGCGCAGGTGGTCGAGCGGGATCAGGGTCGCTTGCGGCGAGTCGATCGCGCCAAAGCCGACGGTCTTGCCCTTGAGCGCATCGACGGCGGCAATTCCGCTATCGTTGCGCACCACCAGCACCGAGCTCAGGTCGCAATCGGTATCACGCATCGCGACCGCCGACACTTGCACGCCCCTGGACCTGGCGATGCGCTCGGCGCGTACCCAGGCCAGCGGCGAGTTCCATGCCACATGCAGCATGCCATTGAACTGGTCTTCGACCTGACGCTCGTAATTGGAGTAAAGGACGAAATCGAATTCCAGTCCGTGCTCGCGGAACCAGGCCTTGAAGCCTTCCCAGATCGTGACGACTTTCGGGGCATAGGCGACCGCGCCCATCACCAGTACTTGTTTGCTCATCGTATTCCTCCCCGTGCCTGAGGGATCAGAACAGCGGCAGGCCGCAGATGGCCTTGCCGATGAAGTCATACAGCACGTCGGTGGTCGGTGCCATCACGTGCGCGGCGCGCGCATCGCGGAACAGGCGCTCGACGCCGACTTCCTTGCGGAAGGCGGCACCGCCGCAGACGCGCATCGCCGCATCGGTCACTTCCAGCGCCGCTTCGGCGCAGGCGGCTTTCACTTCCAGCACGCGCAGCATGGTGTCGGCACGTCCGCCGGCGATGGCAGCCAGCGTGTCTTGCAGCAGCGCGTTGGCCATGTCGGCCTTGATGCGTGCTTTCGCGAGGTAGGCGCGAATGGTCGGCAGGTCGGCCAGCGAGGTGTCGAGGTGCTGGTGGCGGGTGGCGCCGACGTGCGCGATCGCACGCGCCAGGCTGCCTTCCATGGTGCCGACCGAGCACGAGGCATTGAGCGCGCTGAACCACGGCAACACGACGCCCATCATGATGTCGAAGCCTTTGCCGTCTTCGCCGAGGGCGGCGCTTGCCTTCACTTGTTTTGCGGTCACCGGCGACGACGCATTGCCGCGCATGCCCATGCCGTTGAAAGGCGCGGCCAACGTCAGGCCATCGGCCTTGGCATCGACCAGCCAGATGCTGCTCGCGCCTTCGGCGGCCAGCGGCTTGGACGACCATACGTACGAAGTCGCCTCGAAGGCCGAGGTGATCCAGCTCTTGCGTGCGTCCAGCAGCACGTCGTTGCCGTTCTTGGTCGCGGTGCTGGCCGGTGCCCAGAAGTGGCTGCGGGATTCGGCTTCGGAGAAAGCGAGCGTCGTCAGGTGCTGGCCGGCGGCGATGTCGCGGCGCACGTTTTCAGGGCCGAGCTGCTCGAGCACGGCGGTGGCGCAGTAATGCATGCAGACCACCATGGCGGTCGACGGGCAGGTGGCTGCCAGCTTGGCGACGACCTGGCTGGCTTCGGCCATGCCGAGGCCCATGCCGCCCACCTCCTTGCTGCTGATCAGTCCCAGCAGGCCGGCCTTGGACAGTGCGTCGATCACGGGGCGCGGGAAGCGTGCGTTCTGGTCCGTTTCAGGCGCAAGGGCTTCAAGTTGATTCGTGATGACGTGGTCGAGCGACTCCATCCAGGACATGTCTGGTTTCCTTATATTCAGCGGTTTAGGGGGGTGATGCAGGCAGGGACCCGCGCACGCGCGAGGTCGTTGAAGCGCGAAGTATAGCTGAATCGGCGCCGACCTGCCGCACGAGCGGCGGCGATGGCTATTGCAGCGGAGGGTGATGCGGCGCCGGCCTTGCCGCCGTGCTTACGGAGTGCAGGTGCCGTGCAGGACTTCGGCGGCGACCAGCACGAAGGGCTTCCTGTCCCCCTTGTCCTGCACGCGCACTTCGAAGTACTGGCTCTGGTAGCGACCGCCAGGACGGGTCGACAGCACCTTGAAGGAATTCGTCGCCGAACCTGCGTCGATCACGCTGACTTTCCAGCCGGCGTTGCTGACGAAGCGGCCCATCATCACGCCCTTGTCGCGCTGGACGATGAATTCGGCACCGGCCACGGTCTCGTAGTAATTCTTGCCACCGGCGAGCGCATCGAGCTTGCCGTCGGGAGTGACTTCAGACGCGCCGCTGATGGTGCAGGTCAGGTCACCGGCCGCGTAGGCGGGCAGGGCTGAAACGGACAGCAGGCACAAGGCTGCAACGACGGCAATCGACGCGCGCAAGGGTTTCATACGGTACCCAGCACCGTGCGCAGCCAGTCGCCGATGTCGGCTATCTCTTCTTCGCAGACCGAGTGCGGCATCATGTACTCGCGCCAGTCGATCGCGTAGCCGAGCTTGCCGAGCACGTCGCGCGACGCTTCGGCACGGTTGATCAGCACCACATTGTCGCCACGGCCATGCGCCATGAAGATCGGCGTGGCCTGGTTGGCGGCATGCCGTTCGCTGGCGATCTTGTCGGCCAGCGGCAAGTAGCCGGACAGGCACATCAGGCCGGCCAGCTTTTGCGGGTGGCGCAGGCCGGTTTGCAGTGTCATCGCGCAGCCTTGCGAGAAGCCGGCCAGCACGATGCGTTCGGCAGGAATGCCGCGCGCGATCTCGCGCGCGATCAGTTGCTCGATGCGTGACTGCGATGCGCGCAGTCCGGCCTCGTCTTCGCGTCGCACCAGGTCCATGCCCAGGATGTCGTACCACGCACGCATCACGTAGCCGTTGTTGATCGTGACCGGTATCGCTTCCGCATGCGGGAACACGAAGCGGATTGCCGGCAGGCCGGTCAGGTCCAGTTCGCGCACGATGGGCACGAAGTCATTGCCGTCGGCTCCCAGGCCGTGCATCCAGACGATGGCGACGGTGGGATGGTCGCCGGTGGCGATCTCGACGGTCTCGAGCAGGGGCAGGTCGGTCATGGTTGGCTTTATTTGTTGGCGCGAATGGCTGTCTTCGGACGGAAGGCCTTGCACACCGTGGCGTTCGTTTCGATGTACGGGCCGCCGATCAGCTGTATGCAATAGGGCACGGCAGCAAAGATGCCAGCGACGAGGCTGTTGCCATCGTCATCCTTCAGGCCTTCGAGGGTTTCGCGAATCGATTTCGGCTGGCCCGGCAGGTTCATCACCAGCGCGGCGTGGCCTTCGGTTTCGCGGATCACGGCCACCTGGCGCGACAGGATCGCGGTCGGCACGAACTTCAGGCTGATCTGGCGCATCTGCTCGCCGAAGCCCGGCATTTCCTTCGTGCCGACGGCCAGCGTCGCCTCGGGCGTGACATCACGCCGTGCAGGGCCGGTGCCGCCGGTGGTCAGCACGAGGTCGCAGCCGACCTGGTCGACCAGTTCGATCAGGGTTTTTTCGATCACGGGCTGCTCGTCGGGGATCAGCCGGGTTTCCATCTGCCACGGGCTGGCCAGTGCCGACGTGAACCAGTCACGCAGCGCGGGCACGCCCTGATCTTCATAGACGCCGGTCGATGCACGGTCGGAGATCGAGACGAGCCCGATGATCAGTTCGTCAGGATGCGTCCGCGTCTTCTTCATCGTCGTCTTGTTCGTCCTGGGGATGGGAGGTCGAT
>JBDKLN010000154.1:0-10282 GCA_039806045.1 Pseudomonadota bacterium
GGCAAGGGCGGTTACATTGAGCAAGGCGGCTGGGCTGACCACAGCTCGATCACCATCAACGCTGCTGAAGATCTGACCAACGGCTTCGCTGGTTTCGTGGTCCTGGAAGCTGGTTTCGACGGTAACGGTAACGTGTCGAACGGCGGCAACGGCAACCTGTTCAGCCGTCAAACCGTCATCGGCCTGAAGTCGGCTGACCTGGGCACCGTGTCGCTGGGCCAGCAACTGTCCCCGTTCATCCTGGCTCAGGCGCTGACCAACCAGCTCGTGGGTAACTTCTGGGTCAACCGCGTGATCATGGCTGGTGGTTTCGACACCGCAGCTGTCGCCGGCACCAACGGTGGCTTCTTCCTGAAGAACTCGTTCCAGTACACCTCGCCGACCATCGCTGGCTTCACCGCCTATGGCCTGGTTTCGAAGAATTCTGGCACTGGCGCTGGCACGATCTCCGAAGGCACCAACGACAAGTACTCGTCGTTCGCCCTGAACGGTTCGATCGCAGGCGTGAACCTGTGGCTGGCTAACCAGGAAGCCGCTGACGTTGGTTACAAGTCGTGGACCTTGGGTGGTTCGTACGCTCTGACCGAAGAACTGGGCGTCAGCGCCAACTACGTCAACCACAAGAACGCGGCGGGCGACAAGATCGGTTCGTACGCTCTGGGCGCTTCGTACAAAGTTGCTCCGGCAGTCACCCTGGTGGCTCAGTACGCACGCAACGATCTGGACTCGGCTCAGTCGCTGACCAACGTTGGCGCCAACTACGCTTTCTCGAAGCGTACTTCGGCTTACATCACCTACGTTCGCGCAACCAACGGTGCGATCTCGTCGCTGGCTGACCGTGGTAACTACGCTACGACCGGCACTGGCAACAACAACACCGTTGTTGGTATCGTCCACAACTTCTAATCCCTCACGGGTTTAGCAGTTTGTTGAAAACGGGTGTACTTCGGTACACCCGTTTTTTTATTTGAAGATGCTTTTACAGATCAGGCTTGCGCTTCATTTGCATCCGACCGACTTGCGAAATGATGTAGCTTTCGCAGACGTCGCCAACCGGGCCGAGTGTGCCGGCTCGGAACCCCGCGCGACATCACCTTTCAGCTGCAGGTCGCTCCCAAGTTCCGGGCATCGAATCTTTCGTAGATGCTCGTCCAGACGCGCCATCATTCATGGTGCGATAAATCGCCGCTCTTCTGCCATGACCGATCTCAATCGGGTCATGTCTTCTTGTTCAGCCTGCTTGCCCATGTCGCGCCAGCCATACCTGCCGGCCCCGGCCTTGTCGACCACCGTGCCGTCAACCAGATAAGCGCTGGACATGTAGGACGCCATCACTGTCCCCCGCTTTTCAGGAAGGTGGAACAGGTTCGCGCCATTGCTGTAAGCACTTTCAGCAGAAGCGCACCCTAAGGCGTCGCGCATCAGCGTCGGTACGACGTCCTGATGCAATGACAGGCGCTTTTCAAGCCGGCCAGCGCTTTGCGCCGGCGCACGAATGATCATCGGGGTCTGCGTCTGCCAGCGGCTGAAATTGCTGCCATGTCCCCAATAGCCCAAGCCATTCTCATTGAATTCCTCGGCATGGTCGCCGGTGATGATGACCCAGGTGTTCTTGAGCCGCCCTTGCTGCTCCGCTGCCGCCAGCGCCTTGCCGATCAGCGCATCGGTGTAATACAGGCTGTTGTAATAATCATTTTTGTAGGGCACCGCATCCGCCTGCCTGTCCAATGCATATCCGCCTTCCACCGTCGGCAAAGGCTTGAAGCGTGCATACGCCGGCGGGTAGTTGTAAGACGCGTGGGACGAGGTCAGGAACAGGAAATCAAAGCGGCGCGGCTCTGCCGAATTCAGGCTGTCGATGTACTGCTGCACCAGCACCTCGTCGGACGCATGGGCATGGTAGTCATCCTTGCTGACATGAGAGAAGAACATGCTCTTCAGCGAGAACCCGTCCAGATTGCTGGACGTGAAAACGCGGGCACGATAGTGCTGGTCATGCAGGGTTTCGGTGAACTGGCTGGGATAACTGTTCGCTGCAGATTTGATCAGGTAAAAATAGGTCGGGTGCAAGCCGTACATCAGGCCGAACAAGCCGGGCACCGTCGCCGCACCACTCGATACATGCTGGTCGAAGCGTGTCGATGTCGACGCAAATTTCGCGACGTTCGGCGTCACGGACGCATTCATCGCGGCCGCTTGCCAACTCTCGACGACGATCATCAGGATGGACGGTGCTGCTGCCTTGGGTGTGCACACAGGCTTGGACAAAGGATAGGTGACAATGCCGCCGCTCGAACCGGCCAGATCCTCCCTGCGCCCGTACGCCGCCGGAAATATCGACGGCAAGGCCTCGCTGATGCCTTTTGCCTGCGCATCTTTCTCGACCGGGTAATAGACGGGCAAGAACGGGCGATAGCGCGTCACTTCATTGCGAACGAAATGCACTGCCCAGATGTTGATGGTCGAGTTGGCGACGAAGCCGACCAGCATCAACAGCAGGCCGGGCACGAACCAGCGCAGCTGCCTGCGCCCGCCCGTTCGGGGCGACCTATACAGCCACAGCACGAATCCGAGCAGCACCAAAGCGCCACCCGCGTACAAGACCAGCAGGAAGACCGGAATGCCCATGCCGCGAAAATCGCGCAGGAACATGTCAACCATCAGCCAGTCCAGATGGAAGCGATACAGATAAAACAAGGCAGTATCGATGGCAAGAAACACCAGCCAACCCCAGCCCAGCAATGGCCAGGCCCAGCGCGTGAAACGGAACAGGCTGAGCGGTGCCAGCAACACGCCCGCTATCGTGATCAGTGTGCCGTAATAACCGACAATGCTCCACTGATAAAGATGGGTGAGCGCATTGCCAGCCGCCGGCGCGCCTTTCAGGAACAGCCAGACCGCGCCCGCCGTCAGCAGGCACAGGTAAAAGGTCAGCTTGAGATGGGCGGCCAGCCGGTCAATCATGTGCCGGATATGCAGTGAGGCTTTATTCAGTCGGCCCGTACTGCATCTCGCCATTGCCGAAGGACCAGTTTTCCTTGTTCACTTCGACGAGATTGATGAATACGTCCTGCCGGCGCACGCCCAGCTCGGCATGCAAGTCATCGGCAATGCGTTTGTAGAATTTTTTCTTCAGCTCGGTCGTGCGCCCCTGGTTCAGGGTAACCTGGATGAACACGATGCCCTCGGAATACTCGATGCCGAGGTAGCTCTGGGGGATGTTCAGCTCAGTGGCCTGATGCTGGGTGATGATCTGGAATTTGTCGTCTGCCGGCACCGAAATTTCGGTGGTCATTGCGCGGTAGACGATGTCGCCGACAGCGCGTCCAAAACCGGTCGGGTGGCCGGGTCCAATATCGATCCTGACGAGGGGCATGGTTATCCTTGGCTGCTTGGGTTGAACGGAAAGTTCGCAAGCATACCCGAATCCTCGGTGCCCCTTGCAGGATGGAAGAATGCCTCCATCTGTGCTTATAATTTGTACACGATTGCGGCCATGCCGCGACGCAAGGAGCCTGCCATGAAATCACTGACCTCCCTCGCCTGTACCGCCGCATTGGGACTGGCTTTTTCGATGACGGCGCTGGCTGACGAACCAGGGAAACCAGCGCCTGTACAGCCCGCCCCGAGCGGCAACACGCCGGCCATGTCCGAAATTCCGAAAATGAAGGAACAGGGCGAGCGCATGGCGACCCTGATGGAAAAGCTGACGAAAGAAACCGACCCGGCCGAGCGCAAGCGCATCATGGCCGAGGCCGTCTGCCCCCAATGACGGAAGCAAGGCCAGAGCAGCGTACGCGCTGGCCTTGTTCCCGACTTCGCCCCGGCTTTGAACTCAGGCTTGCTACCGATTCAGGGTGCGCCTGACAGTATCCAGCCCGCCAGAAGTTCGGCATCCGCCGGCTCCAGCACCGCATTGGCGGGATGCGGCATATCGCCCCAGCGCCCTTCACTGCCTTCGCGAATCCGGTTTGCGACCTCGCCGACCACCTTCTTGCCTTTGTATCGTTTCGCGATGTCCTTCAATGCGGGGCCGACCAGTTTCTCTGTCGGCTGGTGGCAACTGGCGCACCCATAGTTATCGAAGATTTCCCGCGCTTTTCCCTTGTCGAGTGCGACGCAAGGCGTAGCGCCCCCCGCAAGAACCAGGGCAGCGATCAGCATTTTTGTAATGGGCGTCACGGCAGCCTCCTTTTTTGTTGGTCACCGTTGGATTGTCCGAACAGATGCCGCCGGTTTCTTGCAACCAGATCAAATTTTTCAGAAATTCAAATGGTTCGGGAAGTTCCGGATGCCCCGGGAACACGCGTACGCGATCGATCAAAGATGCGTAGCGAGGAAGTTATTGGATTGCCCACGGCATTCCGACCCGGATCAGCGTGGCCTCTGCCAATCTGTGCCGCAACGCCTGCAGCGCACGAAACATGAGCACCCCGTTCGCATCGCCAGCATGCCGGGATCCATGGCCTGCAACTGAAATGGACATGTCCTGCACCGCGGGTACATCGGGACAGTTGGACTGCAGATGGCGACGCTCGTCCGTACGACCCGGTGGGATCTGCACGCCTTGCGAGCGGGATCAATCCGGCATCAATGCTGCGATTCGGGATCGGCTTCGCTGCCAGGCTGGGCGCCCGGGATCATGTATTTTTCCTCGGCCCAGGCGCCGAGGTCGATCTGCTTGCATCGCTCGCTGCAGAACGGCCGGAATTTGTTGGACGCCGTCCATTCGACCTTTTTGCCGCAAGTCGGGCAATCGACGATGGCTGCCATGGGACGTATTACTGATGAAGGGAAATCAGAAATTGCAGAGCGTGAGTTCGAACGGCACGTCACCCTCGAAAGGCTTCGGTTTCATGTCGCCACCCTGGCTGGTGAAGCGTATCCACAGCACATATTTATTGGCCGAGATTTCCGGGATGGCGCCCAGCTTCGGGTCAATCGCCACCCGCAGCATCTGGTACGAGCGCCCCTGCAACATCTGCTGGAAGCTGCCGGCGATGGCGACGATATGGCTCGCACGCCCCGACTCGCGCAGCAAACGAAGCACGATGGTGATCGCCGCGAACAGCGGCTCCAGCGGTGCGAACCAGCCAAGGATGTCGGTACGACGCTGCTCTGCCGACAGGTGCTGCCACGCGTGATAGGACGGCAAATCGAACTCGCAGGCACCGCCCGGAATGATGGTTCGCCCGCGTATGCTCATCAGCCACTCATTGTCGCGAATGTGCTGGCCGGTCTTGCCTTGCATCGCAATCAGCGCGGCGCTGGTTTTCTCGATGTCGGCGAGGATGGCGTCAAGGCGGCTGGCTTCGACGTTGGGGTTGGTCTTGAAGCCAAGCAGGGTCTGCTTCTGGCGTTCTAATTCTTGCAACAAATCCGATTTGAGGTCGGCGCGCCCGGCCACTTCCAGCATCTCGTAGATCGTCGCGAGCGCGACATGGTGCTGCAGCGGATGGTCTTGCTGGATGAAGAACCTGAACTTTTCGTGCAGGTCTTCAAGCCTCAGCAGCGTGCGAATACGCTCATTGAAAGGGTATTCGTAAACGGTCAAGGCGACTCCAGAAGTTGGCCAGAAAATAATTCCTTGGATTCTGACCGAAGACCGTGGAAATTACAAACATCCTGCACGGATTGATCGCAAATTTCGCCCTATTTTTGTGGGTCACCGCCATGCTCCGGCCCGGATCGGGCAAGAACGAGGTAGGCATCGTGCAATCTCGCGACCTGCTGCTCAAGTGCTTCACGGTCAGCGTCATTGACGATCACATCGTCTGCGGCCGCCAGCCGCTGCGCCCGGCTGGCCTGGCTGGACATGATGGCTTCGACTTGCCCATGCGATAAATGATTGCGCCACATAACGCGCTCGAGCTGCACACTCTCCGGACAATCGACCACCAGCACCCGGTCCACTCGATCGACCCAGCGCCCCGACTCGACCAAGAGTGGCACCACGAATACCAGATACAGCCCGCCGGCCCGGAGAGCCGCAGCCTCGGTTTCGGCGCCGATGAGCGGATGAAGGATGGCCTCCAGTTGCTTGCGGGCCGACGGGTCGCTGAACACATGCTCGCGCATGGCCTTGCGGTCGAGTGAGCCATCGGGCGTCACGAACGCATTCCCGAAGGCGGCACGGATCGCGGGCATTGCGGCCCCACCGGGCGCCGTCAATTGATGCGCAATGATATCGGTATCAACAATGGCCGCCCCACGGGCAGCCAGCATGTCGGCGACCATGGACTTGCCGCTGCCGATGCCGCCGGTCAGTCCGATGGCGAGCCTCCCCTGAGACTCGCTCGCCGGCGCATTGCGCGAGGTGATTGCCGCATTACTAACAGCGGTCGGCCTGTTCCCGCCCTTCACGGCATGGTGATTCACGATGCCACCCGCCCCAGCCAGGCATTGACGATGACCGGCCCGTACAGCAGCGCCACCAGACCCGCGACCGCAAGGAAAGGGCCGAACGGAATGGGCACGCCCCGCTGGTGGCGGCGCAGGACAATCAAGGTAATACCGACGACCGCGCCGAGCAGCGACGACAAAAGCACGACCAGCGGCAGCATCGTCCAGCCCAGCCAGGCACCCAGCGCTGCCAGCAATTTGAAATCGCCGTAACCGATGCCCTCCTTGCCCGTCGCGATGCGATAGGCCCAATACACCGCCCACAATGACAGGTAGCCCGCCGCTGCGCCGATGACGGCCTCGGGCAGCGGCACGAAACCACCCGTCAGGTTCACCAGCAAGCCTCCCCAGACCAGCGGCAAGGTGAGGTCATCCGGAAGCATTTGGGTATCGATATCGATGAAGGTCATCGCCAGCAGCGACCACACCAGCAGCAGTGCTGCGACGCCTTCGAAGCCACTCCCGAGGCGCCAGGCGACCCACCCCGACAGCAGCGCCGCCAAGGCTTCAACCAGCGGGTAGCGCACCGATACGCGCGCGCCGCAATGGCGGCAGCGGCCGCCCAGCCACACCCAGCTGAGCAAGGGGATGTTTTCGGCTGCGGACAACGCATGGCCACACGACGGACAGGCCGAGCGCGGAATGACGAGGTTGTAGGGCCGGGTATGGGGCAGGGGCTCGCCGCGTTCAACGGCAATGAAGTTGTCGGTCTCGCGCTGCATCATGACCGGCAGGCGGTAGATGACGACATTCAGGAAGCTGCCGACCAGCAGACCGATCACGCCCCACAGGACGGCAGTCGGCAAGATGCCGGGCGGCGCATGGAACAGCAGCTGCAAAGCTGCGGACACTGCGGGCGACTCGAATGACAATCCCATGTCCATCAAAACACCGACCCTAACTGGAAAATCGGAAGGTACATCGCAATCACCAGCCCCCCTATCAACGTTCCCAGTATGACCATGATGACGGGCTCGAGCAGCGACGACAACGACGCGACCGCCGCATCGACCTCAGTTTCATAGAACTCCGCAACCTTTCGCAGCATCTCATCGAGCGCGCCCGACTCTTCACCAATGGCGACCATCTGGATCACCATCGCAGGGAAAACGGGTTCCTGTTGCATCGCCCTCGCGAGGCTGGTACCAGCACGAACCGCTGATGTAATTCTTTGCGTGGCTTCATGGTACACCGCATTGCCGGCTGCGCCGCCGACAGCGTCCAGCGATTCTACCAATGGCACACCGGCGGAGAACATGGTGGCCAGCGTGCCGGACCAGCGGGCGACGATCGCCTTGGCAAGAATGGCACCCAGCACCGGCAGCCGTAATGCCAGCCGGTCCGTGGTCGTCCGCATCGATGCCGAACTGCGCCACGCCCGATACATGAACCAACCGCCACCGACGGCCGATGCTGCGATCACCAGCCACCATTCGACCAGGAATTCCGACATGGCCATCACGAGCAGTGTCGGCAATGGCAACTCGGCGCCGAAGTCATCAAACACCAGCTTGAACTGCGGCACCACCCACACCATGATCACGGCCGTCACCACCACCGCGACTGCCAGCACGGCCGCCGGGTAGACCATGGCCGACCGGACCTTGCCCCGAAGCGCGAGCCCCTTCTCGCGATACGTTGCCAGGCGCATCAGCACAGGCTCCAGCATGCCGGCCTGTTCGCCGGCCGCGACCAGATGGCAAAACAAGTGATCGAAATAGCGCGGATGTCGGCCGAACGCGAGTGACAGGCTGGAGCCGGTTTCGACGTCAGCCCGGATATCGACCACCAGCCGGCTGACCGCCGGATTTGCATGGCTGCGAGCGACGATATCGAATGCTTGCAGCAGCGGCAAACCGGCCTTGAGCATCGTGGCAAACTGGCGCGTAAAAATGCAGAGATCTTTTTCCGAGATACGCCGCTTGCGTAGTTCGAACTTGCGCCGGACTCGCGTGACGGTAATGCCTTGCCGCCTCAACAGCACACCGACTGCGACGGGACTGGCTGCCTGCAGCTCGCCTTGCTGCGTGCGGCCGGATTTGTCCTTGCCCGCCCAGACAAACATCGGATCGGTCTTGTTCGTCGTGGCCATGTTCGCTCGTGGAGTAGGTGCGGCGACAGTCATGCATTCGTGCAGGCGACCACTTCGTCCAGCGTCGTCAATCCCTGCTTCACTTTCAGCAGCCCGGATTCGCGCAAGCTAAGGACGCCCTCGCTACGGGCCTGCGCCGCGATGTCGAGCGCGCTGCCGTGCGCGAGGATGATGGATTCCATAGCCTCTGACACCGGCATCACCTGATAGATGCCGACCCTGCCCTTGTAACCGGTCTGCGCGCATCGTTCACAGCCGACCGCACGGTAGGGAACCCATCCTTGAAGGTCCGCCTCGCCAAAGCCAGCCGCAAGCAAGGCATCGCTGCCGATGTCAACCGGCTGCCTGCAGCCACACAAGCGCCGCGCAAGCCGTTGTGCCGTGATCAGCCGTACCGCCGCCGCGATATTGAACGGCGCCACGCCCATGTTCAGCAGTCGGGTCAGGGTCGACGGCGCATCGTTGGTATGCAAGGTCGAGAAGACCATGTGCCCGGTTTGCGCTGCCTTGATCGCGATATCCGCCGTCTCCAGGTCACGGATCTCGCCGACCATCAGCACGTCCGGGTCCTGCCGCAGGAAGGCCCGCAACGCCACCGCGAAGGTCAGCCCTGATCGCTCATTGATGTTGACCTGATTGGCCCCGGGCAGGTTGATTTCGGCCGGGTCCTCGGCAGTCGCGATATTGATGCCGGGCTGGTTGAGCAGGTTCAGGCAGGCATAAAGCGAGACGGTCTTGCCTGAACCGGTAGGCCCGGTGACCAGCACCATGCCGTAAGGTCGGCGAATCGCCTCAAGCAGCACGACCTTCTGGTCGGGCTCATAACCCAGCATGTCGATGTCCAACGGCGTCTGGCTGCTGTCCAGGATACGCATGACGACCTTCTCGCCGAACAAGGTTGGCAAGGTCGATACACGAAAATCCACCGACCTCGCCGCCGACAGAGCCAGCTTCATGCGACCGTCTTGCGGCACGCGCTTCTCGGCGATGTCCAATCGCGAGATCACCTTGATGCGGGATGCCAGCTTGTCCTTGATCGCCAGCGGCGGCTGGGACACCTCCCGCAATTCGCCGTCGATGCGAAAACGGATTCGATAAAATTTCTCGAACGGCTCGAAGTGCAAGTCGGAAGCGCCGAGGCTGATCGCATCAATAAGCACTTTTTGCAGGAAGCGGACCACAGGGGCATCATCGATGCCCTCGGCAGCGACAGCCTCGGACAATGACGAAGGCAGCGCATCATCAACCACCATCGCGCTATCAAGCTCGTCCCCGATCAACTCGGACAAAGCCTGTGCAGCGCTCTGCGTGAGACGCGACAGCAGATCGACCAAAGGCGAGTAGGCCACGATGACCAGATCCACCGATAGCCCGGTCCGGAATTTCAGCTGTTCGATGGCCGCAGAATTAGTCGGATCAGCCATCGCCAGCGACACCCTGCCGGCGCGCTTGCATACCGGAAGAACCTGATGAGACAGGGCCTTGCGATCTTCTCCCATCCCGCGCAGGTTCGCTTGTAAAAACTGCGGGTTCATCGCCGCCATGTCGAGCAAGGGATAGCCGAACGCCTGCGAACAAAATCGCGCCAGCGCGCCATCACTCAGCGTGCCGCTCCGAATCAGCGCCTCGATGAAAGGCAGCTTGTCTGCCTGCGCGTTGCGCTGGATCGCTGCAACCTGATCCGCTGTCAGCAGGCGGGCCTGCAACAATGCACGGGCCAAACCGGAATATGCGAGGGAGGCGGGGAGCGACATGAATTCTCGTCGACGTGAATCACGCGAGAATTTT
>JBDKLN010000155.1:0-23996 GCA_039806045.1 Pseudomonadota bacterium
CGGAGCTGTCATGGTAGCCGCGATGCCCGCAATGAGGGCACCAGGGTGCTGAAGGCGCTCGACCGCAAGCTGCTGCGTGACCTGCGCACGCTGTGGAGTCAGGTTTTGACACTCGCGCTCGTGGTTGGTGCGGCGGTGTCGGGTTTCATCACCACCTATAGCGCCTACGACTCGCTGGACTGGTCGCGCCAGCGCTATTACGAAGCCGCCAACTTCGCCGACATCTTCGCCGACCTGCGGCGCGCCCCCGACACCATCGCCACCCGCTTGCGTGAATTGCCCGGCGTCGCCGAGGTGGAGACCTCGATCACGCAGCAGGTGCAGGTCACGATACCGGGCGTGGACGATCCCCTGATCGGCCGCTTGAACGGCATCGCCTCGCGCCACCTCCCCCACATCAACCGACTCTACCTGCGCTCCGGGCGCATGATCGCCGGCCGCAGCGGTCGGCAACTCGAAGCACTGGTCTCGGAGGGTTTTGCGATCGCGCGCCAGCTGCGCCCGGGGGACACCGTGCAGGCGCTGATGAATGGCAAGCGCGAGCAACTGCTGATCGTCGGCATCGCACTCACGCCCGATACCATCTTTGCCGGCGCCACCGGCGCGCCCGACCTCAAAGGCTATGGCGTGTTCTGGGTCGACCAACAAGCGCTCGGCAGTGCCTACGATATGGAGGGCGCGTTCAACCATGTTGCCGCGCGCATCGCGCCGCATGCCGACGCGGCGCAAGTCATCGCCGGCCTCGACCGCGTGCTGCGGCCCTGGGGCGGCTTGTCTGCCTACGGACGCGAGGAACAGATGTCGCACATGATGCTGAACTCCGAGATCCAGGAGCAGCGTGTGATGGGCACGGTCTTGCCTGGCATCTTCCTGGCAATCGCCGCCTTCCTGCTCAATGTCGTGCTGGGCCGCCAGATCAGTGTTCAGCGCGAGCAGATTGCCGCGCTGAAGGCGCTCGGCTATGACAATGCATCGATTGCAAGGCATTACCTGAAGTTTGCGCTGCTGGTGGTCGCCCTCGGTACCCTGATCGGGGTGGCCGCCGGCAGCTGGCTGGGCTCGAAGATGATGCTGCTGTACGAGACGGCGTTTCGCTTCCCGGCGCTGCAGCACCGGCTACGGCCCGAGCTGGTGCTGCTGGCGATCGCCGTCACCAGTAGCGCCGCCCTGCTGGCCACCTGGCAGGCAATACGCGAGACCGTGCGGCTGGCGCCGGCCGAGGCGATGCAACCTCGTGCGCCGGGCCGCTACCGTCCTTCCTTCATCGAAGCGATCGGGCTGGGTCGCTGGCTGTCGCCGGCCAGCCGCATGATTTTCCGAAACATGCAGCGCCATGGTGTTCGCACTGCCGTCACCATTGCCGGCATTGCGGCGGCGATAGCGGTGCTGGTCTGCGGCACGTTCTGGGGCGATGCGATCGACCTGATGCTCGATACCCAGTTCCGCCTTGCACTGCGTGGTGACGTCACCGTTGCCCTGGTCGAGCCGCGCGCTGCACGCGTGCGCCACGCGTTCGAGCGGCTGCCACAGGTCAGCGTGGTCGAAGGCGCACGCAACGTGCGCGCACGGCTGGTGAACGGCAATCATGCGTGGCGCGGCATGCTGCAAGGCAGGACGTCGCAAGCCGACTTGCATCGCATCGTCACGATGGACCGACACAGTGTCGATGTGCCGGCCGACGCGCTGCTGCTGACCGATCGCCTGGCGCGTAAGCTCGGGCTATCCGTCGGCGACACGGTACGCATCGAAGTCGAAGAGGGAGAACGGCCGGTCCTTATGCTGCCGGTGGCCGGCACCGTCAGCGAGATGATGGGCTTGTCCGCCTACATCGAGCGGCGCAGCCTGAACCGCCTGCTGCAGGAAGGTGACATGGTCAGCGAACTGACCCTGGCGGTCGATCGGGGTGGCGAGCCCGCCCTGTTGCAACGGCTTAGAGAACTGCCCTTGGTGGCAGGCGCCTTCAGCAAGGCTGCGCTACTGCGTAATGTGCAATCGGTCACGGCCAGGAACATCCGGATCATCAGCGGTGTGCTGACCGTGTTCGCCACCATCATTGCCATCGGCGTGGTCTACAACCAGGTGCGGATTGCCCTGACCGAGCGTGCCTGGGAGCTGGCCAGCCTGCGCGTGCTGGGCTTCACCCGGCATGAAGTCGCGCGCCTGCTGCTGGGCGAGCTGGCGATCGCGATTGCCCTCGCCATACCGCTGGGGATGGCCGCCGGAGATGCGCTCGCGCATGGCGTGATGGCAATGATCCAGAACGATGAATTCATCTTCCCGGTCGTGATACGCGCACCGACCTATGCCTATGCGGTGATGTGCATCGTCGCTGCCGGCATTGCCAGCGCATGGGTGGTCAGCCGCAAGATCGCCGCGCTCGACCTGGTCGGCGTACTCAAGACGCGCGAGTAAATCACAAGGAAAGCCCGAACGCCATGAGCATAAAACCGAGCAATGACGCCAGCAATGATCCGGATGCAAAGCCGGACGCCGATCATGGCAGGCATGACAGGAACGACAGGCCGGTCAAAGATGACACCCACGCCAAGCGTGGCGCACATCGCAAGCGCTGGTTATGGCTGGCCTGCTCGCTGCTGGCTGCGGGGATGCTGGCCTGGCTGCTGGCGCCGCGACCGCTCGACGTCGACCTCGCGGCGCTGCGCATCGGCCGTTTTGAACGTAGCGTCGAGGAAGACGGCAAGACCCGGCTGCGGGAGCGATATGTCGTGTCGGCGCCCGTTGCCGGCAAGCTCGGCCGCATCAGCCTGCGCGAAGGCGACATCATCGAACGGGGCCAGATGATCGCGCAGCTGTGGCCGGCGGAGCCGGCACTGCTGGACGAACGACGCTTGCAGGAACAGCGCGAACAGGTGGCCGCGATGGAAGCCACCGTGTTGCGCGCGAACGCATCGGCGGCCCGTGCCGAGGCTGCGCTGTCACAGGCCGAAGCGGACCAGCAGCGCAGCGAATCACTGGCCGCGCGCGGCTTCGTGTCGAACAGCCAGGCCGATGCCGCACGCACCACGTCCCTGCTGCGCCAGCGCGAGCTGGAAGTCGCGCAACAGGACCTGCATGGCGCGCGCCACCAGCTGGCGCAGCTACGCATTGCATTGAGGCGCAATGTGGCCGGCACGCACGCTGATCCGCTGGCGCGCCAGCCTACCGCCGTACGCGCGCCGGTCGCGGGCCGTGTGCTGCGCGTGCGACAGGAAAGCGAAGCCGTGGTCGTCGCCGGCACGCCGCTGCTGGAGCTGGGCGACCCGGCGCAGATGGAAGTGCTGGTGGATTTGCTGACCGAGGACGCCGCACAGGTGAAGCTCGGTGCGCCAGCGCGCCTGTCGCATTGGGGTGGCGATGCTTTGCTGGACGCGCGGGTCAGGCTGGTCGAGCCATCGGCCTTCACCAAGGTCTCGGCGCTGGGCGTGGAAGAGCAGCGCGTGCATGTGCTGCTGGATATCGTCTCGCCGCCTGAACAATGGCGCGCACTCGGCGATCAGTTCCGGGTCGATGTGCAGATTCCACTGCGGACCGAAGCCCAGGCCTTGCTGGTTCCGGTCAGCGCAGTTTTTCCCGTCGGTAGCCGATCCGCCCTGTTCATCGCCGACGGCGGACGCGCGCGGCAGGTCGAAGTGGAACTGATCGCCCGCAATGCCAGCGATGCGTGGATACGGACCAGCCTCGACACTGGCACTCAGGTGGTCGTCTACCCGCCGGCCAGCCTGAAGGATGGGCAGCGGATACGGGCGCTGAAACACTGAATCGTCAAATTCTCATGTTGAAAACGCCGGACCGCGCTTAACGGCCGTCAGTTCACCGCAAAATTCTCGCGCCCATCCAAAGACGCTGGGTTCCGGCCTGCGCCGGGACGACACATCCAGGACTATCGGTCTAAGAACGTCATCCCGGCGCCGGGTGAAGCGGGCAATTCAGCTCGCATGCGACCTGCCCGCGAAATGCCACTGGCATCCGTGCCCGTGCGCGCCCTGCCAGGGGGGCCAGCGACCCGCCCCATGGGATCAGTAAGCAAATGCATCAAGAATTGTCATCAGCGCTCAAGCTTTCGCGCCCCGTACCGATACCCAAGATGTGAGAGCACAGGTACGCCCATGATTATCGAGCGCATAGATCTGGACAAGATCAAATATCAGAATGGCATCGTGGCCTTGAGTTCGCTTGAGGTTGGCGAGAGCATTTTCTGCTCGGAATTCGCGAAGGCCCAAAGCCTGCGCGCGCTGTCCTATTACTACATCAAGTCACGCAACCTCGACTGGAAGTTCGTGTTCCGCAAGATGGATCGCGGCTGGCGCCTGATCCGCGTGCTTTAACGGCGCCGCAGGTCGAGCCGCTGTCAGTCGAACTGCTTCAGCAAGTACGTCACCATTTCTTTCGTGATGGTCGCCGCCTGCGCGACCATCGCGGTCGAACCATCTATGCGGATCTGCGCCGACGTCAGGTTCGCCGTCTCTTCTGCGATATCCGCATTCATGATGTTGTCGTAGGCGCTGGTCGTCGTCGTATACAAGCTATCCAGCAAAGTGGCCCGGTAATCCAGCCTATTTTGCTGCGCCCCGACCAGCGACTGGTACTCCCCTATCATGTCGATCGCGTCGTCGATCACGTTCAGCGCATTGCTGCCGCCGGTCTGCGTTGAGATATCGAGCGCGGACAATTTCACGTCATCCGTCGAACCGCCATACGTGCCGGCACGGAAACCGAGCGTGGCCAGCGTGGTCGCACCGTTCGACCCGGGCGCGACCGTAAACGCCGCATCCGAACTCAGCGTGACGGTGCCGATGTAGGTCATCGCATCGGCCGTCGTCGCTGCCGCGCCACTGAGGCTCAGCCCGCCCATCCCAATCAACGAGCCTGACACCGCCCCGCTGCTGTCCGATACGCCAATGGCAATGTTGCGGCCGTCACTGGCTGTCAGCGTAATGCCGCTGCCATTGTTGGTGGCCGTGACGCCGGTCTGCCCCTGGTAGGGATTGATCGCCGTGACGATCTCATCCAGCGTGGTGCTGCTGCTGAAATTGACGGCGATCGTGGTGCCATTCAGGAAAATCGACGTGACGTCACCGGCGCTGAAACTGGATCCGGTCAGCGTATTGGCATTGGCCGTCGCGGTCACATTGGTCAGCGAAGACTGGCGATTGATGGCCGCAGCCATCGCAATGGCGCTCGATGCGCGCGTGGACGAGGTGGTCGTCACCGGCGAAGCGGTGTCATCACTGGTGTACGCCGCGCCGATGCTGTAGCCATTGATCAGCATGTCGCCCGACGACAAAGCCGTCGGCGCCGCCGTCGAGCCTGCGCGGGCCGTGCTGGACAAGGCCGCCACATTGGCTGAATAACTGCCGGCCACGAATCCCGAATTAGCGATGCTCTTGCCGACCAGGCTGGAGAGCGTGACCGAACTGGCATCGAGGCTGCGCAGCGTATAGCTGCCGGAATACGTCCCTGCCGCACCGAGCCCGGTCTCGGCCGCCGAGGTGCCACTGTACGCGAGCGTGATGTTGCGGCCGTCGGCGGCGCTCAGGATCACGCCGCGCGTGCTGTCGCCGCTGTCGGTCGCGGTCACGCCGGTGGCGCCCGAGTTCAGGTTGATCGCCGTGACCACGGCCGTGCGGTTGGTCGACGTGGTGTCGGATGAGCTGAGCGTCAGCGAGATCGCGGTGCCATTGAGCGTGATGGTCGAGGTACCGCTGGCGGCCGTCGTCATCGACGTGCCGGCCACGGTCGTGGTGCCCACCGCTGCTTCGACATTGGTGGTTGAGCTCAGACGGTTGATGGCCGCGACCTTGGCGATCGCGCTGCCCGTCTTGGACGAATAGGACAAGGTATCGTCCGACGAGCGCGTCGCGCCGACCGACACGCCGTCAATCGTCAGGTCGCCGACGGCCATCGCCGACAGGGTGCTGCCGGTAGCCACATAACTGCCGGAGGCCGAGACGGTCAGCGCATTGCCGGTCCCCAAGGCCGAGGTCAGTGTCGAAAACAGCGTCATTGACGTGCTGTCGGTGGATGACGTTCCCCCGTGCACCTTCATCGATGACGACGTCCCGTCCAGCAGCGACGTGCCGTTCCAGGTGGTCGCCGCCGCGGTCGCATCGATCTCGTCCAGATACGTGGACAGCGCCAGCTGGTAACCGGCGCGGTCTGCGGCGGATGCCGTGCCGCTGGCCGCCGACGTCGCCAGCGTGCGCATGCTTTGCAGTGTGTCGCTGATGCTGGTCAGCGCGGTATCGACCCGCTGCTGTACGGCGATGCCCGCGTTGACGTTATCGACCGCCTTTACCATCGACCCCAACTGTGCCTTGAGACGGTTGGCCATGGCCAACCCGCCCGGGTCGTCGCCGGCATGATTGATGCGCAGCGTCGTGCTGATGCGCTCGGTGGCCTTGGCGACGTCGGTGGTGGCACGGTTAAGCGCTGCGATTGACGCATAAGGACTGGCGCTGCTGCCAATGATCATGGCGGTCTCCGTTATTCCAGATGGAACGAAGGCTACCGCAGCAAAACCGCCGTTCGAAAAACTTTAGGGCGCTTTACACTTTTTCCGGATTTTTACAGCGTTTACGCTTGTTGAGGCTAAAGTTTTTCAAAGGCCTGCACGGGGCATCCTGGCAACCTTGCGAACGCCCGGCAGCGGCTTTCGCCGCAGTGGCTGCACGCCTGTGCGTTTCCGATTAGGATGCCGGGACAATAAAAAAGATCGCACGACGGGTTGTCAATCAGGCAGGTGCGCAGCGCGCACCGGGAGTTGCATATGGCGCAGATCCAAGTCTGGCGGCCAGCCCTGCGTCTTGCGCCGGTGCTCGCTACCCGCCACGTTTTCGTCGCCTCGCTGCAGGCCATGTTTTGGGCCGCATTGCTGATGGCGTTGATGGCCGCATGGCCGGCACGGGCCTTCACCCTGTCCGACGGCGCCGACGTTCAATGCCAGTTCAGTCGCGAAAATGCCTCAGGCACGGCCACCGAGCGATGGAGTAATTACCAGTCCTTGTCCGAGCGAGATCCCGAACTGGGCAAGGCCGTCGCCGTGGTGCGCTTCGACCCGCAGGGCTGGCCGACGATCGTGATCGATGCCGTCGCCTACAAGCAAAGCAAGGGCGTCATGGCCGCGATGTGGGACTTCATCTTTTTCCACGAATGCGCGCATGCGAAGGATCCGAAACTGTCGGAAATCGGCGCCAACTGTGCGGCTTACATCGAAATGCAGGATCGCGGGCTGATGAACGCGATCCGCTTCAAGGACATCGAAGCGGCGCACCTGCGCATCATGAACCTGCCTGAACAGTATGGCGGCAACGGCATGGAGTTCTGGCGCATGACGCTCGATTGCGTGGAACGTGAGCGCCGGCATGATCCGGGTTCGCCGGTACGCAGCGCGCAAAGCGCACGCTGACCGAGACACGCTGCGATCGGGCGCCGGGCGAGCCTGGCTGTGCCAGCTTCCTCGCGGCTGGCAGGCATCCCCTCGAAAAACCGCCGCCTTGACTTTTACTGTATATCCATACAGTATTGAGTCCAGCGAGACTCGCCAGCCCGGCAGGTCTGCCCAGATCAGGAGTTCACCCCATGAGCACTGCCTTCGCCTACGCCGACACCCCTGAAATCCCGGGCGCAATCCGCGCACGTTCCGATGTGCAGAGCCTGTGGCGCAAGCGAGGCTGGCGCCCGCCGTCGGAGTATCGGCAGGACTTCGCGCTGAGCTGCAAGCCGGCGATCTTCTCCGGGCTGGTGCGGCTGGAACTGGCAGCCTGCCGCCCGGGAAATGCCTGACCCCCAGCGGCTTTCTGGCCGACAGCGGGTGCTCGACAACCGGCGATGAGCGCGCCATCGGTGGCTGCGGGATTCCATGGGAGCCCGGCAGGGGGCTGGAAATACGCAGATTGAGCTGAGGCGACAAGGATGTTTCGATGTAGAATCGCGTAAACAATACTTGTTCTCATCTCGGCCAGCGTGAAGCCCCTGACTCCCCTGCTGCTGCGGCAGCTCGCCACTGGCGAAAGCGCCACCATCGTCCATCTGGATGTCGACCTCGAACTGAGAAAGCGACTGGTCGCCCTGGGCATGCGGGTCGGCAAAGTGGTTAAGGTCATCCGCCGGGCCGCATTCGGTGGCCCCATCCATATTCGGATCGGCACCACCGAGATCATCCTCCGCACTGCCGAGGCTGCGCGCATCAGCGTCACCCCGTACGCCACGGCAACCTGAGGCCAGCGCCATGAAACAAGTGGCACTGCTCGGCATGCCGAACGCCGGCAAATCGACCCTGTTCAATCGCTTGACCGGCGCCCATGCGCGGGTTGGCAACTGGCCGGGTATCACGGTTGAACTGCTGACCGCGCGCTTGCTGATCGGCGGCGACATGGTGCAACTGGTCGACCTGCCCGGCATCTATGACCTGCACGGCTACTCGGAAGACGAGAAAGTCGTCACCACGTTCCTGCAAAGCCAGTCGCCCGACCTGATGGTCGTGGTCCTCAACGCCTGCCAGCTTGACCGGCAGATGCACCTGCTCGGCCAGCTGATCGAACTGCGTCGCCCGTTGCTCGCCGTACTCAACATGGCCGACGAGGCTCGCACGCTGGGCATCACGATCGATGTAAACGGCCTTTCGGCAACACTCGGCATCCCCGTCTGCCTGCTGTCCGCGAAGCACGGCCAGGGCATGGAAGACTTGCAGCTGCAACTGCGCAAGGCGCTCAGCCGGCCTGATAAACCCATCGCAAAGCCTTTGCCCGCACTGGCGGGGACCGGTCACGATGTTGCGGACAGCGATGACGCCGGTTCGAGCGAAGCCGCAGCGGACGTCCGCGCAGAAGATCCGGCACGATCCCTCGCCGACACCGTGTCGGCTGCGAACGGCGCACTGCCCCATTTCATCGAGGCCGCGCTGCAGCGGCACGTCGACATGCCGCTGCAAGCCAGCCACCGGATGACGGAGCGGCTGGACAAACTGCTGCTCCATCCGTGGCTCGGCCTGCCGATCTTCTTTGGCGTCATGCTGTTGCTGTTCGAGGGCGTCTTCGCCTTCGGCAAGCCGCTGCAGGATGGCATGTCATGGCTGTTCACGACGGTGCGCGAAGGGGCACTCGAGCCGGCGCTGGCCCATGCGCCGCCGCTGCTGCACGGCTTCCTGCTGGACGGCGCTTATGCAGGACTGGCCACGGTGGCCAGTTTTGTGCCGCTGATCGTGCTGTTCTTCCTGTTCATGAGCATTGTCGAAGACACCGGCTACCTGTCGCGTGCGGCCTTCCTGATGGATGCGCTGATGGCGCGTTTCGGGCTCGACGGCCGCAGCTTCGTCATGTTGTTAATGGGCTTCGGCTGCAATGTGCCGGCACTGATGGGAACCCGCGTCATTCGCTCGCGCGGCCTGCGCTGGCTGACGATGCTGGTGATCCCGTTCTCGCTGTGTTCGGCGCGTCTGCAGGTGTTTGTCTTCTTCACTGCGGCGCTGTTCAGCGCCGACAAAGCGCCGCTGGTGCTGTTCTCGCTGTACATAGTCAGTATCGTGGCTGCGATGGGGACGGCGCTGCTGTTCCGCAAGCGCTATGTGAACCACGACCCCTTCGTGCTCGAAATGCCGCCGTTCCGCTTCCCGACCGCACGCCAGATCTTGCTGCGCGGCTGGCAGGAAGTGCGGCATTTCCTGACCCGGGCAACCCGTTTCATCGTCCTCGGCGTGGTGCTGGTCTGGGTGCTGACCAACCTGCCGCCGGGCGTGGACGCCGGCAGCGCCGATAGCCTGGCCGGCATCTTCGGCAGCTGGCTGGATCCTGTGCTGCGTCCGCTGGGCATCGACCCCAAGCTCACCATCGCCCTGCTGTTCGGTTTCGTTGCGAAAGAGATCGTGATCGGCTCGCTGGCCGTGATCTACGGCAGCGACGGCGAGCAGCTGGTGCAGCTGGTGTCGCAGCAGGTCGGCTGGATCGAGGCGTACAGCTTCATGCTGTTTGCACTGATCTATACGCCCTGCCTGTCGACCATCGCCACCATTCGCAACGAGTCGCGCAGTGCCGCCTTCACGGCCCTTGCCGTTGCCTGGCCACTGGCTTTGGCCTGGGTCGTCAGCTACGCGTTTTACCAAACGGCGATCCACTTCGTTCGCTGACACCTTCGCCGACCTTCGGTTGGCTTTTTTGCAAGCCACTCTGGCCTAGGCTCTTATTTGCAGGGAAGAATGCTTTGGACTTGCAACTGATAATAATTCGCGTTTAGAATATCCGTACACCGACCACGGTCTTAGCGAAAAACAAAGGATAATCCGAGATGCGATGCCTCAAACCGGCGCTTTGCGCAGCCCTGCTCACCACGCTTGCCCAGGTCCCGGCACTTGCCGGCGAGGGCTCATTCGGCTGGATTTACACGCTCGACCTTCAGCCCAAGGGCACGCTGGAATTCGAACAGCGCCTGCAGCTCAACCGCGGCCAGGCCCAGGGCAAATACGATCTGTGGCAGGCACGCACCGAGCTCGAATACGGCCTGACGGACGACATCCAGATCGCCGGCTACATCAACACCAGTTACGTCAGCGCGAACCAGAACTACCCGGACGGCTCGACCGCCGGCTGGCTGGTGCCGAATGCAGGCACCTCGCCGTACAGCAAGGGACGCGTCGATGGCGTGTCGCTGGAAGGCATCTGGCGCCTGACCAACCCGGTAGTCGACCCGATCGGCGTCGGCCTGTATGGTGAAGTCACCTCCGGCCCGGTCAAGGACGAGATCGAAACACGCCTGCTGCTGCAGTCAAACTTCCTCGATGACCGACTGGTGCTGGCATCGAACCTGCACTACGCCGTTGAAAAGGTGAAGTGGGATGTCGAAGTCGGCCACGAGAGCATGATCGACCTGTTGATCGGCGCCTCGTACCGCGTCGCCAACAACTGGACCGCCGGCCTCGAGTACCGCTTCCACAATGACTTCGATGGCTACAGCCTGAAGAGCCAGACCCAACGCGGCCACTTCTTCGGCCCCAACGTCCACTACGCAACCAAGGAATGGTGGGTGACCGCCGCCTGGCGCTACCAGCCCAAGGGCTACAGCGCCTGCTGGGCGCCGGGTGATGCCGAATGCTCGAATGGGCGCGTCTGGGACAGCCACAGCCGCAACGAATTCATCGTGAAAGTTGGCCGACCGCTCTGATCATCACCAGGATTCGCCATGAAATGGACGCCCTCCCCCGCGCTGCTGTTCTTGCCGGTCGCCGCCATCGTGGCGCCCGCGCTGGCCGGCGCCCGCATCAGCGTCGGCGTTGACGAAGCGCAGCAGCGCCTGTTCCCCGGCCAGAAGCTGACGCTGTCACCGGTGCTGCTCAACGATGCACAGCGTGACAAGATGCGCGAACTGTCGTCGGTGCGCGAGCCGTTCAAGGGCGAGCGCGTCTGGCGCACCGAGCAGGGCGAGTGGTTCATCATTGACGAGGTGCTGGGCAAGCACGAGATGGTCAAATATGCGCTGGCGATCAACGCCAACGGCACCATCAAGGGCATCGAGATCATGGAATACGTCGAGTCCTACGGCTACGAAGTGGCCGAGGCCAGCTGGCGCAATCAGTTCACCGGCAAGGGCGCCGACGCCACGCTGAAGCTGAACAAGGACATCAAGAACATCTCCGGCGCCACGCTATCGTGCAAGCACGTGACCGATGGCATCAAGCGGCTGATGGTGATGTACGAATTGGCGCTCAAGGGACAGAAGTGACATCGCTGCGGCCGCTGCTGGGCACCTATGTCGGGATCGACGCCCGCCATGCGGACCCGCACGTGGCTGCCACCGCAACCGGGGCTGCATTCGACGCCATCGAGACCGTGCAGCGGCTGATGACGGCCTTCGACGCCGATTCCGACATCGGCCGCGTCAATGCCCGCGCCCATCTGGAACCCGTGGCCGTTCATCCATGGACGGCCGAAGTGCTGCGCCTGTCGCTGGCACTGCACCACGATAGCGACGGCCTGTTCGACTGCGGCATTGCGCCACACCTCGCTGGCTGGGACATGCTTCCCGCTGACACGATCGCGCGCCCGCAATCCTCCGTTGCCCACCTCAGCATCGACGATGACAACCGCGTGCGCAGCGCGCAGCCGACCCGCATCGATCTCGGTGGCATCGCCAAGGGCTATGCCGCCGACAAGGCCGCCGAAGCTGCCCTCGCGGCCGGCGCATCCGGCGTGGTGGTGAATGCCGGCGGCGACCTGCGCATTGCCGGCGACGCCGAAGAAGTGATTCATGTGCGCCATCCGTCACAGCCCGGACAGGCTTGCGAGGCAGGCATGCTCACCGACGGCGCCATCGCCACCTCGGGCACCTATTTCTCGAAGCGGCAGCACCAGTCGGCGTGGGTATCGGCCCTGGTTGACCCTTCCAGCGGCCAGCCTGTGCTGGACGAAGCCAGCTACTCCGTGATCGCCCCCAGTTGCGCGCTGGCCGATGCGCTGACCAAGGTGCTGGCACTGTCGCGTGATCCGCACCATCCTTGCCTGCGGCGCCATGGCGCGCAAGCCCTGATCATCCAGCCATCATGAACTCACCGAAAATTCGCCGCGCCGGCCGTTTGCCTGTCTGGCAGCGCATTCCGACCCATATCGTGTTTGCCCTCTGCGCGCTGTCGGGCCTGCTGTTCTTCCTGCGCCATGAATTGCGGCTGGAAATCCCCGGCCTGGAGACGCACAGCTATCTGGTCATGCACGGCGTGAGCTCGGCATTCACGCTGCTGGCCATAGGCGCGATACTTCCCGGGCATTTGCGCGTGGCATGGATTGCGCGGCGCAATCGCGTGTCGGGCATCGCGATGTTGCTGGTGATGTGTCTGCTGATGCTGTCGGGCTTGATGCTGTATTACGGCAGCGAAGAAATGCGCGATGCCACCGTACTGACGCACTGGATCGTTGGCGGCATCGTGATTGCCGCATTCCCCTTGCATCTGGTGCTGGGCCGGCGCGACGTCGCGCACGATCCAGCGGCACCGCCGGTCCTGCAGCCCCTGCAAGCAAGGGAGGCGCTGCCGGCGGCAGCCTCGGCAACGGCGCCCTGAACTACGCCTCGACGCGTTCGGGATTGCGCGACGGATCCCACTCCACCCACAAATGTTCGGGCCCCCGGAAAGAGATGTTGGGCAAATAGCTGAAGCGCTGCTCGGACAATTTCATGTGCGGCAGGCGGCGCAGCAATTCTTCGAGAAAGACTTGCATCTCCATCCGTGCCAGGTTCTTGCCCATGCACTGGTGCCGGCCGAAGCCAAATGACAGGTGGTCGCGCGCGTTCTCGCGCCGCAGGTCGAGCAAGTCGGCCTGATCGAAATGCCGGTCGTCGTGATTGGCCGAAGTGATGACCATCAGGATCTTCGCGCCCTTGGGCAGTGCCACGCCGCCGACGGTCACATCGCACAGGGCGACACGTCGCCACGCAATGATCGACCCCGACAGCCGCAGGCATTCATCGACCGCATTCGGAATCAATGAGGGATCCTCGGCCAGCTCGCGCCATGCGGTCGGATGCTCAAGCAACAGCTTCAGCGCATTGGCTGTCGCATTGGCCGTCGTCTCGTGCGCCGCCACGATGCCGGCCATCATCATCGAATGCAGATAAGAGTCGGTGATCACGTCCGGATGCTCGGCCTGCAGGCGTATGCCGAATTTCATCCAGCCCGGCCCCGACGGGTCGCGCCGCATCTTGTCGAGGATGCGCCCGGACAGTTGCCAGAAATTGCCGACCGCATGCGCGACCCGCAATTGCTCGTCCTCGTCCGGCCGGCCCCAGGTGTTGACGGTATGCGCAATCGAATACTGCCGCAGCAGCGGCATGTCTTCCTCATCGATGCCGAGGAAGTGCAAGGCAATCGTCAACGGCACTTCCCACAGCATCTGGTCGACCAGGTCAGCCTTGCCGTCATTGATGAAGCGGTCGACATACGCGCGCGCCAGCTCGCGTGCCATCGGCTCGTGCTCGCGCACGGCAGCCGGGCTGAAAGGCTCGATCAACAAACGCCGGCGCGCCATGTGCGCCGGCTGGTCTTCATTCACCAGTGTGCGCGCCATGCCATAGTTGTAGCCGGCCAGCACTTGCAGCACGGCCTCGGTCGGCGGCGTGATCTTCTCCAGCGCATTCGAGGGGCTGAAGCTGTCATGCGCGCGGAAGACCGCACGGATGTCATCGTAGCGGGTGACGACCCAGTAGCCCAGCGCCGGGCTGAAGAAGACCGGTTCCTGTTCGCGCGCCCAGCGCAGCTCGCCGGGCGGGTCTTGCTGGAAGTCCTCCCCGAAGGGGTCGAAAGCGGCCGCACCGGCGCTGACAGGACAAACAGCCCCGCCCACACGGGCGCGTGCTGCGTGGTCGACCGGACAGCGGTCGGACTCTGGATGCGACATGCTCGGGCCTCCACAGGCTAAGCGACCGGCCCCGTTACCGGCGCAATTGGACGTGACTTCGGGACACCCATTTGCCGGTGCCCCGGGCGCACGATATCAGTAATTGAGCAGCAGGTCCTTCGCGGCAACCACCATGCCCGGCTTGACATGCACATGCTTGACCACGCCATCGACCTCGGCACGGATCATCGTCTCCATCTTCATCGCCTCGATCGACACCAGCGGATCACCCTTGGCGACCTTCTGGCCAGCTTTCACCGCCACCGTCACCACCATGCCCGGCATCGGCGCGCCGACCTGGGACGGGTTGCCTTCCTGCGCTTTCGGATGGGTGACCGTCGACACCACGCCCGCGTGCTGCACGCGCACCATACGCGGCTGTCCGTTGAGTTCGAAGAACAGCTTGCTCTGCCCTTCCTCCTCGACTTCGGTGCGACCCAGCAGGCGGATCACCAGCGTCTTGCCCTGGTCAATGCTGACCGAGATCTCCTGCCCGTCCTTCAGGCCTTCGAAGAACACATCGGTCGGCAGCACCGACACATCACCATGGCTGCGCCGGTGCTGCGCATATTCGGTGAAGACCTTCGGGTACATCAGGTAGGACGCAAGGTCCTGGTCGCTGAGCTTGCGGTCGACCGCCTTCTCGGCGGTGGCGCGCATCTGGTCGAGGTCGACCGGCGGCACGTTGGCGCCATAACGCCCCTCGAGCGGCTTGCCGCCCTTCAGCACTTTCTTTTCCAGCGCCTTCGGGAAGCCGTCCTGCGGGAAGCCCAGCTCGCCCTTGAACAGCGAGATCACCGACTCGGGGAAAGCGACTTCCTTGTCCGGCTCCACGACCTCGGCCGGAGTCAGGTCGTTGGCGACCATGAACAACGCCATGTCGCCCACCACTTTCGAGGTCGGCGTCACTTTCACGATGTCGCCGAACAGCTGGTTGACGTCCGCATACGCCTGCGACACTTCATTCCAGCGATGCTCGATGCCCATCGCGCGGGCCTGCTCGCGCAGGTTGGTGTACTGGCCGCCCGGCATTTCGTGGCGGTAGACATCGGAGGTGCCGGAACGGATATCGGCCTCGAATGGCGCATAGAAGTGGCGCACGCCTTCCCAGTATTGCGAGATCGCGAACATCGCATCCTTGTCCAGCCCCGGGTCCTTGTCGCTGTACGCCAATGCCGCGGCAATCGAGCCAAGATTGGGCTGCGAAGTCAGGCCGCTCATCGCGTCCATCGCGCCGTCGACCGCATCGCAACCGGCGTCGATCGCCGCCAGCACGCTGGCCGCCGAGATGCCGCTGGTGTCATGCGTGTGGAAATGGATGGGCAGTCCCACTTCTTCCTTCAGCGCCTTGACCAGCGCGCGCGCGGCGGTCGGCTTGCAGACGCCGGCCATGTCCTTGATACCGATGATGTTGACGCCGGCCTTTTCCAGCTCCTTGGCCATCGTCACGTAGTACTGCAGGCTGTATTTGCTGCGCTTGGGATCGAACGGATCGCCGGTGTAACAGATCGCGCCTTCGGCCAGCATGCCAGACTCGCGCACGGCATCGATGGCCACGCGCATGTTCTCGACCCAGTTCAGCGAATCGAACACGCGGAACAGGTCGACACCGCCTTCGGCGGCTTGCTTGACGAAATAGCGCACGACATTGTCCGCGTAATTCGTGTAGCCGACCGCGTTCGATGCGCGCAGCAGCATCTGGAACAGCACGTTCGGCACCGCCTGTCGCAATTGCGCGAGACGCTCCCACGGGTCTTCTTTCAAGAAGCGCATCGAAACGTCGAAGGTCGCACCGCCCCAGCATTCCATCGAGAACAACTGCGGCAGCAGGCGCGCGTAATACGGCGCGATCGCCACCATGTCGGCGGTGCGCATGCGGGTCGCGAACAGCGACTGGTGCGCGTCGCGCATCGTGGTGTCAGTCAGCAGGACATGCTGTTGATCGAGCATCCAGGTCGAGAATTTTTCCGCACCCAATTCCTTGAACTTGTCGCGCGAGCCCGGCGCCACCGGCATGCCACGGCCGACCTTGGGCAGCGGCGCATGCGGCAGGATCATGTCCGAGCCCTTGCGGCCCTTCATCTCCGGATTGCCATTGACGACCACATCGCCGATAAAGCGCAGCAACCGGGTCGCGCGGTCGGCACGCTTGGCGAACTTGAACAGCTCGGGTGTGGTATCGATGAAGCGCGTCGTGCATTCGCCGGACAGGAACAGCGGATGGTTGATCACGTTCTCGAGGAACTGCAGGTTGGTCGACACGCCGCGGATGCGGAATTCGCGCAGCGCGCGGTCCATGCGCGACGCGGCCTCATTGGCCGTCGGCGCCCACGCGGTGACCTTCACCAGCAGCGAGTCGTAATACGGCGTGATGACCGCGCCCGAATACGCGGTGCCGCCGTCGAGGCGAATACCGAAGCCGGACGCACTGCGATACGCAGTCAGACGACCGTAATCGGGTGTGAAATTGTTTTCCGGGTCTTCGGTGGTCACGCGGCATTGGAGCGCGTGGCCGTTCAGCCGCACTTCGTCCTGCGTCGGGATGTAGGCGCCGAGGCCGGCGCCATCGGTGTCCTTCGTGTGCTGCCCGATCTTCAGACCTTCGGTGACGCGGATCTGCGCCTTCACGATATCGACGCCCGTGACCTGCTCGGTAACGGTGTGCTCGACCTGGATGCGCGGGTTGACTTCGATAAAGTAGAACTTGCCGGAGTCGGCATCCATCAGGAATTCGACGGTGCCGGCATGGGTGTAGCTGACCGCGCGGCCCAGCTTGAGCGCCGACTCGCACAGCTCGGCGCGAGTGGCTTCGTCAAGGTAAGGCGCCGGCGCGCGCTCGACCACCTTCTGGTTGCGGCGCTGCACCGAGCAATCGCGCTCGAACAAATGGATCAGCGAGCCATGGGTATCGCCCAGAATCTGCACTTCGACGTGGCGCGCACGGCGCACCAGCTTCTCAAGGTACATCTCGTCATTGCCGAAGGCGGCAGCCGCTTCACGGCGCGCGACTTCAAGCTGGTCCGGCAAGTCGGCCTCGGATTCGATCACGCGCATGCCGCGCCCGCCGCCGCCCCAGCTGGCCTTGAGCATCAGCGGGTAACCGATCTCGGCGGCCATCGCCTTGGCCTGTTCGATGTCATCGGGCAGCGCCTTGGTGGCGGGCACCACGGGCACGCCGGCAGCAATTGCGGCGTTGCGCGCCGCCACTTTATTGCCCAGGGTACGCATCACTTCGGGGCGCGGGCCAATGAACAGGATCCCGTTTTTGGCGCAGGCTTCGGCGAAGTCCGGGTTCTCGGACAAGAAGCCATAGCCCGGATGAATGGCATCCACCCCTGCTTCTTTCGCGATGCGGATGATGTCGGCTATGTCGAGATAAGCCGCGATCGGCTTCTTGCCTTCGCCAACCAGATAACTTTCATCGGCCTTGAAACGATGCAGCGCAAAGCGATCTTCTGCCGCATAGATGGATACGGTGCGGATGCCTAGTTCGGTGGCAGCGCGCATGACGCGGATCGCGATTTCGGAACGGTTCGCGACGAGAAGTTTTTGAATACGCATGATTCAGTGAAGACCCGTGGGGTAGTGACCGGCTTGCCGCGCCTGGGCGCTGCCAGTTCTGTATGAATGAAAAAAAGACAACCGGCCGTATACTAGCAAGCAACATGCCTTGCCACGCCAATCCTGACTGTTGCGAGATGTTTTACTGTGTTGAAGCCCCTGATTTCTGCACGACCGTTCGACCGAACGCGCGCCCGTTGACCTGAACACCATGAACAGCCCCACTTCCCTGAAAAAACCCCGCCTGTCGATGCTGGACCTGGTCGCCAACCGTGAAGGCCTAAGCGTTGGCGACAGCATCGCCATCGCGCTGCGCACGGCACAGCACGCAGAGGCGTTGGGCTTCGCGCGCTACTGGCTGGCCGAGCACCACAACCTGGTCGATGTAGCCAGTTCGGCAACGGCTGTGCTGGTCGGCCACATTGCCGGCGGCACGCACAGCATTCGCGTCGGCTCGGGCGGCATCATGCTGCCCAACCATGCGCCGCTGGTGGTGGCCGAGGCCTTCGGCACACTGGCCGAGATTTATCCGGGCCGCATCGACCTCGGCCTCGGCCGCGCGCCCGGCACCGATGGCCTGACCATGCGCGCGCTGCGGCGTGACCGCGTCGAGACCGAAGACGATTTTCCGCGTGAAGTCGAAGAACTGCAGCGCTATCTCGCGCCCGTGCAACCCGGCCAGCGCGTCGTTGCGATGCCGGGCGCCGGCACCAACGTGCCGATTTGGCTGCTCGGTTCGAGCTTGTTTGCGGCACGGCTGGCTGCGGCACGCGGCTTGCCATATGCATTTGCCTCGCACTTCGCGCCGCGCCTGCTGCTGCAGGCCGTCGCGATCTATCGACAGGAATTCCGGCCGTCGGCCACGCTGCAAGCGCCCTACGTCGCCATCGGCGTGCCCGTGATCGCCGCGCCGACCGACGCGGAAGCCGAATTCCTGGCCAGCACCGCGCAACGTCGCGTGCTGGGCATCATCACCGGCAACCGCAGCCGCTTGCAGCCACCGGTCGCCGGCTTCATGGATAGCCTCGACCCGCGTGCGCAAGACGGCATCGATGACTTCATGGCTGCGGCCGTGATCGGCGGCCCGGACACGGTGCGTGCCGGCTTCGAGCGGCTGGCCGAGCTGACAGCCGCCGATGAATTCATTCTGGTGTCCGACGTTTACGATCCGGAATTGCGGCTGCGCTCGCTCAGCATTGCCAGTGAGGCGAACCGTGCGATGTTCTCGGAAACCTCGTCGCCCTTGCAGCAAATCCAATCGGCGGCGACCGCAAGCTGAGCGCAAGCAATCCTTCGCATACCGACAAGCGCAGCATCAAGGGCGGTTGGCCCCGTCCCGGGGCCATGGACTGAACTCCGACAAGGAACCTGCCCGTGAATACTGCTCGCGTCACCGCCCTGCTCCGCTGCACGCTCCCGTTGGCGTTGCTGGCGATCTCCCTGCCCCCTTCAACAGCACTCGCGCAAGGCACAGAAAAGCGCGACAGTCCGCGCGGCCCTGAAGCCAATGCGGCCAAGAATGTGCAAGACGCCGTGGCCGTCGTGCACCGCATGGAATCCGATGCGACCATGCAGAACGTGCTGGCCGAAGCCAAAGGCGTGTTCATCGTCCCCACCTATGGCCGCGCCGCCTTTGGCATCGGCGGACAGGGCGGCTCGGGCGTGCTGCTGGCCAAGCAGGCCGATGGCGCGTGGAGCGACCCGGCCTTCTTCAATATCGGCGGCATCAGCATCGGCGCGCAGGTCGGCGCCGAGGCCGGGCCGATTGCCTTCGCGCTGATGAATGACAAGTCCGTGCAGCGCTTCTCCGACAAGAACAACTTTTCATTGAGCGCCGATGCCGGCATCACTGTCGTCAACTGGGCCAAGCTGGCACAAGGCTCGACCGGTGGCGGCGATGCGGTGGCGTGGTCGGGAGCGAAGGGCTTGTTCGGCAACGTCGCGACGCTGGGCGCGAATGACATACGCTTCAACCAGCGCCTGACCACGGCCTACTATGGCAAGCCGACGACAACGGCCGATGTCATCAGCGGCAAGGCAAAGAACCCGGATTCGGAGGCATTGAAGCAGGCTTTGTCCGAAGTTTCGTCCGGCAGTGCTACCGGCAAATCGACCGGAGGCACGCAGGCTCCCCCCGTGGAAGACAAGTCGTACAACAAGTAATTCGGTAGCCAATCGCTGCAGGCGAGGCCGGGCAAACCCGCGGCCAGTCGGCCTCGCCCTCAACCCGCCCCTGTCCTCCCCACATTTTTTACGGCTGGGATCCGCGCCAATCCCGCCACGCCATCACGCTGACACGCACACATCGCCCGCAGATGCACAATGCCCGTCAGTGAAGGCCAGTCGCTGGATCCCGCCTTGCAGGGCGCGCACGGGCAAGTATGTCAGTGCCGTTTCGCGGTCAGGTCGCATGCGACCTGAATTCCCCGCTTCACCCGGCGCCGGGATCACGTGTTTAGGCCGATCGTCCTGGATGTGCCGTCCCGGCGCAGGCCGGACCCCCGTGTCATCGGATGCGAACGTGAACATTTCGCGCTTAACTCACGGGCATGACGCAGATGCGTATATTTTATGGATTGATAATTACCTTCCAGCAAGCTTTTTCAATTCAATTTATCATCCGATAGCGTGTCGTCGACCGCAAGGTAAGCCACTCACCTTACGCAACAGCTCAATAACCGCAGTGCAGACACCGACCATTCCGGTGGTGCAAGGCAATCCGCAGTTTCGACGCCGGCCGGAATGCGATCGTCTGCATCCCCGATGCCAGTGCCTGCACCTGTCTGCAACAGGCAGAACATGTTTTTTGAATCGTATTCACAGGAACAGCCGCAGCACGTTGAAGCGCTGATGGCCGAGACACTCGCATCGGTGCGCAAACTGCTCGGCATGGAGGTGGCTTTCGTTTCCGAATTCAGCGAAGGCCGGCGCATCTTCCGTTTCATCGACGCTACCCAGGATTTTCATCCGATCGAGGTCAATGGCTCCGACCCGCTGGGCGACAGCTATTGCCAGCGCGTCGTCGATGGCCGCCTGCCGGAACTGATACAGGACGCGACTAAAAACGCCGAAGCACTGACCTTGCCCGCCACACTGGGCGTACCGATCGGCGCCCACCTCAGCGTACCTATCCGCTTCAGCTCCGGCCGTGTGTTCGGCACCTTCTGCTGCTTCAGCCGGCAAGGCGATGCCACACTGGGGGAACGCGATCTGGGGGCCATGAAGCTCTTTGCGAACTTCATTGGCAATGTCCTCGAAGAGCGCGACAACGCGCTGCAGGAAAAGCGGATCACCACGCAGCGCCTGCGCGACACTCTGGATGCCCATCGGTTCACGTCCGAGTTCCAGCCGATCTTTGATATCGACAGCGGCAAGGCTGTCGGCTTCGAGGCGCTGTCGCGCTTCCCGTCCGAGCCGCGGCGCGGACCCGATGTCTGGGTCGCTGACGCCACGAGCGTGGGCCTGGAAGAAGAGCTCGAAGGTGCCCTCCTCGAAAACGCGCTGACGCAACTGCACGACATTCCCGACGATGCCTACTTGTCGCTGAATGTGACGCCCGCCACGATCTTGAGCGGCAAGGTCGGCACGCTGTTGCAAGGCCATCCGCTGGAACGCATCGTGCTGGAAATTACCGAGCACCAATCGATCGGCGACTATGAAAAGATCGACGCAGCGCTGGCGTCGTTGCGAGAACAGGGACTGCGGCTGGCAGTCGACGATGCCGGCGCAGGGTATGCCAGCTTCCGCCACATCCTGAAACTCAAGCCCGACATCATCAAGCTCGACATCAGCCTGATCAAGAACATCGACACCGATATCGCGTGCAAGACGCTGGCCGCTGCGCTGGTGGGCTTTGCGAAAGCAACGGGCAGTCAGGTGATCGCCGAAGGCGTGGAATCCGGCGCCGAGCTAAAGACTTTGCGCGAGCTGGGCATCAACCGTGTGCAAGGCTTCTTGCTGGGCCGGCCCAAGGCGCTCGATGAATACTGCGGACGATTGCCTGCCATGGCAACGACCGATGCCGTCGGCGATTGATATCCGCAACTTCTGCGCTACGCGAGCGGCATCAACAATCCGCCTCCCCATCACGAGACATCGCTGCGGCTCGCCATCGGGCGGTCAAATAGGTGGGCCCGCCACGCTGCGACCCCACGCAACACGAGGCACCAAGAAAAAAGCCGCCCGCAGGCGGCTTTTCCGAGGCAGGCAGAACTTAAGCTCCCTGACGCGCCGGAGCGATATGGTTCCGGATCATCACCAGACCGATGACGGTCACGACCATCGATCCGCCGAGCAGGTTCAGGTACGCCGTCGCACCGCCGGCTGTGATCATGGCAGCGCCAACGAAAGAACTGAGGATGGCGCCGCAACGCCCGAACGCGAGCGCGCCCGCCGTACCGGTGGCACGGATCGACGTCGGGTACATGTGCGCCGACAGCGTGTATAGCGCGCACTGCAGGGCGGCGATGAACAAGCCATGCACGCCCAGGCCCAGCAGGAAGGTCTGGGTATCGGCGGTCACGTTCACGGCCCGCAGCCCGAACGCCGTCGCCGCCGACATCGCGGCCCAAATGATCATGGGCCAGCGCGAACCGAATTTCGCCATCGCCAGTGCGCACAATACGGCGCCAATCACGCCACCGAAGTTGTAGGCGGTCAGGCCCATGCCAGCCAATGCGGGCGACACGCCCTCGGTGGTCAACATGGTGGGCAGCCAGCTGAAGGCGCTGTAAATCGACAGCAGGGTCATGAAGAAGCAGATCCACAGCCAGATGGTGTCGCGCGAACGGCCGTCCTTGAACAGTTCGCCCAGACTGCCGCGCTTGGTTTCGACCACGCCATCGGTGAACGCCAGCACATTGCCCACGTCATGCGCGAGCTTGGTCATCAGCGCGCGCAGTTCTTCCCAGCGCTGCTCATGGCGCGCCAGATACTTTGGCGATTCGCGCAGGACCGCGATCAGGAACAGGCCGTAGACAATCGGCATCGCGCCGCCAATGGTGAAGAAAGCGCGCCATCCGTGCTCGGGCAAGACCATGCCGGCGACCAGGCCGGCCAGCATGCCACCCAGCGGATAGCTGACGATGGCCGTGGTGACGGCGACCGTGCGCAGGCGGTGCGGCGTGAATTCGGCGATCATGGTAGTGGCCGCAGGCAGTGCAGCACCAATGCCAAGGCCGGCGAAGAAGCGAATGATGGCGATCGTGTTGAGATCCGGCGCCTGCCCGATCATCATGGTCGCGCCGCCGAACAGGAAGAGGCTGAACACCAGCACCGGCTTGCGGCCGATCTTGTCGGCGATCACGCCGGCCGTCAGGCTGCCGATCGCCATGCCAAGCAGGCCGCTGGCCACCGTCATCGAGAATGCAGCGCGCGTGACGCCCCACTCTTTCATGATCGACGGGATCGCATAGCCGATCATTTGCCCGTCAAAACCGTCCAGCACCAGCGCGAGCGCGGTGATGACAAAGGTCAGTTTCTGTAGTGGGGTGAATTGTCCTTCGTCGATGGCATGCATCACATCATAGGTCGATGCGGAAGCTGCTGCTGTTGCAACCGTCATGTGTTCTCCTCCGGCCGATTCGTCGATCGGCTTTGATTCGTTTTTATATTTGTGCCTGATAGGGCTTCGGTCAGCGCCATCGTTGGGGATGGTCCTGCCTTCGCCTTCATTTGCCCGCAGGGCGAATGCCAAGGCCTGCGAAGCGGGGACAGTATCACACAGATTATTGATGAATTAATCCGTATTTCAGGGGCCGGGAAGCCAGAAGTTCAGCGTTTTTTGCCGAAATTGGAAAAATCCCGGCGAACGCCTGCAAAAAAATGTGAACGCCCATGCGGCAAGAGCATGCTTTGCGATTGGGTGAGTACGATTTGACGGGTGAAAAAAAACGCGCCGGAAAGCGCGTTTTCTGGGATCACCAGGGGAAGGCTATCAAATTCAAACGATTCGCCTGATCGAGGACATTGACACGGAGCTCGCGTGCAAGACGCTGGCGAGTGCGCTGACAGGCTTCGACAAGGCTTGCACCCTCTTATTTTTTCCCTACGAACTCATCGTCC
>JBDKLN010000156.1:0-12631 GCA_039806045.1 Pseudomonadota bacterium
CGAGCAGCGTGTTTATCGGCTGATGAAGCAAGCGGGGCTGCGTTCCCAATCGGGCTATCGCCGCTGTCCTCATGTTGGCGCTGTGCCCGCGGTGATTGCACCGAACCGATTGGATCGGCAGTTCGATGTATCGGGCCCGAACGAGGCATGGGTGACCGACATCACCTACCTGCGCACGCATGAAGGCTGACTGTATCTGGTCGTCGTGCTGGACTTGTTCTCGCGGCAGGTCGTTGGTTGGTCGATGCAAAGCCGAATTGACTGGGAATTGGTGCTGTAGGCACTGCTGAAAGACGTATTCGATTAAATCGAGATGTTTTATAACGCGGTCCGCCGCCACGGCTACAACGAGAAGAAGTCGCCAGTACAATTTGAGCAGCAGTTTTTAAAGAAGCAGCGAAGCGTCTAGAAATTCGATAGCGATTCACTGATCTGCAATTCGGTCGCTTACAAAGTGGTTAACGCTCAGCGCGGCAAAAACGAGGAGTTTGTTTTTTGCTATCGCCGCGAACTGGGCAAGACCAGCGAGACGGATGTCGAGCGCGACTGGAAGCCCGTGGGCACGATGAACAACACCGCGTGGCAGAACGCGCGGCTCAAGGCAGGCCTGGGGGACCTGCACGTGCACGACCTGCGGCACACGGTCGGCATGCGACTGCGGGAGACTGGCGCCAAACGCGAGACGATCGCTGCGGTGCTATGGCACTCGAACCAGTCCATCACGGATCACTACTCGGTGGCGATGGTGCGAGAGATCTACGAGGCGCTGGAGAAGATCAAGGACGAAGGCGGGTGCTGGAACAAGTCGCTGCAGACCCTGATCTTTGAGGCACGGGCACGAAATATCCCAAAAGTGTCCCCAGCAAAAAGGACAACGGGTTAGTCCTTTCGGAGCTAACCCGTTGATTTTACTGCTTTATTTCTGGCGCGGCTGGCAGGAATCGAACCCACGACCCCTTGGTTCGTAGCCAAGTACTCTATCCAGCTGAGCTACAGCCGCGAAGAAAAAGATTATAGCAGGGTTCTTTCGATTTGGGGAAGCTTTATGGCAATCCGATGAAATTCATTGCTGCTGCCGTTTAGGCCGGTGGTAGACATCGTGGCCGGCCTCATGGATCTGCTGTCGCAATTCGCGCCGCTCCTCGGGCGACAACCTCGGCTGCGTGCGGCTGCCCCGATCGTCACGGCGCGCTTCATCGCGCCGGGCTTCGTCACGTCGCTCGCCCTGCCCCGCTTCGTGGCGCGACTTGTCCTCGCCCCGCCCTTGGGGCGGTTCGGCCTGCGCCGGCCCTAGTGCAAGCAGCAGCGCGGTCAAGCTCAGCCAGATAGTCAGGCGTTTCATCAATGACGTCTCGGATAGATCTCGGTCGGGTCTCGGCGGCCTGGTCAGGCAAGGCCCATGGACGCTAGTGTACTTTCGATCCCTGCCTCCAGACTGAAATGCCGGGCCCGAAGTTTGTAAAGCTTTGTAATACCAGCGACCCGCCGATGGAGGAAACAGGGGGATGGACGTTAACATACGACCATGAACCCGACAAACACTGCCAAGCCCGTACCGTCCAAGCGCACCCCGGGTGCCCAGGCCAAGCTGCTGGTCGTCGATGATGACGCGCGCCTGCGTGACCTGTTGCGTCGCTTCTTCAGCGACAACGGCTATGCCGTGCAAGTCGCCGCCAGCGCGGTCGAAATGAACCGGCTCTGGATACGCGAGCGCTTCGACCTGCTGGTGCTGGACCTGATGCTGCCCGGCGAAGACGGGATGTCGATCTGCCAGCGCCTGCGCGGCGGCGGCGACCAGACGCCCATCATCATGCTGACGGCCAAAGGCGAAGATGCGGACCGCATCGCCGGCCTCGAGCTCGGCGCGGATGACTACCTGGCCAAGCCGTTCAATCCGCGCGAGCTGCTGGCGCGCGTGTCGGCCGTGCTGCGACGTGCGATGCCGGACGACATTCCGGCCGCACCATCCGACCACCCGGAGAGTTATGTATTCGGCGAGTTCGAGTTCGACCTCGAGAAGCGCACGCTGCTGAAAAAAGGCGAGCCGATGCCGCTGACCAGCGGTGAATTTTCGGTGCTGAAGGTGCTGGCCCGCCACGCACGCCAGCCACTGTCGCGCGAGAAGCTGATGGAGCTGGCGCGCGGCCGCGAATACGAAGTGTTCGACCGCAGCCTCGACGTCCAGATCTCACGGTTGCGCAAGCTGATCGAAGCCGATCCGTCCACACCGCGCTTCATCCAGACCGTCTGGGGACTCGGCTATGTCTTCATCCCTGATGGTACCAAGTCCTGACGTCGGCGCTGGCATGGCTGATCCGCAAACGGCTGATGCGCGCATGCCGCAACGGCTGCTCTGGTTGAAGAGCGGCCTGTTCTGGCGCACTTTCTTCCTGCTGGCCTTCCTGATCGCCGCCAGCATGGGCGCCTGGGTCGCCAGCTTCCGCGTGGTCGAGCGCACGCCGCGCGGCGAACAGATCGCGGCCCAAGTGGTGTCGATCGTCACCATCACGCGCGCGGCGCTGATGCATTCGGCGCCGATGCTGCGTCGTGAACTGCTGTTTGAGCTGGCCAGCAGCCAGGGCATTCGCGTCTATCCGAAAGAGCTCGATGACGAGATCGAGCCGCTGCCGGACCGCGCGCTGATCAAGGTGGTCGAGGACAACGTGCGCGCAAGGCTTGGCGCCAACACCGAATTTGCCGGCGCGGTCAACGAAATCCCCGGCTTCTGGGTCAGCTTCTATATCGACGACGATGATTACTGGCTGGTGCTGGAACGCGAGCGCATCGAGCGCGCCTCTGGCATACAGTGGATAGGCTGGGGGGGCGTCACGTTGCTGCTGTCGCTGGTGGGCGCGGTCTTCATCAGCCGCCTGATCAACCAGCCACTGGCGCGACTGTCAGCGGCGGCGCGCGCCATCGCTCGCGGCAAGGCACCGACCCCGCTGCCGGAGCAAGGCCCGGCCGAAATCCGCGAGGCCAACCACAGCTTCAACCAGATGGTGCACGACCTGCAGCAGGTCGAATCGGACCGCGCGGTGATCCTGGCCGGCATATCGCACGACCTGCGCACGCCGATTGCGCGCATGCTGCTCGAAGTCGAGATGGCCAAGCTGCCGGACGATGCGCGACACGGCATGCAATCCGACCTCGCGCAGATGGAAGCGATCATCAGCCAGTTCCTCGACTATGCGCGGCCGGTCGAGCCGGGCCAGTATGCCAATGTCGACCTGTCCACGATGCTGGACCGCGTGGTGCGCGATGCCGGCCGCTCGACCGAACTGTGGGTGCAGGGTGAAATCGCGCCCGGCCTGCAGGTGCGCGGCCATGCGACCGAGCTGTCGCGGGTGGTCGAGAACCTGATCGAAAATGCCAAACGCTATGGCAAGACGGCTGGCAAGCAGGTCAGCGAGCTGTCGGTGTCGGCTCGCCCTGCTGGCAACGAAGTGCTGATCGAGATCGCCGACCGCGGCCCGGGCTTGCCCGAGGACCAGATCGCCAACCTGCTGCGCCCGTTCACCCGGCTCGATACCGCGCGCAGCCAGGCCAACGGCGCCGGACTGGGGCTGGCCATCGTCGATCGCATCGTGCAGCGGCACGAGGGACGCCTCGAAATGAAAAACCGCGAGGGTGGCGGCCTCGCGGTTCGGGTATGGCTGAAAGCGGCAGCCTGATCCTGCGGCCCGACCGCTAGCGCAGGTCTTTCAACAAGGCTGCCAGCGTCTCCTGCGGCAGCTCTTCGATGTGCGCAGGGTAGTTCGGATGGTCGCAGCCGACCATCATCTGTGCACCGCCCTGCAGCGCCGCCTTCATCTCCGGCGTCAGTTCGAAGCGAACGAAGTGCACGGCCGAGGTCTTTTCGTCATTCTCGCGGTCGAGGTCTTCGTCGGCGATCGCATACACGCGGTCCTTCCCCTCCACCTGGATGAACAGGCGGTCCTCGATGCCGATCAGTTTGGCCAGCGCGGCCTTGCGATCGGCCACGTTCGCATACTCGATCAGCATCGTCGCCTTGAAGTTGCTGCCATCCGGGCACAGCGGGTTGTATGCATCGAGCTCGGACTGTATGCCATCTTCTTCGAAGATCTTCTCGATGCGCAGCATTTCCTGTATCTGGTAACGCAGCGTCATTTCATCTTCGAACAGCAGCGTCACATGGTTGCCCAAGTGGACGGTGCGGTGCTTCTTGTGCTCAATCACCTGCTTGCGGAACTCGGGGCGCTGCTTCGCATAGACCTCGAGGCTCATCAGGCTGTCGCGGGAAATGATCATCGTTGGCTCCTTGCTTGTTGCTTTACGGGCTAGTCGTTGTCAGGATGACGTTCGAATCAACGGTCAGATGCCATAGGCCTTGCGCACCAGCGTCAGCGGGTGCGCCATCTCGGTTTGCTTCAGGCCATTGGCTTCCATGCCCTGCGCGATGTGATGGCCGGCCAGCTGGCAATCCGACGAAATGTAGTTCGGCTCGTCATTGGCCATGGCCTTGAACACCGGCTTGCCGATCTTCATCGCATTGGCGTGGAATTCCTTCTTCACACCGTAGGTACCGGCATGGCCCGAGCAGCGCTCGACGACATTGATCTTGGTGTTCGGCACCAGCTGCAGCATGTCAGCCGTCTTGCGGCCCACGTTCTGTACCCGTGAATGGCAAGGGATGTGATACGACACGTGGCCAAGCTCGTGCCTGAAGTCGGTCTTCAGCAAGCCATCGCGGTTGCGCGCCACCAGATACTCGAACGGATCCCACATCGCTTCCTTCACCAACTGGGTGTCGGCGCAATCGGGGAACATCAACGGCAGCTCCTGCTTGTACATCAGCGTGCAGGACGGGATGGGTGTCAGGATTGCGTAGCCTTCTTTGGCCAGCTTGGCGAGGTGCGGAATATTGATGGCCTTCTTCTCGGCCACGCCCTGCAAGTCGCCCTGCTCCAGTTTCGGCATGCCACAGCAGGCTTCCTTCTCGACCATCACATACGGGATCTCGTTGTGGTCGAGGATGGCCAGCAAGTCATGGCCGATGCCCGGCTCGTTGTAGTTCACGTAGCAGGTCGAATAGATTGCGACCTTGCCCGGCGTGTTCGCGCCATCCTTGACCGCATGCTTGCGCGAGACAGCGGCGCCATTGCGGAACTTGGTGGTCGCGAACTCGGGCAACCAGGCATCCTTGTCGACACCGAGCACGTTCTCGACGATAGCGCGCGTCACTTTCGCCTTGTTCACCGCGTTCACCGCCTGCGTGACGATGGGGATGCCGGCGAACTTGCCGAGGCCGTCGGTATCGGACAGGAACTTGTCGCGTGCCGCCACTTCGCCCTTCTTGAACTTGACCGCCTTGGCCCGCAGCATCAGGTGCGGGAAATCGAGATTCCACTCGTGCGGCGGCGTGTACGGGCATTTGGTCATGTAGCAGAGGTCGCACAGGTAGCACTGGTCGACCACCTTCATGTAGTCCTGCTTGGCGACGCCATCGACTTCCATCGTGTCGGACTCGTCGACCAGATCGAACAGCGTCGGGAACGACTGGCATAGCGACACGCAACGCCGACAGCCGTGGCAGATGTCGTAGACGCGTTCGAGTTCCTTGTTCAGCGAGTCTTCGTCGTAGAAGTCTTCGCTCAGCCAGTCCAGCGGGTGCCGGGTGGGCGCTTCCAGGTTGCCTTCACGTGCCATGGTGCGGTCCTTGGTATTGTTGGTTTGCGGGGGACGGTCAAACCTTGTTGTGGGAAGCACAGCGGGGGACTGGCTGTGCTTCGCACAACCCTCTCGAACGAGAGGGACGTCGCATGACCGAAAAAAACGCTCGGCCATGTTTGTCCGATAAGCGTAGCGAGCGGCCCGAGTCCGGTTCGAGTAGGCAAGCTCGGGGTTTCACAGCGCATGCGCTGTGCCGAGCGAGCGGGACCGGCATACCGGCCGGTCCGTCGGACTCGTACGACGAGCATCGCAGAGCCGGAATCGGGTCGCGCAGTAGCTTATCGGGCAAACATTTAGTCGACGAGCGCGTCGAGCGCCTTCTGGTAGCGGTTGGCGTGCGAACGCTCGGCCTTGGCGAGGGTCTCGAACCAGTCTGCGATTTCGTCGAAACCTTCATCGCGCGCGGTCTTGGCCATGCCCGGGTACATGTCGGTGTACTCGTGGGTTTCGCCGGCAACAGCGGCCATCAGGTTCTGGCGCGACGAGCCGATTGGCAGGCCGGTGGCGGGGTCGCCACACTGCTCGAGGTACTCGAGGTGGCCATGCGCATGGCCGGTTTCACCTTCGGCAGTGGAACGGAACAGGGCAGCGACATCATTTTGGCCTTCGATGTCAGCCTTGTTCGCGAAGTACAGGTAACGGCGGTTGGCCTGGGATTCGCCGGCAAAGGCGTCTTTCAGGTTCTGCTCGGTCTTGGAGCCTTTGAGCTTGGACATGTGCATCTCCTTGTTGTATTCGCATGAAGACAATACGTCGCTACCCCATCATGGCTGTAACGACATACGACCACGACTGAAAACTGACTGACTTGTCTAAGTTTCCAGATTTGGATTCTGAGACTGTCGAAACGGAATCTCAAATTGGCTGTTTCAATATGCCCGATTAAGAAATTCAATCAGGCCGCAGCCATTGCTTAATGAGAACTATTATCGGCCATCAGCCCGCCAGCAAAAGGACCACGGCCTGCGCGGCCATGCCCTCTTCGCGCCCTTCCCAGCCCAGACGCTCATTGGTCTTGGCTTTCAGGTTGACCTGCCCGGACGCGATATCGAGATCGCTTGCGATATTGGCAATCATGGCCGGCAGATGCGGGGCCATCTTTGGCGCTTGTGCGATGAGGGTCGCATCGATGTTGCCGATCGTGTAACCGGCCGCCCGCACGCGCTGGCCGGCTTCGCGCAGCAGCACGCGCGAGTCCGCGCCGCGGTAGCGTTCGTCGGTGTCGGGGAAATGCTTGCCGATATCGCCGAGCCCAGCCGCTCCGAACAAGGCATCCGTGATCGCATGCAGCAAGGCGTCTGCGTCCGAATGGCCGAGCAGGCCGGCACGGTGCGGAATGGCGACGCCGCCGAGTATCAGTGGGCGTCCCGGCACGAGAGCGTGGCAGTCATAGCCCTGCCCGATGCGAAATGGCGGCTTCATGCGTGTCCTTGTGTTTCTTTTAGCGTTCTAGCGTATCCGTTCGCTCAGGTAGCGTTCAGCCACCTGCATGTCTTCGGGCAGCGTCACCTTGAAATTGCGCGCGCTGCCCTCGACCAGTTTGGGGTGCAGGCCCAACGCTTCGATCGCACTGGCCTCGTCGGTGATGTCGTTCACGCTGCGCAAGGCATCCAGCAACTGCCGGTGCCTGAACATCTGCGGCGTCTGCGCCGCCCACAGCAGGTCGCGTGCGACCGTCTGTTCCGAGCGACCATGCCCGTTGCTGCGCTTGATGGTATCCACGACTGGCATCGCCAGCAGCCCACCCACGGCATCTTCTTTCACGAACAAGACCAGCTTGTCGATCAGCTCGAGCGTCAGTCCGGGGCGGGCCGCATCATGCACCAGCACCCAGTCATCGGACTCGACTTCGTCGGCCATCGCAGCCAGCCCGTTGCTGACCGACGCCTGCCGGGTCGCGCCGCCGCAGCGCAGTATCGTGGTGCGCGGCAGGGTCGGCAAGTCATCGATATACGCGTCGTCAGCACTGACCACCACATAGACATGGTCGATCTGCGGCGAGGCGACGAAGGTTTCCATCACATGCAGCAGCATCGGCTTGCCAGCCAGCTTTGCATATTGTTTGGGCACGGCGGCACCCATACGCGCGCCAACGCCGGCGGCGGGTATCAGCGCAACGTAGGAGGGGAAGCTCATGGCGGGCTGCTCATTTATAATCGCGGTTTGTCCGCAGACGCCATTGTAGCCGTCCGATAGCACGGCACGTCGCAGTTCCGGCAAGTCATTGGATCCCGGCGCACGCCGGGGACCTGCGGCTACAGCATTTCTTTATGGCCCCTACCTCGCCCCAGCTGCACCTGAAACCTCCCAAACCCGGCAACCGCCATGTGCTGCCCGCGCTACACGGTGCCGCCGAAGCCATGGTCTTGGCACAGGGCGCGCAGGCACTGAAGGCTGAAGGCCGGATGCTGGTGGTCGTGGTGGCCGATGCGCCGGCGGCGCAGCGATTGCTGACCGAACTCGGATGGTTTGGGAAGCAGGCGGGCAGTGAGTTGCGCTGCCACCTGCTTCCCGATTGGGAAACCCTGCCCTATGACGCCTTCTCGCCGCACCAGGACCTGGTGTCGGAACGACTGGCCACGCTGCATGAAATCCGTTCAGGACAATGCGATGTGCTGATCGTGCCGGCCACCACGGCGCTGGTGCGCATGGGCCCGCCCTCCTTCCTTGCCGGCTATACCTTCTTCTTCAAGCAGGGCGAAAAGCTGGACGAGGCGCAACTGAAAGCGCAGCTGACGCTGGCCGGCTATGCGCATGTCACGCAAGTGATGTCGCCCGGCGAGTATTCGGTGCGCGGCGGCCTGATCGACCTGTTCCCTATGGGTTCGGCGCTGCCCTACCGCATCGACCTGTTCGGCGACAGCATCGAGACCATCCGCACCTTTGACGTCGACACCCAGCGCTCGCTGTACCCGGTGAAGGAAGTGCGCCTGCTGCCGGGCCGCGAATTCCCGATGGATGAAGCGGCACGCTCGACCTTCCGCAGCCGCTGGCGCGAAGTGTTCGAAGGCGATCCGTCGCGCGCGACCATCTACCGTGATATCGGCAATGGCATCGCCTCGGCGGGCATCGAGTATTACCTGCCGCTGTTCTTCGAGCACACGTCCACGCTGTTCGAATACCTGCCCGAAGCGGCAGGCTTTGCGCTGGTCGGCGACATCGATGCGGCGATCAAGCGCTTCTGGAACGATACCCGCTCGCGTTATGGCTTCCTCAAATCCGATCGCGAGCGTCCGCTGCTGCCGCCCGAAGATATCTTCCTGTCTGACGAAGACTTTTTCACGCTGCTCAAGCCCCATGGCCGCTGGGTACTGCAAGAAGCCAGCGGCCCGTCCGAGCTGTCAACGGCGGTGCCGGACATCGCCGTCAATCGCCGTCTTGACGACCCGCTGACCAACCTGCGCGCCTTCCTGCTGCAGACAGACGCGCGCGTGTTGATCTGCGCCGAATCCGGCGGCCGGCGCGAGACGCTGAAGGATTACTTCAACGAGTACGACCTGCCGCTGGCCACTTGCGATTCGCTCGACGAATTCCTGGCCTCGTCCGACAAGCTGGCGCTGTGCGTGGCGCCGCTGCATGCGGGCACCCTGCTCACCGATGCGCTGGGCAAGCTGGCGTTCATCACCGAGACCGAGTTGTATGCCGGCACCGGTCGCCGTGCCGGGCGCAAGCGCCAGGAAGGCCCGACGCAAGTCGATGCGATGGTGCGCGACCTGTCGGAGCTGAAGGTCGGCGACCCGGTGGTGCACGTCAACCACGGCATTGGCCGATACCAGGGCCTGGTCAGCATGGACCTCGGCGAAGGCGAAACCGAATTCCTGCACCTCGAATACGCGAAAGAGGCCAAGCTCTATGTGCCGGTGTCGCAGCTGCATGTGATCTCGCGCTACTCGGGCGCATCACCCGAAGATGCGCCGCTGCACTCGCTCGGCTCCGGCCAATGGGACAAGGCCAAGCGCAAGGCCGCCGAGCAGGTGCGCGACACCGCCGCCGAGCTGCTGAACCTGTACGCGCGCCGCGCCGCGCGCCAGGGCCATGCGTTCCAGTATTCCGCGCATGACTATGAGGCCTTCGCCGACAGCTTCGGCTTCGATGAAACGCCCGACCAGTCAGCCGCGATCAATGCGGTCATCACCGACATGACCTCGGGCCGCCCGATGGACCGGCTGATCTGCGGCGACGTCGGCTTCGGCAAGACCGAGGTCGCGTTGCGCGCTGCTTTCGTCGCCGTGATGGGTGGCAAACAAGTCGCGATCCTCGCCCCGACCACCCTGCTGGCCGAGCAGCATGCGCAAACCTTTGCCGACCGCTTCGCCGACTGGCCTGTTCGCATTGCGGAGCTGTCGCGCTTCCGGACCGGCAAGGAAGTCACGCTGGCGCTGAAGGGCCTTGCCGAAGGCACGATCGATGTCGTGATCGGCACCCACAAGCTGCTGTCGCCGGACGTGAAATTCCAGCGCCTTGGACTGGTCATCATCGACGAGGAGCACCGCTTTGGCGTGCGCCAGAAGGAAGCGCTGAAAGCACTGCGCGCCGAGGTTGACGTGCTGACGCTGACCGCGACGCCGATCCCGCGCACGCTGGGCATGGCACTGGAAGGCTTGCGGGAATTCTCGATCATCGCCACCGCGCCGCAAAAGCGGCTGGCGATCAAGACCTTCGTGCGTAGCGAATCCGACTCCGTGATCCGCGAAGCCTGCCTGCGCGAACTGAAGCGTGGCGGGCAGGTGTACTTCCTGCACAACGAAGTCGAGACCATCGAAAACCGCAAGGCCAAACTCGAAGAGCTGCTGCCGGAAGCGCGCATCGGCATCGCGCACGGCCAGATGCACGAGCGTGAGCTGGAAAAGGTGATGCGCGATTTCGTGGCGCAGCGCTTCAACGTCCTGCTTTGCACCACCATCATCGAGACCGGCATCGACGTGCCGACCGCCAACACCATCATCATGCACCGTGCCGACCGCTTCGGCCTCGCGCAGCTGCACCAGCTGCGTGGCCGCGTCGGCCGTTCGCACCATCAGGCCTATGCGTACTTGCTGGTGCATGACGTGCAGGGCCTGACCAAGCTGGCCGAGCGCCGGCTGGAGGCAATCCAGCAGATGGAAGAGCTGGGTAGCGGCTTCTACCTCGCGATGCACGACCTCGAGATCCGCGGCGCCGGCGAAGTGCTGGGCGAGCACCAGTCGGGCGAGATGACCGAAATCGGTTTCCAGCTGTACTCCGACATGTTGAACGCCGCGGTCAAGGCGCTGAAGGCCGGCAAGGAGCCGGACCTGGCCGCGCCGCTGTCAACCACCACCGAAATCAATCTGCACGTGCCGGCCCTGCTGCCGTCGGATTTCTGCGGCGACGTGCACGAGCGGCTGTCGATCTACAAGCGATTGGCCAACGGCGAGACGCCGGAAGCGATCGATGATTTGCAGGAAGAACTGATCGACCGCTTCGGCAACCTGCCCGATGCGGTCAAGGCGCTGGTCGAGACGCACCGGCTGCGGATTGCGGCCAAGGCTGTCGGCATCGTCAAGATCGATGCCCATGCCGAGTCGGCGCTGCTGCAGTTCGAGCCCAAGCCGCCGGTCGACCCGATGCGCATCATCGAGCTGATCCAGAAGAGCCGCCATGTGAAGCTGTCCGGACAGGACAAGCTGCGCATCACGGCCAGCATGCCGGACCTGGCCGCGCGCGTGTCGCAGGTCAAGGCCACCATTCGCGCGCTGGCGAGCTGAATCGGGGATGCCCACCCTGCTCCGTTACACTGACGGCCAGCGCGCGCCTTGCCCGCACCCTGCACCGTGGTGCCGCGCCTGAAGTGGTACCAAACCCATCCTGAAGCAAGACTGAAGCAAACGTGAACCACCCGAACCCGATGCCTGCCCCCCTCCCGATGAAACTGATCCTGCAGGGCCCCGCGCTCGACGCGGATACCGCCGCGCGCATTGCCGCGCTGGCCGGCGGCACGTCGGTGACGCCGGCCGCGCCGCGCGTGTTCCGCGCCGATGGCGTGACCGATACGCTGGCCAACCGGGTCGCGGTGGCAGCCGCCTGCCAGCAAAACGGCTGCGACGGCGCATTCGTGCGCGCCGACCTGCGGTTGTCGGATTTCAAGTTGCTGGTGATGGACATGGACTCCACGCTGATCACGATCGAATGCATCGACGAGATCGCCGACCTGCAAGGCCTGAAGGCTGAAGTGTCCGAGATCACCGAAGCCGCGATGCGCGGTGAACTCGATTTCCGCGCCAGCCTGCTGCGCCGGGTGGCACTGCTCGAAGGCCTCGATGCATCGGCGCTCGACGAAGTCTTCCGCAAGCGCCTGCAACTGTCGCCGGGCGCGCGCGAGATGCTCAAATACCTGAAGGCTGCCGGCCTGCGGACCGTGCTGGTGTCGGGCGGTTTCACCTATTTCACGCAGCGGCTGCAACAAGAGCTGGCGCTGGATGTCGCGCATGCGATCGAACTCGAGATCATCGACGGCAAGCTGACCGGCCGGGTGAAGAGCGAGATCGTCGACGCCGACGTCAAGCAGGCGACCGTCGAAGCGGAAAGCGCGATGCTGGGCGTGCCAACCACGGCCGCCATCGTGATGGGCGACGGTGCAAACGATTTGAAGATGATGTCGGTGGCCGGACTGTCCGTGGCCTACCGCGCCAAGCCGGTGGTGCAGGCGCAAGCCGGCGTCGCCCTCAACTACTCGGGCCTCGATGGCCTGTTGAACCTGTTCTACTGACCAGTCGGAGACACCGAACGATGGACGAGCAGACTGTTTACGATGAAGCCACCGAAGCACGCAAAACCCTGCTCTGGTGGCTGTACCTGATGCATGGCGCGTCGCTGTTCCTGTCGCTGGGCATGTTCTCGTTCATCCCGCTGATCTTCAACTACATCAAACGCGACGAGACCAATGGCACCTGGCTGCGCACGCATCACAGCTGGCAGATAC
>JBDKLN010000157.1:0-3500 GCA_039806045.1 Pseudomonadota bacterium
AGCGTGAAGCGGCGCACGTGGTCGCCGAAGCTGCCGTACCCATGATGATTCTTGCCGTGGACATCGTTCGCGATCGCGCCACCGACCGTGACCCACTGCGTGCCGGGCACCACCGGCAACGACCAGCCGCGCGGCACGCACAGTCGCTGTATGGCGTGCAGGCTGACACCCGCTTCGCAGCGCAGGATGCCGGACGCCGGATCAAAATTGATGAAGTGGTCGAGCGAGGCCGCCTTCCACAGCAAGCCACCGGGATTCAGGCAGACGTCGCCATAGCTGCGACCGAGGCCGTAGGCCAGCCCGGGACGGGATGCGGAAGCCCTTGCGATTTGCGCCGGCACTTGTGCGCGATCGGACAGGCTCTCGGTCTGGTGCGGCGGAGCGTCCAGCCGGCCCCACGCATGCACCGTTACCATGCCCAGCCTCGCGAACCGATCGCCAGCACCAGCAGGAAGGCGGCGCCGGCCATCAGGCTGGCCTTGTCGCGCACCGCGAACAACAGCGGGTCGTCATGCATCTGGCCGCGATGGGCCTTGAACCAGACCCAGCTAACCCAGAACAGCATCACCGGCACAGCGCACCACATAAATTGCGGCGAGCGATACAGCTTCAGCACCGCATCGCTGTTCAGGTACAACGCCAACACCAGCACCGACGCATAGCCGGACGTCACACCCAGGCTCTGCACCAGCGGTGCATCCGAGGTCAGGTAGCCGCGTCCATGCGCGCGTTCGCTGCCAGCCTGGGCCTGCACAGCCAGTTCGGCGAAACGCTTGACGAAAGCCAGCGACAGGAACAGGAACACGGCGAATGCCAGCAGCCAGAACGACAGCGGTATGCCGGCCGCTTCCGCGCCGGCGATGATACGCAGCGTGTACAGCATGGCCAGTACCAGGCAATCGACGATCACCAGCCGCTTCAGGCCCCATGAGTAAGCGCAGGTCAGCACGAAATAACAAGCCAGCCATGCAGTGAAACCTGAGCCAACACGGGTCGCGAGCATGAAGGCAATGGACAGCAAGACTGGCGCCAGCAAGACGCCATGCATCACCGGTACGCGGCCGGATGCAAACGGCCGTGCATGCTTGCGCGGATGGCGACGGTCGCTGTCAAGGTCGAACAAGTCATTGGCGATATAGACCGCCGATGCGCACAGGCTGAACGCAAGGAAGGCGACAGCCATGGTGAGCACAAAGCCGGCATCAGGCACGATGTGCGCCGCCAGCGGCGCGATCACCAGCAGCAGGTTTTTCAGCCATTGGTGCATGCGCAACATGCGCGGCAGCCCCGCGCGATCGACCGGATCGAACACGCGCTCGACCTCGGATTGCGCACGTGCGGCGCGCGCTACCGTATCGCTGGCATTGACCACGATCGCGCGGCGCGCACGCTGCCAGACCTCGAGGTCCGGCCTCGCATTGCCGGCGTAATCAAAGCCGCCGGCGCCGAAGCGCGCCTCCAGCGCATCGGCCTTGCGATGGCTGCTGAGATTGGTCACGCCATCGCTGGCCATCACGTCATCGAAAATACCAAGATGGTCGGCGATCGCGGTCGCGATGCTGCGGTCCGCGGCGGTGCACAGCACGAGCTTGCGCCCATGCGCATGCTCGGCCTTCAGCCAGTGCAACAGTGGCTGGTTGTAGGGCAGCGATGCGGGATCAAAGGCCGTCAGGCCAGCCAGCTTCTGCTTGAGGCAGGCCTTGCCCTGCGCCAGCCACAGCGGCAATTGCAGCACGGCCAGCGGACGCTCGCGCACGGCACGCAGTGCCGACTCATGCAGCGTGTCGGTCAGGACCAGCGTGCCATCGAGATCGACTGCGAGCGGAATGGAATTCAAGGGCCTGTCCTCGTCAGGGATGGTGGGCGGGCTGGGTGCGCGCGTATTGTAATTCAGCCAGGGGCGGCGGCCACCCGTACGCGTGACAGCCCAGGCATCGTTGTTCGCATGCAGATACGACAAGGCCGCCCTCCTCGCGGAGCGGCGGCCTCGTGGGTCGCGCAGGGACGGATCAGCGCTGTACCGCGTCGACCACGGCCAGCGCGGCCATGTTGACGATGCGGCGCACGGTCGCCGATGGCGTCAGGATATGCACCGGGCGCGAGCAGCCCAGCAGCATCGGGCCGATCGCCACGCCGGCACCGGCCGTCATCTTCAGCAGGTTGTACGCGATGTTGGCGGCATCGATGTTGGGCATCACCAGCAGGTTGGCGTCGCCCTTGAGCAGCGTATCAGGCATGGTCGACTTCAGCAGGTGCGCGTCGAGCGCGGTGTCGCCGTGCATCTCGCCATCGACTTCCAGATTGGGCGCGCGCTCGCGGATGATGGCCAGCGCCTCACGCATCTTGACCGCCGACGCGCTATTGCTGGTGCCGAAGTTCGAATGCGATAGCAGCGCCGCGCGCGGATGCAGGCCGAAACGCTTCATCTCTTCGGCGGCCATGATGGTGATCTCGGCGATCTGCTCGGCCGTCGGATTCTCGTTGACGTGGGTGTCGACCAGCACGACCTGGCGATCTTGCAGCACCAGCGCATTCATCGCCGCATAGGTGTTGACACCCGCGCGCTTGCCCAGCACCTGGTCGATGTAATGCAGGTGCAGATCAGTCTGGCCAAACGTACCGCAGATCATGCCGTCGGCATCGCCCATGTGGATCGCCATCGCGCCGATCAGGGTGTGGCGGCGGCGCATTTCCAGCTTGGCCCACTGCTCGGAAACGCCCTTGCGACGCGTCATCGCGAGGTAAGTCTCCCAGTACGCGCGATAACGCTCGTCGCGTTCCGGGTTGATGATGTCGAAGTCGATCTCAGGGCGCAGGCGCAGGCCGTAGCGCTGGATGCGCTGTGCAAGCACGGCCGGGCGGCCGATCAGGGTCGGCTTGGCCAGGCCCTCGTCGATCACCACCTGGACCGCGCGCAGCACGCGCTCTTCTTCACCCTCGGCAAAGACAATGCGCTTCTTCGCGGCCGGCGCCTTTTTCGCGATCGCGAACACCGGCTTCATGAAGCTGCCGCTGTGATAGACGAATTGCTGCAGGCGGTCGGTGTACGCGACCATGTCCTTGATCGGGCGCAGCGCGACGCCAGACTGCTCGGCCGCACGCGCGACGGCCGGCGCGATTTTCAGCATCAGGCGCGGATCGAAGGGCTTCGGGATCAAATAGTCAGGACCGAACGACAGGTTGGTCACGCCGTAGGTGGTGGCGACGACGTCGGATTGTTCAGCCTGCGCCAGCTCGGCGATCGCATGCACGGCGGCGATTTCCATGCTGCGCGTGATCGTGGTCGCGCCGCAATCGAGCGCGCCGCGGAAGATGTACGGGAAGCACAGGACGTTATTGACCTGGTTCGGGTAGTCCGAACGGCCGGTCGCGATCACGGCGTCGTCACGCACGGCGCGTACTTCTTCAGGCAGGATCTCCGGCGTCGGGTTGGCCAGCGCCAGCACCAGCGGACGCACGGCCATGGACTTGACCATCTCGGGCTTCAGCACGCCACCGGC
>JBDKLN010000158.1:0-16317 GCA_039806045.1 Pseudomonadota bacterium
CAGTGGAACGAGATGATCTCGGATCCGGAGCAGAAGATTGGTCGTCCGCGCCAGCTGTTCGTCGGTTCGCCGGTACGCGACGTGCCGCCGATCGCGAAGCGCTGATCGCTGCAATAAAAAACGGGCCTTTCGGGGCCCGTTTTTTATGGTGTGCTAAATCTGGTGGTAATGCGCGTGCGATGGTATGCTCGCGCAGCTATCAATGAAGAAATGACATGGCTTGGCGTCAGCACCCTGACGACCGATGCCGAAATTGCAATCTGCCGCGCGGAAGGCCCGCAACGCAGAAGGTTTTCAACCCGCTAATCTCGCGAAGCGCGAGGCAAAGGTGAGCACGATGATGCAGCAGTACTTCTCCAACTCCTATCTGTTTGGAGGCAACGCTCCGTACGTCGAAGAACTGTACGAAGCCTACCTCCTCAATCCCGGCTCCGTCCCCGACAACTGGCGCGCATATTTCGACGCGATGCAGCACGTGCCCGCCGTCGACGGCAGCGATCGTCCGGACGTTCCGCATGCAAGCGTGATCGCCTCCTTCGCCGAGCGCGCGAAGCACGGCCCGATCCGCACCGTGTCGGCGTCGGCCGATGCCGAGATGGGCAGGAAGCGCGTCGCCGTCACCCAGCTCATCGCTGCTTACCGTTTCCTCGGCACCCAGTGGGCCAACCTTGATCCGCTGCAGCGCCAGGAGCGCCCGAACATTCCTGAACTCGAACCGTCGTTCTACGGCTTCACCGATGCCGACCTCGACACCGTGTTCAACATCAGCAATACCTACTTCGGCCCCGAGACCGCGACCCTGCGCGACCTGCTGCAGGCGCTGCGCGACACCTACTGCCGCTCGATCGGTTCCGAATTCCAGTACATGACCGACCCGGCGCAGAAGCGCTGGATGCAGGAGCGCCTCGAATCGACGCGTTCGACCGGCAACTTCACCCGCGAGCAGAAGAAGCACATCCTCGATCGCCTGACCGCAGCCGAAGGCCTGGAGCGCTACCTGCACACCAAGTACGTCGGCCAGAAGCGCTTCTCGCTCGAAGGCGGCGAGAGTTTCATCGCATCGATCGACGAAACCATCCAGCGCGCCGGCGCGCAGGGCGTGCAGGAGATCGTGATCGGCATGGCCCACCGCGGCCGCCTGAACGTGCTGGTCAACATCCTCGGCAAGATGCCGAAGGACCTGTTCGCCGAATTCGAAGGCAAGCACGCCGACGACCTGCCGGCCGGCGACGTCAAATACCACCAGGGCTTCTCGTCCGACATCTCGACCCCGGGCGGCCCGGTGCACCTGTCGCTGGCGTTCAACCCGTCGCACCTCGAGATCGTCAACCCGGTGGTCGAAGGCTCGGTCAAGGCGCGCATGGATCGCCGCGACGACCACCTGGGCAAGCAAGTGCTGCCGATCCTCGTGCACGGCGATGCCGCCTTCGCCGGCCAGGGCGTCGTGATGGAAACGCTGAACCTCGCGCAGACCCGCGGCTACGGCACGGGCGGCACGGTTCATATCGTCATCAACAACCAGATCGGCTTCACCACCTCCGACCCGCGCGACACCCGTTCGACGCTGTACTGCTCGGACGTGGTCAAGATGATCGAAGCGCCGGTGCTGCACGTGAACGGTGACGACCCGGAAGCCGTCATCCACGCGACCCAGATCGCGCTCGACTTCCGCATGCAGTTCCAGAAGGATGTCGTGGTCGACATCATCTGCTTCCGCAAGCTGGGTCACAACGAGCAGGACACCCCGTCGCTGACGCAGCCGCTGATGTACAAGAAGATCGGCGCGCACCCGGGCACCCGCAAGCTGTACGCCGACAAGCTAACCGCGCAGGGCAACCTGCCGGCCGACGGCGGCGACGAAATGGTCAAGGCCTTCCGCGATGCGATGGATGCCGGCCGCGGCACCATCGACCCGGTGATCTCGAACTTCAAGAACAAGTACGCGGTCGACTGGATGCCGTTCCTGAACCGCAAGTGGACCGATGCCGCCGATACCTCGGTGCCGGCGGCTGAACTCAAGCGCCTGTCCGAGCGGATCACCACCGTGCCGGCCGATTTCAAGGTCCACCCGCTGGTCGAGAAAGTGCTGGCCGACCGCGCAGCGATGGGCCGCGGCGAGATGAACCTCGACTGGGGCATGGGCGAACACCTGGCGTTCGCATCGCTGGTCGCCTCGGGCTACGCGATCCGCATCACCGGCCAGGATGCCGGCCGCGGCACCTTCACCCACCGCCACGCCGTGCTGCACGACCAGAACCGCGAGAAGTGGGATGCCGGCACCTATATCCCCTTGCAGCATGTGTCGGACCAGCAGGCGCCGTTTACCGTGATCGACTCGGTGTTGTCGGAAGAAGCGGTGCTGGGCTTCGAATACGGCTACTCGACTGCCGAGCCAAACACACTGACGATCTGGGAAGCGCAGTTCGGCGACTTCGCCAATGGCGCGCAGGTCGTGATCGACCAGTTCATCAGCTCCGGCGAAGTGAAGTGGGGCCGCGCATCCGGTCTTGTCATGATGCTGCCGCACGGTTACGAAGGGCAGGGTCCGGAGCACTCGTCGGCACGTATCGAGCGCTTCCTGCAGCTCTGCGCTGACAACAACATGCAAGTGGTGCAGCCGACCACCGGCGCGCAGATCTTCCACCTGCTGCGTCGCCAGATGATCCGCCTGTTCCGCAAGCCGCTGGTGATCTTCACGCCGAAGTCGCTGCTGCGTAACAAGGATGCCGGCGTGCCGCTGTCGGAACTGGTCAAGGGCTCGTTCCAGACCGTGATCGGCGAAGTCGATTCGAATATCGACGCCAAGAAGGTCAAGCGCGTGCTGGCCTGCTCGGGCAAGGTGTATTACGACCTCGTCAATGCGCGCAAGGAGCGCGGCGTTTCCGACACCGCGATCATCCGCATCGAGCAGCTGTATCCGTTCCCGCACAAGGCATTCGCTGCCGAGCTGAAAAACTTCCCGAACCTGAGCGAACTGGTGTGGGTGCAAGACGAGCCACAGAACCAGGGCCCGTGGTTCCAGATCCAGCACAACATCTTCGAGAACCTCGCCGAAGGCCAGAAACTGGCTTACGCAGGACGCCCGGCTTCCGCATCGCCTGCCGTCGGTTACTACGACAAGCACTATGCGCAGCAGAAGGCCATGATCGATACCGCATTTGCGAAGCTCAAGGGCTACGTACTGACCAAATAAAGACCCCGCGGGGTGCCGGATGCCGGCGCCCCGTGTGACCCAACCCGAAACGGAGAGAGTAATGGCTATTCTGGATGTCCCTGTTCCGCAATTGTCGGAATCCGTCGCCGAGGCGACCCTGCTGCAGTGGCACAAAAAAGTCGGCGAGGCCGTGGCCCGCGACGAAAACCTGATCGACATCGAGACCGACAAGGTCGTGCTCGAACTGCCGGCACCGGCACAAGGCGTGATCATTGAAGTGCTGAAGGGTGACGGCAGCACCGTCGTCGCCGGCGAGATCATCGCCCGCATCGATACCGAAGCCACGGCGTCGGCCAGCGCACCCGCTGCCGCCGCACCGGCTGCAGCGCCGGCACCGGCGGCGGCGCCTGTGGCCGCCGCGCCTGCCGCCGGCGGCGCGATCGCGATGCCGGCCGCGGCGAAGATGCTGGCCGAGAACAATATGTCGGCGTCGGCTGTCGCCGGTACCGGCAAGGATGGCCGCGTCACCAAGGGCGACGTGATCAACGCTTTGTCGCAGCCCGCACCTGCCGCCAAGGCCGCACCGGCCCCGGCCGCTGCCCGTGCTTCGCTGCCGGCCGTGCCGGCGCCGACCGGCATCGACCTTGGTGACCGTCCGGAGCAGCGCGTGCCGATGAGCCGCCTGCGCGCGCGTATCGCCGAGCGCCTGCTGGAATCGCAAGCGACCAACGCGATCCTGACCACCTTCAACGAAGTTAACATGCAGCCGGTCATGGACCTGCGCAACAAGTACAAGGACAAGTTCGAGAAAGAGCACGGCGTGAAGCTGGGCTTCATGTCCTTTTTCGTGAAAGCCGCGGTCGCCGCACTGAAGAAATACCCGGTGCTGAACGCGTCGATCGATGGCAATGACGTGGTCTACCACGGTTACTTTGACATCGGCATCGCTGTCGGTTCACCGCGCGGACTGGTGGTGCCGATCCTGCGCAACGTCGACCAGATGAGCATCGCCGAGATCGAGAAGAAGATCGGCGAATTCGGCCAGAAGGCCAAGGATGGCAAGCTGACGCTGGATGAACTGACCGGCGGCACCTTCTCGATCTCCAACGGTGGCGTATTCGGTTCGATGCTGTCGACCCCGATCATCAACCCGCCGCAGTCGGCCATCCTCGGCGTGCACGCCACCAAGGACCGCGCTGTGGTCGAGAACGGCCAGATCGTGATCCGCCCGATGAACTACCTCGCGATGTCGTATGACCACCGCCTGATCGACGGCCGCGAAGCCGTGCTCGGCCTGGTCGCGATGAAGGAAGCGCTGGAAGATCCGGCGCGCCTGCTGCTCGACCTGTAAGCACCTGTGGTCGCCCCGGCGCAGGCCGGGGCCCAGCGGTTTCCGTCGTGCACCGCGAACGACCCTGGATCCCGGCCTGCGCCGGGATGACGAAGCGATTGCCACGGTGCGTAGATCAGCAAAAAAAGGAATTTCAATGTCCAAACAATTTGACGTCATCGTCATCGGTGGTGGCCCCGGCGGTTACGTGGCCGCGATTCGCGCCGCGCAGCTGGGCCTGGCTACGGCATGCATCGACGAATGGAAGAACGACAAAGGCGGCCCGGCACCGGGCGGTACCTGCACCAACGTCGGCTGCATCCCGTCCAAGGCGCTGCTGCAATCGTCCGAGCACTACGAACATGCCGGCCATGCGTTCGCGGAACACGGCATCGAGGTCAAGGGCCTGAAGATGAACGTGGGCCAGATGGTCGCGCGCAAGAACACCGTGGTGAAGCAGAATAACGACGGCATCCTGTACCTGTTCAAGAAGAACAAGGTCACGTTCTTCCACGGTCGCGGTGCTTTCGTGAAAGCCGATGCCGATGGTTACGAGATCTCGGTCAGCGGCGCAGCCAGCGAGACCCTGAAGGGCAAGCACATCATCGTCGCCACCGGTTCCAATCCGCGTGCTCTGCCGAACGTGCCATTCGACGAAAAGCTGGTGCTGTCCAACACCGGCGCGCTGGATATCGATGCCGTGCCGAAGAAGCTCGGCGTGATTGGGGCCGGCGTCATCGGCCTCGAAATGGGCAGTGTCTGGCGTCGTCTCGGTTCGGATGTCACGATTCTTGAAGCGCTGCCGGCCTTCCTCGGTGCCGTCGATGAGCAGATCGCGAAAGAAGCGCACAAGCTGTTCACCAAGCAAGGACTGGCGATCGAGCTGGGCGTCAAGATCGGCGAGATCACTGCCGGCAAGGATGTGACCGTCAACTACACGGATGCAGGCGGTAAGGAGCACAAAGCACAGTTCGACAAGCTGATCGTGTCGATCGGTCGCGTGCCGAATACCACCGGCCTCAACCCGGAAGCGGTGGGCCTGAAGCTTGACGAGCGTGGCTTTGTCGTCGTCGATGGTGACTGCAAGTCCAGCCTGCCGAACGTGTGGGCGGTGGGTGATGTGGTGCGCGGCCCGATGCTGGCGCACAAGGCCGAGGAAGAGGGGGTCGCGGTTGCCGAGCGCATCGCGGGCCAGCACGGCCATGTCAACTTCAATACCATCCCGTGGGTCATTTACACGTCGCCGGAAATCGCCTGGGTGGGCCGTACCGAACAGCAGCTGAAGGCTGACGGCGTTGCCTACAAGGCGGGGTCGTTCCCGTTCCTGGCCAACGGTCGCGCACGCGCACTGGGCGACACCAATGGCATGGTGAAGGTTCTGGCCGACGCCAAGACCGACGAGATCCTCGGCGTTCACATCATTGGCCCGATGGCGTCCGAACTGATTTCGGAAGCGGTGGTCGCGATGGAATTCCGTGCGTCGGCCGAAGACATTGCCCGCATCTGCCATGCCCACCCATCCTTGTCGGAAGCGACGAAGGAAGCCGCACTGGCAGTCGACAAGCGCGCGCTGAACTTCTGACGGGCGCAGTCAGCCGCATCCCTTGCCATGCAGGCCGAACCGCGCATTGCGCCGCGCTCGGGTAGCATGGCAGGGCGTCGGTCCACTGCGCGGCGTCCCGCGAGCAGGCTGCAGACCGCAGCTTGCGCGGCAGCGCCCGGGAGAAGCCTCATGATGCCTCGTTCCCTGATGATCATCCTTGTCGTGCCTGTCGTTCTGGCAGCGTGTTCAAGCACGCCGCAGCGTCCAGAAGGAGAAGTGGAAATTCTCACCACGGGCCAGGGCAGGCCCTTGTCCGGCGCCGAGTGCACGGTCGATACCGGCGCGGGCAGCTGGAAAGTCGTGACGCCGGCCGTGGCCGAGGTCGGCCAACCACAGGGCGACCTGCGCGTGGTTTGCAACCGCCTGGGTTACCGCACGTCCGAGGTGCTGGTTCGCGCCGGCGGCGGGGGCTACACGCCGGGCGGCACTTCGGTCGGCGTGGGCGTGGGTGGCGGCACCTGGGGCCGGCATAGCGGCATTGGTGTCTCGCTCGGTTTTGGCTTCCCGCTCTCGATCGGCAGTCGTGCCCGCTATCCGGCGCAGCTTGTGGTCGATATGACGCCTGAGCCTGTGCCCCAGCCTGTACCCGTACCTGTGCCCCAGCCCGCGCCGCAAAACAAGAATCCATGAACGTCGAAGAGTATTACCAGCACGCGCTGGCCGAACGCGGCTACCGTTCCGATCCCGCACAGCTGGCGGCCGTCAGCCGCCTGCAGCAATCCCATGACGAATGGGTGGCCTATCGCGCCAAGCGCTCGACCCGCATCACGCGCCTGATCCGCCGTCCCGATATCCCGCGTGGCATTTACCTGTGGGGTGGCGTCGGCCGCGGCAAGTCCTTCCTGATGGACAGCTATTACGCGGTGGTGCCGGTGGTGCGCAAGACGCGCGTGCATTTCCACGAATTCATGCGCGGCGTGCACCGCGCGCTGGACGAGCAGAAGGATGTCGAAGACCCGCTGCTGATCGTCGCGAAAAAGATCGCGCGCCGTTACCGGCTGATCTGCTTTGACGAATTTCACGTGTCCGACATCGCCGATGCGATGATCCTGTACAACCTGCTGCAGGCCCTGTTCGACCACGGCGTATCGTTCGTGATGACGTCCAACTATGCGCCCGACAGGTTGTACCCGGACGGCCTGCACCGCGAGCGCATGCTGCCGGCGATAGCCTTGTTGAATGAAAAGCTGGACGTGCTCAACGTCGATGCCGGCACCGATTACCGCACGCGCATCATGGAACAGGTGTCGGCATATCACACGCCGCTGGGCGCTGAATCGGACCGGGCGCTGCAACGCGCCTTCCTCGAGATCGCCGAAACGGCGGAGCAGGACCACAAGATCAAGATAGAATCCCGGGATGTGCGCTGCGTGCGGCGCGCCGGCGGCGTGATCTGGTTCGATTTCGCGACCTTGTGCGGCGGTCCGCGCTCGCAGAACGATTACCTCGAGATCGCGAGCCGCTTCCATACGGTGATCCTGTCGAACGTGCCCAGGATGTCCGCCGAGATGGCGTCCGAGGCGCGGCGGTTTACCTGGCTGATCGACGTGCTGTACGACCACCGCGTGAAACTGCTAATGTCGGCGGCGGTCGCGCCGGAGTTGCTGTATACCGAAGGCACGCTGTCCGGCGAATTCCACCGCACGGTATCGCGTATCGTCGAGATGCAGTCGCGTGAATACAAGGAAAGCGAGCGCCGCCAGGCTGTCGGCGTGCTTGCCTGAACGAAGGCCGACCACCCTGAATGCACGACACAGCCCGCGCCAGCCTGATGCTGGCCAGTTTAGGCAAGTCGCTGGATGCCGGCGCAGGCCGGGATCCCGTGTCTTTTGATGCGAGCGAACAAATTTCGCGCTGAACTGACCAGCATGACGTATTAGCCACGGATTGCCTGAACTCATGAAGACCTGCTGCCTGAACAAATTTGCCGTCCTGTCGCTGCCCGCGCTGCTCGTTGCGCTGTGGGCGATGCCGGCCAGCGCGGGTCCCGCAGAGGAACTGGTGGAGCGCTATCCGGCAAAGTCGATTGCCAGCGTGTCGCAAGCCGATGCTGCGCTGGCTGATATCAAACCGGTGCGCGAGCAGATCGAGCGCATCTTTGCAGACGATCGTAAGGAATGCTTCGAGCGTTTTCTGGTGTCGTCGTGCCTGAACGATGCCAAGGAAAAGCGCCGCCTGTCGATGCATGCCGTGCGCCGTATCGAGGTCGAGGCGAAAGCTTTCCTGCGCAAGGACAAGGCCGAAGAACGCGACCGGGCTGTCGCCGAACGCCTGGAAAAAGCGGCCAATAGCGCCAAGACGATTCCGATTTCCGGTACCGCACGCGACGGCGCTGACGGTCCGGACGCCGCCGAGCCTGAAGCGCGATGACTGCCGATGCCCAACAGATCCGCGAGCGCGTGATCGAACTCGAGATCGAGCACCGTGACCTCGATGACGTCATCGTGCGCATGAGCGCGGCATCCGATCGCGATGACTTGCAATTGCGCCGACTGAAAAAGCGCAAGCTGCAACTGAAGGACCAGCTGATTCGACTGAAGATGATGCTCGTGCCTGATATTCCCGCCTGAATGGCGCGAAGCCTGATGGCTGGCATGCCGGCTGCCTTGCTATCCGTTTGACTGATTTTCCAGCCTCGTGAACGTACCCGTCGTGACTACTGCAAGCTCCCCTGATTCTGCGCCGTTGCCGGCGGATGCTGCAGCCGCAGGCGGGCAGGGCCTACATGACGGGCGACACGACGCCGAAGTCGACGCGCTGTTCTCGGCGGACGGCACGCTCGCCGAGGGCATCCCCGGTTTCCGCCCGCGCCAGTCGCAGACCGACATGGCCAAGGCCGTGGCTTCAGCCATCGCCGTTCAGGGTTCGCTGATTGCCGAGGCCGGTACCGGTACCGGCAAGACCTTCGCCTATCTGGTGCCCGCGCTGCTGTGGGGTGGCAAGGTGATTGTCTCCACCGGTACCAAGAACCTGCAGGACCAGCTGTTCCTGCGCGATATCCCTGTCGTGCGCAAGGCACTCAACGTGCCGGTGACGGTCGCGCTGCTGAAGGGGCGCGGCAATTACCTGTGTCATTTCCATCTCGACCGCACGCAGCAGAATGGCCGCCTGACGGCGCGCGAAGATGTCGGTTACCTGCGCGAGATTGCGCGCTTCATGAAGACCACAGCCACTGGCGACAAGGCGGAACTGTCGCGTGTTCCCGAGAACGCGTCGGTGTGGAATCTGGTCACGTCGACACGCGACAATTGCCTCGGCAACGAATGCGCGCACTACCAGGATTGCTTCGTGATGAAAGCGCGCAAGGAAGCGCAGCAGGCTGACGTGGTGGTCGTCAATCACCACCTGTTTTTTGCCGACGTTGCGCTGAAGGATACCGGTGTCGCCGAACTGCTGCCGACTGCCAATACCGTGATCTTCGACGAGGCGCACCAGTTGCCCGAAACCGCGACCCTGTTCTTCGGTGACACCGTGTCGACCTCGCAGGTGATGGAGCTGTGTCGCGACGTGCTGGCCGAAGGCCTCACCCATGCGCGTGATGGTGCCGACTGGGGCGCGCTGGTGGCGAGCGTCGAGAAAGCGGCACGCGACCTGCGACTCGCATTCCCGGCCGAGGGCACCAAACTCGCCTACCAGCAAATCGCGCCCAGCAGCCCGTTCTTCCCGGCGCTGGCGCACCTGAAGGCGATGCTGGGCAACATGGCCGGCGTGCTCGCCGGGCAGGCCGAGCGTGCCGAGTCGATCGAACAATGCCGCGCGCGTACCGTCGAGATCGGGCATGCCTTCGATGCCTGGGCGCCGCCCGCCGACCCGGCCGAAGCGGCCGGCAAGGTGCTGTGGGTCGAGGCCTATTCGCAATCGCTGCAATTGCATACGACACCGCTATCGATCGCGCCCATCTTCGCGAAGCAGCGCGAGGGTGCGCCGCGCGCATGGATTTTCACGTCGGCCACGCTGGCCGTGAAGAGCGACTTCACGCACTACAGTTCCCAGATGGGCTTGAAGGACGTGCCGGCCAATATTTGGCCCAGCCCCTTCGATTATCCGAAGCAAGCCTTGCTGTACGTGCCGACCAGCTTGCCGGAGCCGAATTCGATCGGCTACACCGATGCCGTGATCGATGCGGCGCTGCCGGTGATCGAGGCTTCAGGTGGCCGCGCCTTTTTCCTGTGCACGACCCTGCGCGCCGTGAAGCGCGCCGCCGAGCGGTTGCGCGAAGAATTCGAGAAGCGCCAGCTGCCCTGGCCGCTGCTGGTGCAGGGCGAGCTCGGCCGTACCGAATTGCTCGACCAGTTCCGCGCCGCCGGCAATGCGGTGCTGATCGGCAGCCAGAGCTTCTGGGAGGGGGTGGACGTGCGCGGCGATGCACTGTCGGTGGTCATCATCGACAAGCTGCCGTTTGCGCCGCCAGACGACCCGGTGCTGGCCGCCCGCATCGCGGAGATGGAAAAGCGCGGGCTGAACGGCTTCATGCACCACCAGCTGCCGGAAGCCGTCATCAACCTCAAGCAGGGGGCGGGGCGCCTGATCCGCGACGAGGGCGACCGCGGCGTGCTGATGATCTGTGACCCACGCCTGATATCCAAGCCTTACGGCCGCCGGATCTGGCAAAGCCTGCCGCCGTTTTCGCGCACGCGCGAACTCGCTACCGTGCAGAATTTTCTGGTGACCGCACCATCTTGAGCGTGATCAAAACGCCAAGGCGAATCCGCTGCTTCAGGTAAAATCAGAACGATGAAAATCCTGATCAGCAATGACGACGGTTACCTGGCGCCCGGCATTAATGCACTGGCCGACCAGCTCGCCGGCATCGCCGACATCGTCGTCGTCGCGCCCGACAGCAATCGCTCCGGTTCATCGAATTCCCTGACGCTCGACCGCCCGCTGCGCGTGATGCGCGCTGCCAATGGTTTTTACTCGATCAATGGCACGCCCAGCGACTGTGTGCACATCGCACTGACCGGTATGCTGGACCAGCGTCCCGATCTGGTGGTGTCGGGCATTAACCAGGGCCAGAACATGGGCGACGATACGCTGTACTCCGGCACCGTCGCCGCCGCTACCGAGGGTTTCCTGTTCGGCATACCGGCGATTGCGTTCTCGCAGGTCGACCATGGCTGGGCGCACCTCGACTCGGCCGCGCGCATCGCGAAAGACATCGTGCTGCGCAAGCTTGATACGCTGCATTCGCCTTACCTGCTGAACGTGAACATCCCGAACCGTCCGTATGAGCAGCTGGATCGCATCGTGCCGACGCGGCTGGGCAAGCGCCACGAGTCCGAGCCGGTGATTCGCGCACAGGATCCGCATGGCAACGAGATTTTCTGGATCGGGCCGGTCGGGAAGGCCAAGGAAGCCTCCGAGGGCACGGATTTCCACGCCACCGAACAGGGCTGGGTATCGGTGACGCCGCTGCAGATCGACCTGACCCACAACGCCCAGCTCGACCGGCTGAAACAGGCACTCACATGAGCGATCCGGACCAGCCGAAAAAGCGCTTCCCGCTGACGCTGGACTTTGTCACCGGCCTTGCCGGCCGCAAGCAGGCCGGCACGCCGCCCCGCCTCAACAGCCCGCAGACCGCCACCCAGAATGCGGCCAAGGCCGCCGGCCAGACGGCCGCCCGCCATGTCGGCAATACACGCACTACCGGGCCTGTGGCGTCCGTCGGCAAACCGGCGACCGGTACGGCTTCCGCCGGCAGCGTCCCGCGTGGCGCGCCGGCAAGGCCGCTGGCCACGCCCAACCTGAACACCGACCGCCACGCGAACGTCCCGCTGGTGTCGGATGCCGTGCGCAAGGCCATGGTCACGCGCCTGGCCGATCAGGGGGTGCGCGACCCCATGGTGCTGGCGGCGATGGAAGCGGTGCCGCGCCATTTGTTTCTCGAACCCGGGCTGGCCAGCCAGGCCTATATCGATGCCTCGCTGCCGATCGGCTATCACCAGACCATTTCGCAGCCCTACATCGTCGCGCGCATGATCGAGGTGCTGCGCGAAGGCAGCAGCGGCAAGCTCAAGCGGGTGCTGGAAATCGGCACCGGCTGCGGCTATCAGGCAGCGGTGCTGGCGCAGGTGGCCGACGACGTGTATTCGATCGAGCGCATTCGCCCGCTGCACGAACAGGCGCGCACCAACCTGCGGCCGCTGCGCATTCCCAACCTGCGCCTGCACTATGGCGATGGTATGTTGGGCTTGCCCCAGGCGGGGCCATTCGATGGCATCATTTTGGCAGCGGCCGGCCTCGAAGTGCCGCAGGCGCTGATGGAGCAACTGGCCATTGGCGGCCGCATGATCGCCCCGGTCGGCCAGCGCGACCAGGTGCTCAAGCTGGTTGTACGCACCGGCCGCAATGAATGGATGGCGGACACGCTGGAACGCTGCCACTTCGTGCCGCTGAGACCTGGAACCTTCGGCTGAGACTGCAAACGCAGCCGGCCTTGAATGAAAGACGTGCTGTACCCATGAAAAGACAGATCCAGGCCATCCTCGCAGGCGTCGTACTGGCGGCATTGCTGACCGGCTGTGCCGAGATGCCTTCCAATGCCCCGGTAGACGACCGCACGGCTGCCCGGCAGCCCAGGAAACAGGCCGAACCGGCGCCGGTTGCGGACCAGCCCGGCTACTACACCGTGCGCAAGGGCGATACGCTGTCGCGCATCGCTTACCAATTCGGCCAAACCTGGCGCGATCTGGTCGACTGGAACAACCTCGCCAACCCGAACGATATCAAGGTCGGCCAGCAATTGCGCGTGGTCCCGCCTGAAGGCGCGCGCATGGCCAGCGTGCCGGATTCCGGCATGGAGGTGCGGTCGCTCGACAGCAACGCTGCACAGTCCGCAACGCAAACGTCCCCGACGACGCAGACCCCGCAAACGACCCAAGGCGCGAGAGGGTCCGGAGGTCTGAAGAGCGCTCCTTTGGGCAACAAGATGCCTTATTCCGAGCAGGCGCTGGCCGACATGCAGCGGGGCGATGCCGCGCAGTGGCGCCCGCAGGAACTGGTCAGGAAGACCGATGCCGCGCCGTCCGCACAGACCACGCCGCCGCAGCCCCTGCGCTTCATCTGGCCGACCGAGGGCAAGCTGCTGAGCGGATTCGATGCCGCGCGCAAGGGCATCGACATTGCCGGGCAGATGGGCCAGTCCATCCTGTCGGTCGGCGATGGCACTGTGTTATATGCCAAGAACATGCGTGGCTACGGCAACCTGGTGATCATCGACCATCAGGAAGGCGTCGTGTCTGCCTACGCACACAACAAAACCATACTGGTCCGGGAAGGTCAAAACGTCACCCGGGGCCAGCAGATCGCGGAAATGGGCAATACTGATGCCGATGTCGTGAAGCTGCATTTTGAAATACGACAACTCGGCAAGCCGGTCGACCCCACAGGCTTCTTGCCAGGGCGATGAATGAAACGCACACCCCACCCCGCGAACCCGCCGGACGACAAACCGGACGCGAAGGTTGCGCCGGGGCAGGGGATGGGCATGCTGGATGAAGCAGCGCCCAATGGTGCGCCGGACAGCGACGTCGACGCTGCCGGTGGCGAGGATGGTGGCGCGATCGATGGCTCCCTTGACGCGGCAAGCGACGAAGGTGGCGAGGGCGTGATCGCTGAAGAGGAGGCCGCCACCGGGAGCATCGAAGAATTCCGTTCGCTGCTGGCGACCGAACTGGCGACTGATGCGACCCAGCGCTACCTGAACCAGATCGGCCAGCGGCCGCTACTGACCCCGCAAGAGGAACAACATTTTGCGACCCTCGCCAAGCAAGGCGAGTTCTCGGCGCGCCAGGTGATGATCGAGCATAACCTGCGGCTGGTCGTGTCGATCGCCAAGCACTACGTGAACCGCGGCGTGGTGCTGCTGGACCTGATCGAGGAGGGCAACCTCGGCCTGATGCACTCAATTGGCAAGTTCGAGCCTGAACGTGGCTTTCGCTTTTCTACCTATGCGACATGGTGGATACGTCAGGCAATCGAGCGCGCGATCATGAACCAGGCGCGCACGATACGGCTGCCGGTCCATCGCATCCGCGAACTTAACCTGGTGCTGCGCGCGAAATACCATCTGGAAGCGCGCATGACGGCGCCGCACGAGGCGCGCATCGAAGACATCGCCCACCTCGTCGAGCGCAGCATCGGCGCGGTGCAGGACATCCTCGGCATGGCCGAGCAGGTGACCTCGCTCGACACGCCGCTCGACGGCGATCCGCAATCGAGCCTGCTCGACATGCTGGCCGACGCCGCCGAGACCGGCCCCGATGCCCATGCCGAACAGCGCGAGATGATCCTGATGGTCAGGCGCTGGCTGGACAGCATCCCGGTCAAGCAGCGGCTGGTGATCATGCGCCGCTACGGACTGGACCACGGGCATCCGGCCACGCTGGAAGAGCTGGCCGATGAAATGGGCGTCACCCGCGAGCGTGTGCGTCAGATCCAGCTGGAAGGGCTGCATCGCCTGAAGCGGGCGATGACGGCCAAGGGCGTCGGCAAGGACGCCTTGCTCTGACGCGCGGCCAGTGCAGCCGGTGCCACGACTCGCCAGCAGGTAAAATCGCGGCTTCGCATTTTTCCGCGCTCTCCCCAGGCCTGCCGCATGAACCACGATCCCATCCTCGACATCGAAGCCCTCGACATGGACGCGCGCGGCGTCGGCCATTTGCAAAACGAGGATGGTACGCCCGGCAAGGTCATCTTCGTCGAAGGCGCGCTGCCCGGCGAGCGCGTGCGCTTCAAGTCCTACCGTCGCAAGCCCAAGTGGGAAGCGGCCGACATGACCGACCTGCTGCGCGAGTCCGCGCTGCGGGTCAAGCCCAAGTGTGAATTCTTTGGCATCTGCGGCGGCTGCGCGATGCAGCATCTCGAACCCGATGCCCAAGTCGCGATCAAGCAGCGCGTATTGGAAGACAACCTCTGGCACATCGGCAAGGTGCATGCCGAGACCCTGCTGCGCCCGGTGCATGGGCCCGACTGGGGCTACCGCTATCGCGCGCGCATGTCGGTGCGCTATGTCGAAAAGAAGGGCGGGGTGCTGATCGGCTTTCACGAAAAGCGTTCAAGCTTCATCGCCGACATGAAGACGTGCCAGATCCTGCCGCGCCGCGTGTCGGACATGATGGTGCCGATGCGCGCGCTAGTCGCGTCGTTGTCGATCCGCGATCGGCTACCGCAGGTCGAGCTGGCCATCGGCGAACATGAAGGCGAGCAGGTGATCGTCATGGTGTTGCGGATCATGGCGCCGCTGACGGCTGACGACGAGACGAAACTGAAGGCTTTTGCGGATCAATGGCAGATCGAATGGTGGCTGCAGACCAAGGGCCCGGACACCGCTGCGCCGTTCTATCCGAACCAGCGCCCCTTGCAATACCTGCTGCCCGAATTCGGCGTGCGCATGCCTTTCAAGCCGACTGACTTCACGCAGGTCAATCACCAGATCAATCGCGTGCTGGTGGCGCGCGCGCTACGCCTGCTGGCCGTGCAGCCGACGGATCGCGTGGCGGATTTGTTCTGCGGGCTCGGCAATTTCACGCTGCCGCTGGCGACGCAGGCGAAGGAAGTGATCGGCATCGAGGGCAGCACCGCGCTGACCACGCGCGCGCTCGAAAACGCCGAGGCCAATGGTCTTGCGCAAAAGACGCAATTCTCTTGCCGCAATTTGTTCGAGTTCTCGGTCGATGACCTGAAGGCGCTCGGCAAATTCGATCGGATGCTGATCGACCCGCCGCGCGAAGGCGCGATGGAAGTCTGCAAGGCGCTGAGCGAGCTGGCCGTGGCCGATCCGTCGGCCGTGCCGAAGCGTATCGTCTACGTGTCGTGCAATCCGGCTACGCTGGCGCGCGATGCCGGTGTGCTGGTGAATGTCGGTGGCTACCGACTGTCGCAGGCAGGTGTGGTCAACATGTTTCCGCATACCGCGCATGTCGAATCGATGGCCGTGTTCGATCTGCTGAACTGACGCTTTCGAAAAACGACAGTCTCATTGCGATTGACTGATATCGACGCAGGTCACTAGCGGTTTCATGCCGCAACTTCCGCTGACGCGACTTCGCTTCGGCATGCTCCCTTCATTCTGCAAGTGCTTGCTGCAGCGATCGAAGGGAGTTCGATGGCCGACAATTACGACAGCCCTTGGAAGGAAGCAATCAGCAGCTGCCTGCCTGAATTCATCGCTTTCCATTTCCCTGACGTGCATGCGCAAATCGACTGGACGAAGCCGGTCGATTTTCT
>JBDKLN010000159.1:0-8251 GCA_039806045.1 Pseudomonadota bacterium
AGCCCGAAAGGGCGCAATTCTGGCATTTCTGTTCAGTTGCTTTGGGGCTGGAGACACATCGCGATATGGCGATCTCAGGCAATTCACGCCGTCTGTCTCCAACGGCGTGTTTAGCGATGCCCGCTTACGCTGACAAAGCAGACATCTGAGCGAAAGAATGCGTAGATCAATAACAGCCGACTATTCAGCCCGAAAAGTTCGAATTAGAGGTCTAGCCCTGGCCATCGACAGAATCCGTCGTTCTGACCCTCATTGATGCCAGAGCTGCGATAGCAAGTGGACCGACAAATAATCCGAACACCACTAACAACGGCCAATGCTGCGAGAGCGCCCAACCGCCGACCAGCGGTCCGGTGAAGGCTCCGATGCGGCCGATGCCAAAGGCCCAGCCGATGCCGGTCGCGCGGACCTTCTCAGGATAAACCAGCGCAGCAATCGGGTAGAGCATGTTGAATCCGCCCTGCAGGGTTACCCCCATCAGGAAGGCTGTGATCAACACCCCGGTCAGCGGCATTGCGACTCCGCCGAAGACCAAGAATACCACACCTGCCAGCGCCAAGAGTATGCCGCACAGCTTACGCACATCCATCCGGGTCGCTGCAATGCTCCCAGCAACTGTACCGGTAAAGGCGCCGAAGTTGTAGACGGCACTGGCAATGATCGCCTTGGTTTCAGGCAAGCCCGCCTCGATCGCCAGCTTCGTGATCCATGAAGCGATGAAATATAGCGCCATGAAGCCGCACACAGTGGCAGTCCAAAGCAGAAGGGAGTCGTCCCGGCGTGCGCCGGCAATGGTTTCCGAAAGCTTTATCGCCGGACCTTCAAGGGCGGCGGTCCGGTTGTGCGGCAGGACCAGCCAAACAATCGGCACGAACAACGCAGATACAGCCGACGTGGCCACCAGCATTGCCTGCCAGCCATAGATTGGCAGGGCCCACGCCGCCACGAAGCCGGTGAGCATCGCACCAATTGGGTAGCCCGCTTGTAGCACCCCGACCGCAAAGTTGCGATGCTTTGCAGGCGCGATGCGAGCGGCGATCGCGGCAATGCAGGCAAGAACGGTGCCGATCCCCGTGCCGACGACAAAGCGGATCGACGACAGCTGGAATACCGAAGTAGCATGGCTGCTGGCGTACATGGCCACAGCCATCAGGCCGATCGCCACCATGATCATCCGCTTGCGGCCAAACTGGTCAGCCATCGGTGCCAATCCCAGCCCGCCGAGCGCCATGCCTGCAAGCCCCATGCTGAACACGATCGATAGTTCCGCGGGGCTGACCATCCAGTCCTTTTGCAAGGCCGGCGCAATGTACGAGATGATCAGCACATCCATCCCGTCGATCATGTTGAGAACAAAGCATAGTGCGACGATCAGCGCGGCCTTCACGGTCCAGTCTTCGGCAATGCCTGTTTCGGATTCTGCGACGAAAATCGGTCCGGCCATGATGCATTTACCTTGCTAGATGCCCGCGGGATCGCGGTGGAGGGCCTGAGCGGTGAGCCGGATCGCGGCGTTGGAGGCGCCGTAACCGTCATAGCTGCGCCGCTGCACCACTTCAAAGAACACCCGTTTGGCTACAGCGCGGGTGTAGAACTGGAAATATTCACCGGTTCCGTCACGATCATACAGTATGTTGAGCTGGGCCATCCGTTTGACCAGATCCGTATCGAGCCCGAACCGGGCTTCGAGATCGGCGTAGTAGTTCGGCCCGATCTCCAGCATCGGCAGCCCCGCGTCTCTGACCCGCTCGGCCACCGCGAACACGTCGGCCGCAGCAAAGGCGATGTGCTGCACCCCGGCACCGAAGTAGTTCTGGATGAACCGCGTCGACAGCGCATTGGCGGCCATCGACCCGTTGAGCGTGAAGCGCACCCCGCGCGAGGGGGTCTCGACCGCCTGGCTGTAGACGATCCCCATCGGATCGGCGATCTCCAGCTGCGGGGTCTTCTCCATCGCGAACAGCGCGGTGTAGTAGAGCAGCCAGCTGAGGAATTCCTCGTACTGCATGGTCTGGGCGACATGGTCGATCCGCAGCAGGTCCGCTGCGGCTTCGCTCGCACCCTCCAGCGCGAGCGGGAACTCGTCGCGCCACATCGCCGCGCGGCTCTGCGCATCGACCAGATAGAGCAGGGACCCTCCAATCCCGCGCACGGCCGGGATCGCCCATTCGTCCGGCCCGACGCTCTGCGTAAAGCGCTGCATGTCGAGCGCTTCGGCGCGGCTGAGGACCGCCTGCTGATCATCCACCGCCATACCGATCGCGCAGACCGAACCGCCGTGGACGATGTCGAAGCTGTGGGCGAGGCCCTCCGGCTCGGAATTGACCACCAGGTTGATGCCACCCTGTTGCCAGCGGACCACGTCCTTGCTGCGATGCCGACCGGTCCGGGCAAAGCCGAGTGCGGTGAAGATCCGGCCGAATTCGGCGGCCTCCTCGTGGCTGGCGGCGAATTCGATGAATTCGACCGCTTTTGGCTCCACCGCGGCGGGCAGATCGCCCTTGTGGCCAAGCTGGCGCTGCGCGGTATCGTGCAGCACGCGCAGCCCGCGCAGCCCGTCGCGCGCGATCTGTGCTGCCGATCCGGCGCGGAACCGGTCGTTGAAGATCTCAAGGCTCCAATAGCCCTGATAGCCGATCCGCTCGATCGCTGCGGCATAGTCGGCCAGCGGGAAATCGCCCTGGCCGGGCATGCAGCGGAAATGGCGGCTCCAGTTCAGCAGGTCCATGTCGAGCATCGGCGCGTCGGCCAGTTGCAGCATGAACAACTTGTCCGCCCGGATATCGCCGATCGAGGACGAGGGAATGCGGCGGCTGAGCGAGTGGAAGCTGTCGAGACACAGCCCCAGCGCGGGGTGATCGACATCGCGGATCAGCGCCCAGGCATCGCGGTGATCGTTGACATGGGGCGCCCAGGCCAGCGCTTCATAGGCGATGCGCTTGCCGTGGCTGCCCGCGAGCTCCGCGATCCGCCCCAGATCATCGAGCAGGCGGCCGCGTTCGGCGCTGGCCTGGGGGGAACAGTTCGAGCAGAGCAGCACCAGATCGGTGCCGAGATCGTCCATCACCGCAAACTTGCGCCGCATCCGCTCCAAGGCACGCTCGCGCAGGTCATCAGGCAGACCTTCGTAATCGCGGAACGGCTGGAACATCGAAATCGCCAGTCCCAGATCGCGCGCCATGGCCCCGATCTCGCTGGCCGATTGCGGGGCAGAGAGCAGATCGTTCTCGAAAATCTCGACCGCATCGAACCCGCGCGAAGCCACATTTGTGAGCTTCTCGGCAAGCGTGCCGCTGACCGAAACGGTGGCGATTGAACTCTTCATGCCGCTTTCGCTCCTGCCCGTTCGGCTGCGATCTCTGCCTCCAGTCGGGCCAGCATCCGTTCCCGGTCGGGCGTTATTCCGGTGATCAGGCGCAACGCCTCGGCGGCCTGCCCGATCACCATCGAGACGCCGTTGGCAACCCGCTGGCCATTGCGGCGGGCGGCAGCGAGGAGCTGGGTTTCGAGCGGAAAATAGATGATGTCAGCGAGCCATTGGGACGGCGACATGAGTGCCGGATCGAACGGCACGCCGGGCACGCTGGACATGCCGACGGGCGTGGCATTGACCACCCCGTCAGCCTCGGTGATCGCCGCTTCGGCGGTTTCGGCGGGAGTAAAGGCGCAGGCCGGGAAATGCGTTGCCAGCCGCGCGGCCAGCTCGGCCGCTCGTCCCGGCTGCGGATCGAACAGGACCACGTTGCGGGCGCCCAGCCGGGCCAGCGCATAGGCCGTGGCCGAACCTGCACCACCCGCGCCGACCTGAGCAATAGTGGCGCCGTCAACCGATCCGACCTCCCGCTCGATCAGCCAGGCAAAGCCGACCCAATCGGTATTCTCGCCGCGGATCGTGCCATTTTGGAAGGTGAGTGTGTTGACCGCGCCAAGGGCGTTTGCCGCTTCGCTCAGATCGTCGCACAGCGGCAGGACTGCCTGCTTGAACGGGAAGGTAATGTTGCAGCCTGAAAAGCCGATACCCGCCAGCAGGTGGACCATATCGGCCAGATCGTCATCGGGACGACCAAGGGCAGTGAAATCAACCAGGCGGTAAGCCAGCGGCACGTCATGCGCAGCAGCTTCGGACTCGTGGATGCGCGGTGAGCGGCTTTCTCCGATGCCGCGTCCGATCAAGCCGGTAACATGGTGACGCATGACTATCCCCTTGGGCCTTGGTGCAATGGAAAAGGCGAGAGAGTGCCTGGGCACCCTCTCGCAGGCAGGGTGACCGTTTCAAACCGTTGCCGCATCGCGCATCCGACGCTTCACCAATAGTGCCAGCGGTACGGTGTAGAACAGGTGCGACATGATCCCGCCAATCACGACGACGGGATCAAGATAATCGGGGTGATCGTTGCCGAGCAGCGCGATCGGGACATGCATGACGATCCACAGCAGCGGAGCGAAGACCATGGCGGCCAGGCTGGCTTCCCACCCCTTGCGGCGAAGCCACGGCCACAGGAGCGCGAACAGCACGCCCCAGCCCAGCGCAAAGGCGAAGTGGATCATCGTTCCCATGACATAGGCCATGGGACCGATTGCTTCCTGAAACGCCTTGCCGAAAACCAGCCCCGTCGCGTTGCGGGGTATCCCCGCGAGCGGCATCAGATGCTGGACGCCGACCCACACGATGGCTTCATAGAGCCAGATCACGACGCCTCCTGTCAGTCCCCCTGCGATCCCGGCCTTGATCGTAATGTTCATGCCGGTCATCGCGGAGGGTCCTGACGGAGTTGTTCTGGTTGCGCCCTTGATCAGAAGTTGACGGTCAAGGTGCCACCAACATAGCGATCGAAGTCGCGCGGCAGAGCCTGAGCCACGGCACCCGCGCCCCCGACCGAGCCGGAGATGCGGCGCAGACCGGCAACGTAGTGTTCGTTGAACAGGTTCTTCACATAGAGGCTTAGCTTGTAGCGATCGTTAGGCGAGGAAACGGTCAGCGTGGCATTGGCCACGCCAAACGAGGGCCGCCGCCAGATCGATGCCGCATTGTTCGCATCGGCCAGATTGGTGAACAGCGTGTTGCTGGTCCAGGTGTAGTTGGACGAAAGGTTGACCCCCCAATCGCCCACCGGGAGATCGTAGGATCCGTTGAGGCCCCACTTCGTTTCAGGTGCGTTCAGCGGGTCACCGCCCTTGATATTGGTGGTGGCGTTGAGGAACAGGTCGCCGAACTTGTTGTCGGCAAACAGGAAGTTGCCGGACAGTCGCAGGCCGTCAACCGGACGGATCACCACTTCGCCTTCGATGCCCTTGGTAAAGAGCTTACCGGCCGAGCGCAGCACCGCCTGGGCGCTGGGATCAAGTCCGGACGAAGAAGTCTGATATCCCGAGAAGGTGGTCTTGTAGCCAGTCAGGTTGACCGTCACGCGGCGATCGAGGAGCTGCGTCTTGATCCCGACTTCCCACGAATTCGAAGTTTCAGGAGCAACCGGGAAGGCGTCGAAGCCGGCTTGGGTCACGAAGATATCAGCGTCAACTGCCTGGCTTTTGTAGCCGTGCGCCCAAGAACCGTAGGCCATGATGGTCGGCGTGAATTCGTACTTGAGCGAAGCTTTGCCAAGCACGTGGTTATCAAGGTATGAACGGCTAGTGTTGAACTGCGGCGTGCCGATATTGGCCCCTGCAGCTGCTTTGCCCGCGGGGTTCGTTCCCGCACCGCCACCGATGTGGTCGCCGTTAGGGCCAGTCACCTTGTTGACGTCATAAATCAGTTCGTCATGCACGAAGCGAATGCCGCCAGTCAGCGTCAGCTTGTCCACCGGATGGACGTTCACATTGGCGAAGAAGGCCGTGTCCTTGTTGTGCACCTTGATCACCGCATCGGCCAGCACATAGGCCGTGTCGCGATTGACAGTATAGGTCGTGGTGGTCGGGAAGCTGACGTTGCCTGCGATGTTGGAGCGCACGCCGGCAATCGTCAGGTCACGCTCGACCTTGGAATCATTGAAATAGGCGCCGACGATATAATCAACTAGGCCGCCGGTGGGCGAAGCCAGTCGGACTTCCTGGCTGAAGGTATCGCTCTTTTCCAGGCTGTTGCTTTCCCCGCAGATCGGCGTGCCCGCATCCGAGGTGCGGCAGGAGAAGCTCAGCGAATTGACCAGCAGGCTGTCCATTGCCGCGAGCGCCGCCGAAGCCGAAATGCCCGGCTGGGTCGCGTTGAAGAGCTGCTGCGGGGTGACCCCGGTGAAGCCGGCATTGGTGCCATCGCGGTCACGGATCGCAAAGTCGCGGTAGATGCGATAGGCGGTGATCGAGGTCAGCGTGTGGCTGCCCAGTTCGACATCGGCCTGGAGCGAACCGCCACCATTGCGCTGATAGCCTTCCTGGACGGTGTTCAGGTTGACGAAGCGGTTGAGCGGGCCGACCGGCGTGCCGGTGAAGGCAGCAGTGACGTTGCCCGAAGCGGCGCCGACGCGGATCGGTTCGGCGCAGCAATCGGCCTTGCGATAGCCATAGTCGGCCAGCAGCATCAGCTTCACGCCTTCACCGGAATCGTACGCCAGCTTGCCGCGCGCGCCATAGCTTTCCGCGTTGTTGACGGTCTTGTTGTTGGCAATGTTCCGGACCACGCCGTCGTCGGTGTGGTAGTAGCCGTTGATGCGGTAGGCGAGCGTGTCGTTGATCGGCCCGGTCAGCATCAGCGAAGCGGCCCGCTCGCCGTGCTCGGCCAGACCAAGGTCAACGCGCGCTTCGAACTTGTCGCGATTCGGAGCCTTGGTGGTGATGACGACAGCACCGGCCGAAGCGTTCTTGCCCTGCAGCGTGCCCTGGGGTCCGTTCAGGACTTCGACCCGCGCGATGTCGCTCAGGCCGTCAAAGACCGAACCTACGCGCGTGTAGACCACCCCGTCGACGATGGTTGAAACCGAAGGCTCGACCCCCACCGAGAACGTTTCGGTGCCAATGCCGCGGATCGAGAAGTTGAACAGGCGCGCTTCGTCGGCAGCCTGGAAGTTCAGCGTTGGCGCGATCTGCCCGAAATCCTTCGGTGACTGGATCGCCATGCGTTCCATTGTGGCCGATTCTACCGCCGTGATCGACGCCGGCACGCTTTGCAGGCGTTCGTTGCGCTTGTTGGCGGTGACGATGATTTCGCCAGGCGCCGATTCGCCGGCCGCAGCGCTATCTTCCGGAGCCTGCTGCTGATCGGCCTGCGCAAGGGCGGGTGCGGCCGCGAGTGCGAGCGAAGATGCGCAGACAAGCAGCGAAGCGTGAACCAATGATCTCATGAAAACCTTCTCCCAAGGTTCCGGAACTTCCGGTTAGTACTGCGCCGTCAGTATACATACCAGTTTGTCCAGTCAACAACAAACGGAATGGTTGGAATGTTATTGTCTTCTCGCTCCTTCAAGGTTATAAATGCGTCATGCCGGACCTTATGAAAGATGCTGCAGGCAGCACGCCAAGGCGAAAGAAGACTCGCGATGCCGAGGCTACCCGCGAAGACGTGCTCAAGGCAGCAATCCAGGAGTTCTCTGAAAAGGGACTGCACGGCGCGCGGGTAGAAGAAATTGCCGCGCGCACGGCAACCAGCAAGCACATGATCTATTACTACTTCGGCAGTAAGGATGGCTTGTACGCCGCAGTGCTTGACCGGGTCTATGCGGATTTCCGCACGGCCGAAGGGCGGGCAAAACCCGATCTGACCGATCCGGTTGCAGCGCTGGCAAACCTGGTCGGGCTTACCTTCGACAGTCACGTCGACAACCCTGAACGTATTCGCATCCTGATGTCCGAAAATCTCGATTGCGGCCGCCACGCCAGCCTGCTGGACCATTCACGGCAGCGCGAGCTGGTGCTGGGAACGCTCGGCGAGATCCTTAAACGGGGTCAGGAGCGGGGAGTGATACGCTCAGGCATCAACCTGACCCAGCTGCACATGAGCATCAGTTCGCTCTGTTTCTATTACGTGTCCAACGCCCACACCTTCAGCAAGGTGTTCGATTTCGACATGTTCGACCCGGGCAATCGGGAGGCCCGGCGCGCCGAAGTGATCGAAACCATTCTCTGTCGCTGCCGTGTCTGAGCCGGCTGGACGGTCCATTTCGCTTGCGGCACTCACTGTGCTGGAAGTTGCACCGGTAGATGCCGTGAAAATTGCCCGGGTCTGCGGATATTCGCACGTTGGCCTGCGACCGGTCGCCGCGACGCCTGACGAGGCCCATGTTCCGATCCTCAACCACGCTGCCAACCGCGCGGAACTACG
>JBDKLN010000160.1:0-3194 GCA_039806045.1 Pseudomonadota bacterium
ATTGGTACAACGGCGCCACCAGGCGCGAGGCCGGCACGACCACGATCAGCAAAGGCAGCACGATGATGAGGATGCGGTCGACCAGGCTGGCCAGCCAGAACGGCAGCCGCTTGTACAGGAACGGCGCGCCCGACGTGTAGTAGCGGCGCGCTTCTTCCGACAGCGGGATGTCGTGCTCCTGCGCCGCCGGGAACTCGCCCGCCTTGCGGAACATGCCCGGTTTGCCGTGTACGTCGCGCGCGGCGGCGATCAGCAAGTCAGAGATCGCCGGGTGCAGGCCTTCGCGGGCAATCAGTTCGACCGGCGTGCCGACCAGCTGCGAATCGCGCGGTGGCAGGTTCATGCCGAGGTCAAAGCCGCCTTCGGGCGCGGTCAGGCGCGACAGGAAGCGCAGGCGCCGCAGGTAGCCTTCAGCCTGTCGGAAGTTCATCAGCTTCACGCCTGGCACGCGCATCAGTTCACGCACCTTCTTGCCGCGCACCTGCTCGCTGGTGACGAAGATGGCATCGACTTTGCCGGCCTTCAGCGCATCGATCGCATCGTCACCGTCGAGCTCGAGCAGGGTTGCGTCCTGCTTGTCCATGCCGTTTTCTTCCAGCATCCGGGTCGCGATCACCGCCGTGCCGCTGCCATCCGGTCCGATCGCGATCTTCTTGCCGGCGAGCCCGGTCAGCTGCTCGATCTCGTCCTTGCCGCGGTAGAAAACCAAGAAGGGCTGGATGTAAAGCGTACCGAGCGACATCAGCCCCGGTGCCTTGTCGTCGTCCGCCAGTCCGGTCTGCACGAAGCCCACATCGACGGCTTCGTGCCGGTCGAGCAGGCGCTTGAGGTTCTCGACCGAGCCGTCGGTTTCGCGCACCTCGACCTTGATGCCATGGGCTTCGATCAGTTTTTTGTAGCGCTGGGCGGCGGTATCGAAGCTGCTGTCCTTCGGGCCAGCCAGTATCACCAGCTTGCTCGGCGGCGCAGGGCGGATCAGCTTCACGGCCAGCCAGCCGAGCGCGAGGGTGAGGGCCAGCGTCGGCAGCAGCACGACCATCAGGTCGCGCCAGGAGATGGTGCGCAATCGTGCGAGCGGTCGGTCGAACGCGGCGGTGAGCAAGGGCTTGTCGGGCATGGCAGCTCGTCAGGGTGGCCGGCAACGGGTCCATCATAGAGGATAGGCCGATCGTGCGACACCGGGCAGCGGGTGCCGGCCGTTTTGCAGGCCGGGCGGGTTGGTTATGGCTCGGGAAGGCGGGGGCGGTATGATGGCGGGCGCGGCCGCATTCCTGCGGTCGCGGGCATCGACAGAGAGGCACATGTGGAAGCTGGACAGGCGAAAGCCAATTCGCCCTTTATCGACAAGGCGGTTGCATACCAGGCAGCGCGCCGCGCCGGGCTCAATCTGGAGCCGGCCGTGGGGATGGGTTGTTTCCTCGACCCGCTGGACGTGGTGCGCGTGCTGCAGGAGGCCGGCGAGGATGATCCTTTCCTGCTGGTGGCGGCGGTGCTGCATGACCTGCTCGAGCGTACCGACGTGACCGAATCCGATATCGCCGGCATGTTCGGCAGCGAGGTCGCTTTCATCAGCGCCGAGGTGGCCGACTATCCGAAGCTGTCGCTGGCCTCGCGCCGGGCGCAGTTGTCGCGTACCTTGCCGCAGCTGTCGCGCAAGGCCAAGCTTGTCCGGTTTGCGCAATTGGTGTCGAGCGTACGCAACCTTGCGGGCAATTTCGCACCAGCTACGTGGTCAGCCCGAATGCGCAGCGATTATTTCGATTGGGCGGAGAAGACGGCGGCCAGCATCGGCCCGCTGAGCCCGACGATGCAGGCGATCCTGATGGCCGAGCTGGAGAAGGGCCGGCTGACGATGGCGGCTGCAGGCTGATCACGCAGCCAGGCCGGCCGGTGCGGACGAGGCCGAACCGGCGGGGCATGGCCACAGTTCTATAAAATACGATTCATTTCCATTTCGGGCCGACGGAGCCACAGACCATGCCAACACTGCGCTATGCCAACGGTGATGAATACAGCGGCGAACTTGCGGGCGACCAGTTCGAGGGCAGGGGCACGATGACGTTTGCCAACGGCGACTGCTATGACGGCGAATTCCAGGGCAATCATTACCACGGGATCGGCATTTTCACTTACGCCAATGGCGACCGCTACGAAGAGCAATTCGAGCACGGGGAATACCACGGCAAGGGCAATTATTTTTTCGCCAATGGCGACAAATACTCAGGCCGCTACGAAGAAGGCAGCCAGCATGGGCGTGGCACCTTCACTTACGCGAATGGCGATGTGTATACCGGCGACTTCAAGCAGGGCAATCCCGAGGGCGAGGGAACGCTGACTTTTTCCAGTGGCAGCAAATACAAAGGCCAGGTGTTGAATGGCGAGCCGCATGGCGAAGGCGTTTACGTGTATCACAACGGCGATCGCTACAAAGGACGATTCGTCAACGGCGAGAAAAGCGGACCGGGTGTCGAAACGTATGCGGATGGCCGTCCCGCCAGAAAAGGCGAGTGGATCAATGGCCGGTTCAACGCCGTCAAGCCAGAGGCGTGACGCTGGCGTCCAACCGGATCAGGAAGTTGCGGCGGTAATGTTGTTGTGAAAATGCCGGCGTGTACGCGCCCGCATGAACAAAGGCCCGGATGAGCGCGCATCCGGGCCTTTGTCGTTTCAGGCAGCTGGTCCAGGATTTTTGGCGAACCTGGCCCAGGAAGTCGACCTTGCCGACCGTGATGCCCGGGTTGCGCAAGCTGTCGTAAGCGGTGACGGCGTGGAAGTAGAAATTCGGCATCGCAAACGACAGCAGATAATCTTCGGCCGTAAATCCCATGCGGCGCTCGCCCGCTTCAAAGCGCATGTCGCGGCCGACCAGGGCGCTGCATCAGCGAAGAAATGTAGGAGAGTGTCGCAAGTGCCCGCGTATTCGAATCGTTGCGATGGATTCCGCAAATCCGCTTACATGGCGGTTACATGGAGGGGCTGAAACGACAAAGGCTTAGATGATCACTCATCTAAGCCTTTGATTTTTCTGGTAGGTCGTGCGGGACTCGAACCTGCGACCAACGGATTAAAAGAAGTCGTTGCTCTATAAAATATTAATAAATTCAATGGGTTAAAAACGCTTAAAAATTTGTAAAACGAACTGTGTAATCCTGATTTTCTTCCCTAGCGCTGCACGTAGTCGTGATTGTGAATTT
>JBDKLN010000161.1:0-12212 GCA_039806045.1 Pseudomonadota bacterium
TCGACCAGGGTGCGCAGCCAGTTTTCGGAGAATTGCATGTCGCGTGCTCAGTTGAATTGTTTCAGGAAGCGCAGGTCGCCTTCGTAGAACAGGCGCAGGTCGCTGATGCCATAACGCAGCATGGTCAGGCGCTCGAGGCCGGAGCCGAACGCAAAACCAATCACTTGCTCGGGATCGAAGCCCATGTTGCGAAGGACGGTCGGATGCACCTGCCCCGCGCCGGATACTTCGAGCCAGCGGCCCTTCAGCGGACCGGAGCCAAAGGCGATATCGATCTCGGCCGACGGCTCGGTGAACGGGAAGTACGACGGGCGGAAACGCACTTGCAGGTCGTCGGTCTCGAAGAAGGCTTTCACGAATTCGAGATAGACGCCCTTGAGATCAGCAAAGCTGATGTCGGTGGCTATCCACAGGCCTTCGACCTGGTGGAACATCGGCGAATGCGTGGCATCGCTGTCGACGCGATAGGTGCGGCCCGGTGCGATGACCTTGATCGGCGGCTTGTTCATCTTCGCGTAGCGCACCTGCATGGGACTCGTGTGCGTGCGTAGCAGCAACGGCTTGCCGGTGCTGTCCTTGCCGTCGATGTAGAAAGTGTCCTGCATCGAGCGCGCCGGATGGTTTTCCGGGCTGTTCAATGCGGAGAAATTGGTCCAGTCGGTCTCGATCTCGGGACCGTCGGCGACGTCGAAGCCGATCGAGCCGAAGATGGCCTCGATGCGCTCCCAGCTGCGCATCACCGGATGAATACCGCCGGTGCCGCGGCCACGTCCCGGCAGCGTGACGTCGATCGCCTCGGCATTCAGTCGTGCCTGCATCTGCGCATCGGACAGCGCGTTGCGGCGCGCATTGAGCGCGGCCTCGATCTTTTCCTTGGCGGCGTTGATCACGGCACCCTGCGCGCGGCGCGCGTCGGGGTCGAGCTTGCCCAGGCCCTTCATCTGTTCGGTCACCTGGCCGGTCTTGCCCAGGTATTTCGCCTTCGCGTTCTCCAGCGCGGCAGGATCGTCCGCAGCCAGGAAGTCGGCCTCGGCGGCGGCGACGATTTGTTCGAGCGAGCTCATGCGTGTCGGTTGCCCAAGTGTGTGTGCGGTGTGCCGGACGCGTGCATTCGCGTGCACCGGCATGAAATGAAAACGGGGCACAAGGCTTTCACCTGTGCCCCGCTTAGGACTGCTGCGGCGTCACCGAAGCGACGCCGGCTTGTGGCTTGCGGTCCTTCGCTTAAGCAGCGATGGTGGCCTTCACCTGATTGACGATCGCGGCGAATGCCGGCTTGTCCATCACGGCCATGTCAGCCAGCACTTTGCGATCGAGGCCGATCGCGGCGCGCTTGAGGCCATTCATGAACACGCTGTAGGTCAGGCCATGCTCGCGCGACGCGGCATTGATACGGGTGATCCACAGAGCGCGGAAGACGCGCTTCTTGTTGCGGCGATCGCGGTAGGCATACTGGCCGGCACGCATGACGGCTTGTTTGGCAACGCGATAGACGCGGCTGCGGCGACCACGATAGCCTTTGGCGGCGTCGAGGACTTTCTTGTGACGGGCCCGTGCTGTGACCCCACGTTTGACTCTTGGCATTATTGACTCCTGTTGTCGAGAGTGAGGTTAGGCGAAGGGCATCATGGCGCGGATCGAGTCCATGTTCGTCTCATGGACGGTCACGGCTCCACGCAGCTGGCGCTTGTTCTTGGTGGTTTTCTTGGTCAGGATGTGGCGCTTGAAAGCCTGGCCACGCTTGACGGTACCGCCCGGGCGAACGCGAAAACGCTTTTTCGCGCTGCTCTTGGTTTTCATCTTTGGCATGCAAATTCCGTCCTCTTACGGACGGCTCCATGATTTGCGACGCAGGTGGCAGCAACGCTGCTCTTGGATGCCTGAGATCGCTTCTGTGAGTCGTTGAAAACTACTGCGCGTCACGATTTTGGCCCTGCGATGCTCGTCGTACGCCTGTACGACTGCGCTTCTCGGACCAAACTCGTGCCGCTCGCTACGTTTTCAATCGACTCCAGCACCGAATTCGAGTCCGATGCCGTTTTCACAACTTCGCCTTTCAGCGAAGCCGTAAATTCTAGCAAATTTTTACCGAGGCAGCCACGCCACCCCGATGCGGCCTGCCGGCCGGCTTACTTCTTCTTCTTCGGCGAGAGCACCATGATCATCTGGCGCCCTTCCATCTTCGGGAACTGCTCGACCGTGCCATAGGGCTCGAGGTCGGCTTTCAGACGTTCCAGCATGCGCGCGCCGATTTCCTGGTGGGCCATTTCGCGGCCCCGGAAACGCAGTGTGATCTTGGTCTTGTCACCCTCGTCGAGGAACTTGATCAGGTTGCGCAGCTTGATGTTGTAGTCGCCGTCATCGGTACCCGGGCGGAACTTGACCTCCTTGACGGAGATCACTTTCTGCTTGAGCTTGGCCTCGTGCAAGCGCTTTTGCTCCTGGTACTTGAACTTGCCATAGTCCATCAGGCGCGCGACCGGCGGTTGCGCGGTGGGCGCAATTTCGACCAGATCGACGTTCGCCTCTTCGGCGAGACGGAAGGCTTCAGCGAGGCTGACGATGCCGAGAGGCTCGTTTTCAACACCCGACAGGCGCAATTGTTGCGCCGTGATTTCACCGTTGATGCGGTGCGACTTGTCCGTAGCTATTGCAGTGTCCTTCAAAAATCCAATGAATATAGCCGTGCTTTTGCTGCGAGCCAGCCTGACGGTAGTCCGTCAGGCCTTGGCGGCGATCTCCTGCTGGAGTCGCTCGACCAAACTGTCGACGGACATGACGCCCAGATCGACATTGCCTCGCGCACGCACGGCCACGGTGTTTGCCTCACGTTCCTTGTCCCCTACGACGATGATGTAGGGTACTTTCTGGACGGAGTGCTCGCGTATTTTATAGGTTATTTTCTCGTTACGCAAATCTGCCTGCACTCTAAACCCTTGTTTTTTCAGGCTTTGCTCAAGCTTCAGCGCATAATCGGCCTGGCCGTCGGTGATATTCAAAATGGAAATTTGCACCGGCGACAGCCACAGCGGCAGCGCGCCCGCATGGTTTTCGATCAGCATGCCGATGAAGCGTTCGAGCGAACCGAGGATGGCCCGATGCAGCATGACCGGCACCTTGCGGGTGTTGTCATCGGCGACATACTCGGCTTCGAGACGCACCGGCATCGAAAAATCGACCTGGATGGTGCCGCATTGCCACGGACGGCCGATCGCGTCCTTCAGCGTGTACTCGATCTTCGGGCCGTAGAACGCGCCCTCGCCCGGCGTGATTTCATAGTCGCAGCCGGAACGCTTCAGCGATTCGATCAGCGCATTCTCCGCCTTGTCCCACAGCTCGTCGGAACCGACGCGCTTTTCCGGACGGGTCGCGACCTTGTAGATCACTTCATTGAAGCCGAAGTCGCGATAGACCTGCTGCAGCAGCGCGGTGAACGCAACGCACTCGTCGAGGATCTGGTCTTCGGTACAGAAGATGTGGCCGTCATCCTGCGTGAAGCCGCGCACCCGCATCATGCCGTGCAGCGAACCGGACGGCTCGTTGCGGTGGCACTGGCCGAACTCGCCGTAACGCAGCGGCAGTTCGCGATAGGAGTGCATGTTCGAGCGGAAGATCTGCACGTGGCCCGGGCAGTTCATCGGCTTCAATGCGTACGCACGGTTCTCGGAATCCGTGGTGAACATGTTGTCCTTGTAGTTGTCCCAGTGGCCGGACTTTTCCCACAGCGAGCGGTCGAGGATCTGCGGCGCCTTCACTTCCTGGTAGCCGTTATCCTGATAAACGCTACGCATGTACTGCTCGACCTGCTGCCAGACGGTCCAGCCCTTCGGGTGCCAGAAGATCAGGCCCGGCGCCTCATCCTGGAAGTGGAACAGGTCGAGCTGGCGGCCCAGCTTGCGGTGGTCGCGCTTCTCGGCCTCTTCCAGCATGTGCAGGTAGGCTTCCTGGTCTTCCTTCTTCGTCCACGCAGTGCCATAGATCCGCTGCAGCATCTCGTTCTTCGAGTCGCCGCGCCAGTAGGCGCCGGCCACCTTCATCAGCTTGAACACCTTCAGCTTGCCGGTCGACGGCACGTGCGGGCCGCGGCACAAGTCGGTGAACTTGCCCTCGCTGTACAGAGACACGTCTTCATTCGCAGGAATGGACGCGATGATCTCGGCCTTGTAGGCCTCACCAATGGATTTGAAGTAGGCGACGGCTTCGTCGCGCGGCAGCACTTTGCGCTCGACAACCTCATCCTTTTTGGCCAGCTCGGCCATCTTCTTTTCGATCGCCTGCAGGTCTTCCGGCGTGAACGGGCGCTTGTACGAAAAATCGTAGTAGAAGCCGTGCTCGATCACGGGGCCGATGGTGACCTGCGCATCCGGGAACAGCTCCTTGACGGCATAGGCCAGCAAATGCGCGGTCGAGTGGCGAATGACATCGAGGCCATCGGCATCCTTGTCGGTGACGATGGCGAGGTCCGCATCACGCTCGATCAGGTACGAGGTATCGACCAGCTTGCCATCGACCTTGCCGGCCAGCGCGGCCTTGGCCAGGCCGGCGCCAATCGAGGCGGCGACTTGCGCGACCGTGACGGACGACTCGAACTGGCGTTGCGAACCATCGGGAAGTCGGACTGAAACCATGCTCTGCTCCTTGCGGTGAGCCGCCGCAGGCTTGTGGCTGCGGGCGACCGGTGCTGCGAGTGAAAACTGCCAATGAAAACTGCGGACGAAAAAAAACGCGGACCAGCCGCGTTTTTTTCTGGACACCGCCGGTGGCGGGCCTGTTACTGCAGGAATGAAAAGACGGACTAGCGTATGGATTCCGAAACCGACGGGCTAGTTCGCGGTGTCATAACCGTATCGCCTTTCTCGCTCTTATCAATGTCCTGCAGTTTGGTGTTGGTAGGCACGATTGGACTCGAACCAACGACCCCTACCATGTCAAGGTAGTGCTCTAACCAGCTGAGCTACGCGCCTAAAGAAGCGAGATTATAGCCAGATTTGTATGGACTCGCCAAGTGCCTCAATGAAATTATTTTCAAGGCCGCACGAAGGATTGGTTTTCTGGCATCGCGCTCGCGCGAGCGCCCGCCCTCAGGCGCGCTTCACCTCCAGCACGCCCTTCACCTCGCGGATCACGTTCATCGCCTTCGTCAGCTGCTCGGTCGACGAAATCTCGCCGGTGAAGGACATGATGGCCTGTCCTTTCACGCTGCGGGTCGACACGCCGATCACGTTGATCTTCTCGCGCAGGAAGATGTCCGAGATATCGCGCAGCAGGCCCTGGCGGTCTTGCGCGAGCACGAATACATCCACCGGGTACACGGTATCGGCCCCGAGGTCGCCCCAGGTCGTCTGCACCATGCGCTCCGGCGCGCGCATGACGATCTGCGACAGGTTCTTGCAGCTGGCGCGATGAATCGAGATGCCCTTGCCGCGCGTGATGAAGCCGACGATGGGGTCCGGCGGCGCCGGCTTGCAGCAGCTAGCCATCTGCGTCAGCAAGCCTTCGGTGCCCAGCACCAGCACGCCGGCCTTGCCGCCCTGCGTGACGCTGGACGCCTTGCTCTTGCGCGGCAGGACGGCTTCGTCGACGGACGGCGCATGGGCGCGCGCCGGATCATCGGCATGCAATTCCTGCTCGACCAGCCGCAGGCTGAAGCGGTCATTGCCGACCGCCAGCAGCAGGTCGTCGAGCTTTTCAAAACCGAGCTTGTGCGCGAGGTCTTCGAGGTTGACCGCGGTACGCCCTTCGCGTTGCAGCGTCTTTTCCAGCTGTGCGCGGCCACGCGCGAGCGTTTCAGCCTGTTCGATGGCGTTGAACCATGCGCGAATTTTCGAGCGCGTGCGCGGGCTGGCGGTGTAGCCATCCGACAGCCAGTCGCGCGACGGGCCGGCGGTACCGGCCGCAGCCGCTTCACCCTTGGCCGTGATGATCTCGACCGTCTGCCCGTTCTTGAGCCGGGTATTCAGCGGCACCATCGCGCCATTGACCTTGGCGCCGCGACAGCGGTGGCCGACGTCGCTGTGCAACTGGTAGGCAAAGTCAATCGGCGTGGCGCCGGTCGGCAGTTCGAGCAGCCGGCCCTGCGGCGTCATCACGTAGATGCGGTCATTGATGGCGGCAGCCTTCAGTTGCTGCACCCACTGGCGGTCGCTCTCTTCCTCGCCGACCACGACGTCGGCCACTTCGCTCTTCCAGGCCAGCAGCTGCCGCAACCAGGCGATCTTCTGATCGTAGGAATCGTCAAGCGCGGTCGCGCTGCCCTCCTTGTAGCGCCAGTGCGCGGCGACGCCGTATTCGGCGAACTGGTGCATCTCGCGCGTGCGGATCTGCACTTCCAGCGTGCGGCCGTCATCGGCCTCGACCACGGTGTGCAGAGACTGGTAACCGTTGGCCTTGGGGCGCGCGATGTAATCGTCGAACTCTTCGGGGACCGGCGTCCAGATATTGTGTACCAGCGACAGCACCGCGTAGCAGGTCTTGACGTCGTCGACGATCACGCGGAAGGCGCGCACATCGTGCAGACGCTTGAAGTCGATTTCCTTGCCACGCATCTTGTTCCAGATGCTGTAAATGTGTTTCGGTCGCCCGTAGACTTCGGCCTTCACGCCGGCTCCCGCCAGTTCGCCCTTGAGCCGCGTGATCGCGCCTTCGACGAAGCTCTCGCGTTCGACACGCTTCTCTTCCAGCATCTTGGCGATGCGCTTGTAATTGGCCGGCTCGGAGAAACGGAAGGACAGGTCTTCCAGTTCCCACTTCAGCTGCCAAATGCCAAGACGGTTGGCCAGCGGCGCATACAGGTCGAACGTCTCGCGCGCATAGCGCAGCGTCATGTCGTTTTCGAGCTTCTTGTCGGCGAAGAAGCGCAAGGTGGTCAGGCGCGAGGTCAGGCGCACCAGCACCGCGCGCATGTCGGTGGCCATGGCCAGCGTCATCTTGCGCAAGGTCTCGAGCTGGCCGGCGGCCTGCACTTTGCCCCTGTCTTTGGCCCTGTCTTTGCTCTTTTCCTGCTCCGGCTGCACGAAATTGCCCTCGTGCAGGCGCATCAGCTGGCGGATGCCAGTCACGAGATCTGCGATTTCCTTGCCGAAGCGTGTCTCGATCTGTTCGGCCATCTTGGCATCGAGCGCGGCCAACTCGAACAGCATGCCGGCGATGCGGGTGTCGATGTCGGTCCGCAGCGAAGCCAGCGCCCCGACCACGCCGCGCGAAAAAGCCATCGCCTCCTGCCCGGTGGGCACGGCCTTGCCTTCGTACGCGGGACGCGCGAACTCGACCGCCGCCAACAGCCGCGCGCTGTCGGTGGCATTCAACCCTTGGGTGAGTTGTTCGTCGCCGTCACCGACAGCGCTTACGGAAACCATCGTCTCTCTCGAAAAAAAATGCAGACACCCCGGGACATCACCCCAGGAAAAAATCCCTCGCCAGCGCGATCTGGTCGGCATGCATGAAGGTCGGCGCATGCCCGACGCCGGGCAGCTCGACTAGCCTGGCCTTCGGTCCGCGCTGTGTCATCAGCTTTGCCGATTCGGGCGTCAGCAAGTCGGACTCGCTGCCGCGCACCAGCAATACCGGACAACGGATCGCGTCATAAGCCGCCCACATCGCTGCCTCGCCCTGCTTCGCGCTTTCTTCCGTCAGCGACGCAAACGGCGTCGCCAGCGCGAGGTCGTAATGCCGGCGCCAGCGGCCGTCGGCATCTTTCCTCAGCACATCGCGTGCCAGCTTGTCCCATTCACCCTCGCTGTGCGGGCCGAACGGCGCGGAGATGGTGCGGATGTAGTCGCGCCCTTCGTCGAAGCTGTCGAAGCGTACATCGGTGCCGATGTATTCACCGATGCGCTGCAATGCCGGATAGTTCAAAGACGGGCCGACATCGTTCATCACCATCTTGCGTACCGGCGATTCCGGCAATGCGGCCAGTCCCATGCCGATCAACGCGCCCATCGAGGTGCCGAACCAGTCGACCTGTGGCACGTCGAGCCGCGCGACCAGGGTCACCATGTCACTCACATATTGCGGCACGACGTAGTACGCAGGGTTCTTCAGCCAGGATGAACGGCCACGGCCGACGACGTCGGGACAGACCACGCGATAGCGGTCGGACAGCGCAGCGGCCAGCGCATCGAAATCATCCGACACCCGCGTCACGCCGTGCACGCAGACCAGCACTTGCGGATTTTTCGGGTCGCCCCATTCCTTGTAGGCCATCTGGTGCAGCCCGGCCGGGGACAGGCACTGCACCATCTTGATCTGCGGCTGCATCATTCGCGGGCATCCTCAATCAGGGATTGAAATAATGATCATTTTACCGGGTCTGCCCTTAGAATCTCGGTTCGATATCCACGCGCGATCTGCCAAGATCCGCCAGTCAGATCCATCCCGCAGTCCCAACTATCAAAGAGGAAAGTCATGCAGAACCGTCAGCTGTCCGGCAAAACCGCCCTGATCACCGGCTCCACCTCCGGCATCGGCCTCGGCATTGCGCACGCGCTGGCCGCAGCAGGGGCCAACATCGTCTTCAACGGCTTCGGTGATGCGTCGGCAATTGCGGATCTTCAACAGACGACAGCCAGCCAGTTCGACGTGAAGACGGCCTACAGCGGCGCCGACATGACCAAGCCGGCCGAGATCGAAAAAATGATCGCCGATGCCAATGCGCAGTTCGGCGGCATCGACATCCTCGTCAACAATGCCGGCATACAGTTCGTGGCGAACGTGGAAGACTTTCCCGCCGATCGCTGGGACGCGATCATCGCGATCAACCTCAGCTCGGCTTTCCATACCTCGCATCATGCGCTGCCGAAGATGAAGGAAAAGAACTGGGGCCGCATTATCAACATCGCGTCGGCACACGGACTGGTCGCGTCTGCCGGCAAGTCGGCCTATGTCGCATCCAAGCATGGCGTCGTTGGCCTGACCAAGGTGATCGCGCTGGAAAATGCGCATACCGGCATCACCGCCAATGCGATCTGCCCGGGCTGGGTGCTGACGCCGCTGGTGCAAAAACAGGTCGATGCGCGTGCTGCCGCCAACAATATTCCGGTCGAGCAGGCCAAGCGCGAACTGCTGCTGGAGAAGCAGCCATCGGGCGAGTTCGTCACGCCCGAACAACTGGGTGCGCTGGCAGTGTTCCTGTGCAGCGACGCCGCATCCCAGGTGCGTGGCGCCGCATGGAACATGGACGGCGGCTGGGTGGCACAGTAAACCTCACGCAGTACGCCTCACGCACAAGCTTCACACGCTGCCACCTGATCGCCGCACAGCGCGGCGCTGGCGCTGCGATCAGGTGTCACCGTGGCGCATCTTGCGCCACGCGGGCTCGCTCCACGCGATCGTATCCGCGTCGTCTTCGCGCCGCGGTCGTCGCTTGTGCAGCCAGCGCGTCCTGCGCCTGAGCGTGCGCAACTCCTGGCAAATGGCTGCCCCGGTTTCCACGTTCGGAATGCGGGTCGTGTATCGCAGCACCGACAGGCCGTAGGCATCGCGCCAGCCGAGGAAAGGCGGCGTCGTGCAACCGCACAGGAAACGCACGGCGTTCAGGTCCGCATTCATCACCGCATGAAAAATCAGAGACCTGCCTTGGGCATCGCGCAGGTTGATCACATTTCCCTGGGTGAGCAGTGATGCGAACGGCTGCCAGTCCTGCACAGCAGCCGCAGCAAGATCACTGCGACGTTGCAGGTACCACTGCAAGGCCGGGTTATCCGGCTGCAGCGGGACACCTGCTTGCAGCAGCAGCGCCAGCACTTCCGTATGGCCACCGTCGCGCGCCATCATCGCGGCATTGCGGCCGAAGATGTCGAGGGACTGCGCATAAGCCAGCGGACATGCCCCCAGCAGGTAGGCCACCATTGCCACATTGCCCGCGCGGCTGGCTTGCATCAGCAAGTTATCGCCCATCGCATCGCGCAACGCGGGATAGAAACGACTTGCCTCGGGCAAGCGCGGTGCGCCCTGTGGGGGCCATGGCAGCGGGAATGACGAAAGCCAACCCGGCAGTAGTCCCGGCTCGTCGGACAGGCCGTGCGACAATGGCATCGTCAGTGGCCGATTTTCGACATTCGCTTCGGCTCGCTGCGCTACCCGTGGTTCGACTCGCAAGCCGATGCGGGAACCGATGTCGCCGGCTGCAGCGAGTACCACTCTTGCGTCCGGCTGCGATGTCAATGGTGCGGCCGAACTGTTCGCTGTCGGCACAATTCTGGCTTCCGGACCGGATGCCGGAGTGGTTTGTATGCCCATCGGCCCGCTGCAAGGTTTCACGGCACGCCTCCTTCATTCGCGATCGGCCATCAAGCCGCTCCGGCCACGCTTGCACTCATGGCCGCGCGAATGCGGGCGTCAGTGCGGGGCCGCGCGAAATCGGGAACGAAGCGCGGAGCAAGGTTCGCTTCCGACGCTTGTGTCGCCGCAAAAACAGTGCCTGTTTGTCCGCCTTAATGATCTTGTCTGCGAAATGCGGCAAGCGGCCTGACATCGGAACGCAATGTTTTTAGCGCATCAATGATCGCGCGACGTCGCACGTCATCGCTAATCAACGCCGCATAATCGAACACCGATTTATTGTCATGGTCACGCAAGCTCAGGTCCGGGTAATCACTGCGCTGGCAAAGAAAGAGGACGGCATCCACATCCTGGTTCAGCACCGCATGAAAGATCAGGGTCTTGCCGGTGGCATCGGCGAGATTGATGTAATGCGTACGCTGCAAAAGCTGCCACAACTGCTCATACGCTTCATGGGCGTTGGCGCCGGTGAAACGCTCGCGATTGGATTCGAAAAAGATGATCGCCGGATTCGGCGGGCTGAGCATGATGCCGGCCTCCGTCAGCAGATCCAGCACCTGCACATTGGCGTTGGCCTGCGCAATCATCGCTGCATTGCGACCATAGAAGTTCAGTCGGTGCAGGGACAGGTCCGGGCACTCCGCCAGCAGGAATTCAGTCAGATCGGCGAGGCCGAGCCTGGCGGCGTACATCAGCACCGTGTTGTCGAGATCGTCGCAGCTGTTAGGGTCGCAGCCCAGCTCGATCAAGCGCATGACAAGACCTGCGGCGTTTGTGGCGGCACGATGAATTTGCAGCACCCGGATCGGTGCTGTCCCGATGAATTCCGCAGCGGCCGGATGGCTGGCCAGCGGTTCGCGGTCAAAGCGCAGGCCACCATCGGCGAGCTCCTGCAGCGCATGTTCGATTTGCTCGGTCGAGCCTGCAGCCAGTCCGGAGCGCAGCTTCAGCACTTGCGCGGTCAGCCATTCGCCATCAACGGTCCGCGTCTCGCGTGACACCACCGAGGGCGCCGAATGCGGCAAGGTTCCGGTCCATGGCTGCGGCTCCGGCACGCGCACCCGTGCGGCCTCTTGTACCAGTTGCTCCTTGGTGCGCACCGAGGCTGGCGGGCGCGTGCGTGGCTTGGCCGAGGTCTTCGCGGTCGGCAGCGACTGGCCGCCGGGCAGCGTGACATTGGCCGAAGCATCCCGGCCGGTGCGGTTCGGGTCGTTTCCCTGTAGCGGTTTCATCAGCACCCTCCTCTGTCAGCGGGCGCGCCGCAGGCAGGCACGCCAGACCTGAAGATCAGTATGGCGGTGAATGACGGCGACCACACTCGACTAGTGCATCCCGGATGCAGAAAAAAACCAGCGGATGTACCCGCTGGTTTTTCCAAACCTGCCCGTACGGGCAGCCCACGGCAAGGTCAGAAGTGAACTTCGCAACCGGTCGCCGCGACCAGTTCGTCCTTCGTCACACCCGGGGCCATCTCGACCAGCTTCAAGCCGTGCTCGGTGACATCCAGCACTGCGAGGTCGGTGATGATGCGGTCGACCACGCCGACACCGGTCAGTGGCAGGTTGCAATGCTCGAGCAGCTTATGCGCGGTCGAGCCGTCTTTTGCCTTGGCGACATGTTCCATCAGCACCACCACGCGCTTGACGCCGGCGACCAGGTCCATCGCGCCGCCCATGCCCTTGACCATTTTGCCGGGGATCATCCAGTTTGCCAGGTCGCCGCGTTCGGAGACCTGCATCGCGCCGAGAATGGCAATGTTGATTTTCCCGCCGCGGATCATCGCAAACGAGTCGGCCGAGCTGAAAAATGAGGCGCCGGGCAAGGCCGTCACGGTCTGCTTGCCGGCATTGATCAGGTCGGGATCGACGTCATCCTCGGTCGGGAACGGGCCGATGCCCAGCAGCCCGTTCTCGGACTGCAGCCATACGGTGATG
>JBDKLN010000162.1:0-2938 GCA_039806045.1 Pseudomonadota bacterium
GCCGCGCAGGAAAAGATCTCGCCGTCCTATCTCACGCGGGTCCTGCGGCTGACCTTGCTGGCGCCCGACATCATCGATGCAATCCTTGATGGGCAGCTAGGTCCGGACACCACGCTGGCCACGTTGATGGACCCGTTTCCGATCGATTGGGACGAGCAAAGATTGGACGACAGATTCTCCCGATCATAATCGGACCGTGTTCCAACCCGAAGCCGCCTGCTCCAAAAAATGGCTAGAATGCAGGCAATTATCTGCTCTTCACCGAACCCGGTTTAGGTAACAGCTTTGGAGAAAATGCGACTTAGGAGAACACTTTTGAGCCATCGCCCCAGAGACGAGGTGAATAGCCCACCGCCATAACCCTTGAATACAACAGGATTTTTGAGGGCCGCCCCAGAAAGAGAATACTTTCATAGGGTTATGTGGCGGAGCGGGAGGGATTCGAACCCTCGATACGCTTTTGGCGTATACTCACTTTCCAGGCGAGCGCCTTCGACCACTCGGCCACCGCTCCGCATGCACTGGAACGGGCGCCCTAGCCTTACGGGACGACTTGCGCAAGGTGCTGGTCGCTGTGGCGGGGCAAGGGTTTTGTTGATGAAACACATGCGCGAAGCGGTGGTTCTTTTTTGTTGGGCCTGCCACCTGCAAAGCGGCGCTGCATTCATGACAGGCAGGCGGCTTGTAGGAAAACCGAAACTGCCGCATGCCTTCAGACATGACCGGCGAATACCTGACCCATCACGGCATTCTTTGGCGCTGGACTGGCGGGAGCGGGGGGACGTGGTACTTCCTCACTATCGATGGCGCGGCCGGTGAAGCGTTATCTGCGACGGCGCTGATGCGCAGGCTTGAAGGCACGGCGCGCGGTTTCGGTTCGCTCAAGGTGCGTGCGACGATTGGCGAGAGCAGCTTTGCCACGTCGGTTTTCCCGCAGAAAGGCGAGGGCTGGCTGCTGCCGGTCAAGGCGGCGGTGCGCAAGGCCGAGGGGCTGAGCGAAGGCGATGCCGCGCTGGTCCATCTCGAGTTCTGAGCACCACTGGTGAACAGGCTGGCGCGCAATAGTTGCGCTTCATCGCAGGCAAGACGAACTTCTATTGTCTATTAAATAAGTAGAGATAAGATGGCTGCAACAGGAGGCAGTCATGGATTCGTACGGCAAAGACCCGGCTCGACATCCGCAAGGAAGCAGCGAAGCAACAGCGGCAGCGATTGCGGCTGTGGCCGAAGCGCTTTCCCGGCTGCGCTTTGGCGCGATCGAGCTCACCGTCCACGATGGGCGCGTGGTGCAGCTCGACGTGACCGAACGCCGCCGCTTCTCCTGACCATTTGCTGCCGGGCGATCCGGCACATCACACCATAAGGGTGCAGACCGGACCACCGGATGCAGCCATACCCTGCAAAGGATTGGACATGCATTCGTTCGTTCGTCGCGGCCTTGCCGCCACCATTCTGCTCGCCTCATCCACCAGCCTCAGCACCGCAGCGCTGGCGAGCGAAAGTGCGGGAATTCAGGAACAGACCTCAGCCGGCACCGGCGCCAGTGACGAGGATGCGGAAATCGTCGTGTCGGCTCGTCACCGTCAGGAAAGCGCACAGGCCGTGCCGCTGGCGATCGCGGTGGTCGGCGGCGATCACATCGACAATACCGGCGCGTTCAACGTTGGCCGTCTGCAGCAGTTGACGCCAACGCTGCAATTCTCCTCGTCCAACCCGCGCAACACCTCGGTCAATATCCGTGGTTTCGGTTCGCCGCTCGGGCTGACCAATGACGGCATCGATCAGGGCGTTGGCGTCTATGTCGATGATGTCTATTATTCGCGTGCGGCGGCTTCGACGTTCGACTTCCTCGATGTCGCACAGGTCGAAGTGCTGCGTGGACCGCAGGGTACGCTTTACGGCAAGAACACCACCGCTGGCGCCATCGCCATCACCACCCGTCAGCCTAGCTTCGAGCTTGAGGGGCGGGCCGAGCTTTCCACCGGCAATCTCGGCTTCTTCCAGGCCAAGGGCGCGATTTCCGGGCCGCTGTCGGATAGCGTGGCAGTGCGCCTTGCGGTTTCGGAAACCAAGCGCAGCGGCACGATCTGGAACCTCAAGACCAACCAGTGGGACAACAACCTCGATAACACGGGCCTGCGCGCGCAGGTGCTGTGGCGCGCAGCGAGCACTCTCGATGTGACGCTGGCGGGGGATTTCAACCATCAGAACACCGTGTGCTGCGCCACGGTCTTTGTGGGCTACGTGCCGACGCAAAAGGCCTTGGCCCGTCAATATGGCAGCGCTACCGGCCTGCTCAGCCCGACGGGGCCGTTCGCCTCCTATGCCCTCCCGGCATCGGCGCAGAACCCCTATAACCGCGAAACCGATGTCGATGGCGAACTGCGCGCCAAGCAATCGATCGGCGGCGCATCGCTGCGTGCCAAGCTCGATCTTGGTAGCAACACGCTGACATCGATCACCGCTTTCCGTTTCTGGAACTGGGACCCGTCAAACGATCGGGATTTCACCGGCCTTGCCATCACCACCAAGAGCCAGAACCCATCAAAGCAGCGCCAGTTCACGCAGGAACTGCGCTTCAACCATCACAGCGCCTTGCTCGATTATCAGGTGGGCAGCTTCTTCTACCACCAGAGCATCAACACCGACGGCCTGCAGGTGCAGGGGCCGGATGCGACCAAGTGGCTGCTTGCGCCGAGCGGCTTGCCCGCCAACCCCTATAATCTCGATGTCCTGAACGGGCTGACCTCGGTCAACACCATTCGGCTGCGCAACACCAGCTTCTCGGTCTATGGTCAGGCCAGCTGGCGGCCGCTGCCGCGCCTGACGATCCAGCCGGGTGCGCGGATCAATTACGATAAGAAGAGCGGCTCTTACGATGCCGTGGTCACCGATCGCCTAGGCACCGTGCTGACGCCTGCCATGGCGGTTTCGGGCA
>JBDKLN010000163.1:0-4510 GCA_039806045.1 Pseudomonadota bacterium
ATTCCAGCGTGTAGCGTGCGGTGCTGTCGCGCGCCAGCACCTGCGTGATCCAGGGCATGACTTCTTGCAGCGATGCTTCCAAAGTCCACGGCGGATTGATGATGAACATGCCACTGCCGACCAGGCCATGGCCTTCGGAACCGTGCGCGCCGACGGTCAGCGTCACATGCAGCCAGTCGGATTGTGCGACGCGCTTCAGGCGCTCGGGCAGTTGCTGCGACTCGAGCCGGCCCAGCGCCGGATACCAGATCGCATAGGTGCCGCCTGCGAAGCGCTTCTGTGCATCTTCGATGACGGCCTTGACCTTGCGATAGTCATCCTTGTCTTCATACGGCGGATCGATCAGCACCAGTCCGCGGCGCGACGGCGGCGGCAGCAAGGCCTTCAGGCCCGCAAAACCGTCGGCACGGTCGACCATGATGCGCTTGCCGCGCGTGCGCTGGCCATTCGCTGCCGCATGGGCTTCGAGCTTGCGCACGTTTTCTTCGAGGATCCTGATCTCGGTCGGGTGCAGTTCGAACAGGCGCAGGCGGTCTTGCTCGCGCATCACGCGCTCGGCCAGGAAAGGCGAGCCGGGGTAATGACGCAGCGAGCCGGCCGGATTCATCGCCTTGATTTGCTGAACGTACTCTTTCACCGGCGGCGGCAGGTCCTTGCGATCCCACAGGCGGGCAATGCCATCTTTCGCCTCACCACTCCGCGACGCGAATTCGCCATCGAGCTGGTAAACGCCGGCACCGGCATGGGTGTCGATCACCATGTAGGCGGTGTCCTTCTGGTTCAGGTAGGACAGCAGCTGCACCAGCACCATGTGCTTGAGCACATCGGCATGGTTACCTGCATGGAAAGCGTGGCGGTAGCTGAACATCGATAAAACCTTGTCGTTCGGGCCTGCGCCCGGTGAGTCACGGACGGCGATTGTACCGCCTCGATGACGAAGGCCGCCGCCAAAGACAAAGGCCGCGCCCTTGCGGGGCGCGGCCTTCGTTCTTGTCGTCTCCTCCAGTCCTTGCCAGGTCCCGCAGGACCCGGTCAGGATTTAGGCGACTTTCTTGCCGTCGAAGAATTGCTCGTCTTCGGTCGAACCATGCAGAGCGGTGGTCGACGACTGGCCTTGCTGGATGGTCTGGGTCACGGCGTCGAAGTAGCCGGTACCGACTTCACGCTGGTGCTTGACCGCGGTGAAGCCGCGCTCGGCCGCCTTGAACTCGGCTTCCTGCAGTTCGACGAAGGCCGACATCTGGTTGCGGGCATAGCCGTGCGCCAGGTTGAACATCGAGTAGTTCAGGGCATGGAAGCCAGCCAGGGTGATGAACTGGAACTTGTAGCCCATCGCGCCGAGCTCTTTCTGGAACTTGGCAATGGTCGCGTCGTCCAGGTTCTTCTTCCAGTTGAATGACGGCGAGCAGTTGTACGACAGCAGCTTGCCCGGGAACTTGGCGTGGATGGCTTCAGCGAACTTCTTGGCGAAGGCCAGGTCCGGCTTGCCGGTTTCGCACCAGATCAGGTCGGCGTACGGCGCGTAAGCGAGGCCGCGCGAGATCGCCTGGTCAACACCCGGGCGGGTCTTGAAGAAGCCTTCGACGGTGCGCTCGCCGGTGCAGAACGGCTTGTCGTTGTCGTCCACGTCCGAGGTCAGCAGGTCGGCGGCTTCAGCATCGGTACGGGCCAGCAGGATGGTCGGGGTGCCCGACACGTCAGCGGCCAGACGAGCCGCATTCAGTTTCTCAACCGCTTCGCGGGTCGGGACCAGCACTTTGCCGCCCATGTGGCCGCACTTTTTCACCGATGCCAGCTGGTCTTCAAAGTGGACGCCCGATGCGCCGGCTTCGATCATGGACTTCATCAGTTCGAAAGCGTTCAGCACGCCGCCGAAACCGGCTTCTGCGTCAGCCACGATCGGCGCGAAGAAGTCGGTGTCGTTCTTGCCTTCCGACCACTGGATCTGGTCAGCACGGGTCAGGGTGTTGTTGATGCGCTTGACGACCATCGGCACCGAGTTGGCCGGGTACAGCGACTGGTCCGGATACATTTCGCCAGCCAGGTTGGCGTCGCCGGCGACTTGCCAGCCGGACAGGTAGATGGCCTTCAGGCCGGCCTTGACTTGCTGCATGGCCTGGTTGCCGGTCAGGGCGCCCAGTGCGTTGACGAACGGCTCAGTGTGCAGCAGGTTCCACAGCTTTTCCGAACCGCGCTTGGCCAGGGTGTGCTCGACCGGGGCCGAGCCGCGCAGACGAACGACGTCTTCTGCCGTGTAGTTACGCTTGATGCCAGCCCAACGCGGGCTTTCTGCCCACTCTTTTGCCAGTGCCTGAGCTTGTTGTTCGCGAGTCGCCATGATCTTCCCTCCGAGTGATTGCGCCAAAAATGAAACCAACAATGAAAACCTATGGAGCAAATGGTAGGCGTTTTTTTGCGAGGCAACAAGGTCTTATATAAGACATATAAGATAAAGTTTTTTGTTTTAAATCATGGACTTGTATTTTATATTTTGCGATGCGAAATTCAATTTCTTCACGCGAAAGAAAACAGCTTTGCACTGCACAGATATAATTTCACAATGCGAAATTTGGATTTCATGTTCTGAAAGCGCGCGCGCCGCCAGCCCATGTCGGCCGAATTCCACTGCCGGTGTCAGGCCAGCGGCATCGCAGAAACCAGCACGCCGTCTTCGTCCGCATAAATCCACTGACCAGGCCGCACGGTGACGCCGGCGATGTCCACCGCGATATCCTTTTCGCCCAAGCCTTTGCGGAAACTGCGGCGCGGGTGTGTCGCAAGTGCCCGGATGCCGACCTCGCAGGCATTGAGTTCGGCGCTGTCACGCACGCAGCCGTTGACGATGATGCCGGCCCAGCCATGCTTCTCGGCCAGCTGGCCAAGGTTGCCGCCGACCAGTGCGCAACGCAAACTGCCGCCGCCATCGACCACCAGCACAGCGCCATCGCCCGGCGTCTCGAGGGCGGCACGAACCATCACGTTGTCTTCGAAGACTTTCAGCGTGCGCGCCGGTCCGGAAAATCGCAGCCGGTTGCCCCAAGCCTTGAACAGCGGGGGCAAAATGGCCAGGGAGCCCTCCGCCAGCTTGTCTTCATTGGCATCGCACAGGTCGCAGGTCGCAAATTCCATCATCGTGTCTCGCTCGCAAGGTCAAAACCGCGATTGTAACGATGCCGCCCTTCCCTTCGCGTGTTATGCCTTTCGGCATCATCCATTTGACGGATTGACGCCGACCCCATGGCACTTGAACATCAGCTTGTTGATCCACGCAGGCAATGAAAGGGACTCCGCTATGGACAGGCAATCCCCCACGCTTGGGCGGCGCGCGTCGCCGCAGAATGTCAACGATGCGCTGCAGGCCATGAATGGCGCCTTCCGCGAGCACAAGAATATCGACATCGATGCTGAAGGCACGGTGCGGCCGAGTCGTAGCGAAGAAGGCCGTATCGATTTCCGGATGATGTTTTCGCGACTGTTTTCCGAGCACCTCGACCCCGGCGCGACGCTGCATGAAAAGATGGTGGCCGAAGTATCGACCCGCATGGAAATTGACGGCGAGCGCGCTGCCTATATCGTCAACAAGCGTATCGGCGCGGTGCCCGACATCCGGCAGGCAATCGGCCAACGCGATTTGGCACCGATAGAAGATCGCTGGACCCGGCTGGCGCGTGAACTGTCAAACCGTCAGGAAGAGATGGTCCTGATGCGTCGCAGTGCCGAACTGGAAGACATCAAGCAAGCCTTTCCGGTTGAGCTGGGACTGAGCAATCTTGATAATCAGGTCGTCTCGCTCAAGCGCAGCTTCAGTGACGATGCACAGGCACAGATCATCAGAGCCTATGTCAGCCTGACCGACGATCCCGTCGATCCCGGCACGGGACTGTCGGCGCAATTCGTGGCGGATGCAAGGCGTGCCGTCTTTACGTTCGTCGACGACCAGGGCAAGGAACAAAGCTACGATGGCGCGCCCGCCGAGGTGGTGATCGAAGCACTGCGCAAGTTCGCACGCGATGACCAGGCCCTGGCAGGCACCTTGTCGAAAATGGCTAACCAGCGCGCGCTGGCTGGCGTCTTCGAGCAGCTCAATGCGGACTTTCCCACACCGGCCGGAGAACCGCATGCGGCCAGAGAACGCGTGCGACTGCCGAAGACAACGGCAAGCGAGGTCTGCATCTACCGGATGGAACGCGGGACGGATGACAGCATCATCGTCACCAGCGATTACTACAGCAGGCCGCACAAACTGCTGGTATCGCCGACCCGCAGCGTACTGGTCAATCGCTGGGATGGGTGGGAAGCATCGGCAGGTCCCGCCAATTTCGGCATGCATTGCCATTGCGCGCTGCGCCTGTCGGAACCGCTGATGACGGCTGGACGCATAAAACCAACCTACGTCGAGCCCCCTTATGGAGAATTCAGGATTGCGATTGCCTGGCAGCAGATGGAAACGGCGCAAGCCAAATCTTGAGGCAAATGGTGGCACCAGCCTTCGCACCCGGAGCGAGAGCAA
>JBDKLN010000164.1:0-13919 GCA_039806045.1 Pseudomonadota bacterium
GCGCGAGCATCCGGAAGAAAACTGGGAAAACCTGGTCCGGGCTCGCCAGCGATTCGAGCTGGAATGCCGACAGCCCTGAGCGCCGTCCGTTCGCCCCCCCTTTAAATGCCCCACCAAAGCGCGACACCAATCGGTGCCACAGCGTCCTTGTAGCGGCTCTCGCGGTTGCGGTTGCGGTTGCGGTTGCGGTTGCGTCTGCTGCGAAGCTTCGCTTATTCCGACCACCACTGCGGGTAGAAATCGCAGGCATTCTCGAAGAGCGCTTCGGTGACTGTGCCTTCGATGATGCGGGTCCAGGCGCCGACGCTCTGGAATTCGCGTATCAGCCGCCCCTTGCCGAAAGGCTCGGCATAGCCCGCACTCGAACGGCTGCGCAAGCGGTCGTTCATGCAGTCAAACTCATCGATGCCAATCGCCGATGCGATGCCTTCTTCGGAGCGCTCGCTGAAATTTATCAGGACCCGCACGCTCACATAATCGCCTTTGCGACTGAGGGACTTCGGGTCCATGTAGGTGGACACAGCTGTCGACTTCGTATCGGCGTCGCGGACCACCGGCACCCAGCCCGCCTGGGCGCAGGATGCGGCCAGCAGCAGTGCCAATGGCAGCAGCCTCACGCTGGGTTTCCGAGCTATCGGCATGGGGAAATCCGTTCAGGAATAGCAATGCATTGAGAATAGGAAAATGCCGGGCGGGCAACGTTGACCCACATCAACTTTTTCAAGGACCACAAAAACCCGCTCGCCGAGAACCTGCGGGCTTGGCGTCAGCGTTGCGCCGGGACTTCGGTTTCGAGGGGATGCAATTTCGGCGGTTCGCTCAGCCAGTGCCAGACCCCCAACGCCACCAAGCCTGCGATCAGCGCAGCAATGGACAATACTTTCATCACGATGCGGCGTGTCGGAGGCGCCACTTCCGAGCCATCCATTCGGTTGAATTGCGCATGCAGGTCCAGTCCCTGCTGGTCCAGCTCGTCAAAACGCTGGCGGTTCTGCTCTACCTGGGCCCGGGCCTGGTCCAGCCTTGCCTTCATTGCTCACGACTCCTTGCGGCAACTTGCGCGCCTGAGCGCAGAGATCAAACCTGTTCGCCGGCCTTTCAGGACCTCACGCCACTTGCTTATTTGGTAATGCCTCGCGTCACCACGTGCGTCGCCAGTGCCCGCATGGACTCAGCAACCTTTTCGATATCGGACTCCTCGATGCCGTTGTCGCGCAGCACACTAAGCAGCAAGTCCAGCACCAGTTCATAGGAAGCCAGCGTCACTCCCGCTTGCTGGTGCTGGGCGTGCAGGCGATTGTTGCTGAAATTTTCATCCGGCTTACCCAAGGCCAGCGATACATATTTGATATGGTGTTCGATGAGCTGGGGCACGGGCATGTCGAGGAAATAGCGCCTGATATTCGGACGACGCATCAGCCGCTCATGCAAATCCCTGACGATATCCGTCACTACGGGAACACCACCATATTTGTCAAATAGAGTCTGTTTCATGTTGTCTGCTGCAAAGTCTGCTGCAAAATTACGCCAGCTTGATTGTTGCTGCCTTTTTGCTGGGCGACGACCAATCGCCTAGCCGGCCACCAGCATTTGAGGTCGTTTCATTGGGGCGGTCGACACTATAGATCACTTCCACCCAATACTGGGGGTAAGCATTCCAAGAAGGGAAGCACGACGCTACAACGACGGTAGCCAAGCCCAATGCCGAGATTGATCGCGTGGCGCAATGTCAGATCGGCGTGTCGGCGGCGATGAGTTCGAGCGCGTCAATTTCGGCCGCCTTCATATCATGCAGGCCCAGCCATTGACTCGCGGGGCTGGAAAACAAAGCAAATTCGCGCAGGAATTTGATTCGACTGCGCGTTGACAATAACGAACCTGCCATTCCTTCGGAGAAGCGTGACCACTCATCGGCGAGCTGGTGGGTCAGCGCGATGCCAATATCTGGCATCGCGCTGGCGAGAATGTCGCTCTCCTGCAGCAGCAATGCCCTGCAGGTCGGCTCAGCCAGATCGAAGGCCTTGCCGCGAAAGGCCTCGTGATTGGGCCTCACTCTCGCCGGGTCCGTCATCAGGATCAGCTCGCTGACAATCTCGCGCCCCGCGTCAGACACCCCGCATTCCTCCATCAAGGGCAAGAGCGCCGTCACCGATCGGGCTTCTATTTCGCCCGGCACGCGATTGATTTGTCCCGAGTGCAGGAAATCATGGCCGACCATGGCCAACAGCATCAGCCATTCGATATCTAACGGAGCATCATCAAGTGCACGCCCCTGCCCTGCGCGTGTGGCCAGCAACAGGAAGGTCAGGGAGCAGAGGGTATCGGCGATATGAAGCCGGTTGTGGTACGCGGGCTCCTCGTCTCGCTGCTGCCGCAATTTGCCGTCCACTTCGATGGCATCCGCAACAAGGACAATGCAGTCGTGCACGGCCCGATTTTCGGTATCCAGTTCAGCCATATTGCGATGGCCCAGCCGACATGCCGATTCCCTGGCAAGCGCAGGAAGACCAACCCAGTCTTGCTGCCACAAACGGCGCAGACGGTTGAACTCGCTTTTTAAGCCGTCGATGGTCAGGTTGTCGCGGGTCATCCCAAGCTTGGCGCGATAGTCAGTCTGTGGTCTTGAGTTTATTCACGGAAAATATTGCTTAAGATGCAAATCATGTCGTTGCTTTCCGCATTTGCAAGGGCATATAAGGCTTGTTAAGCTTTGCTCTGTAGAAATATTAGCAGGCTGCACGACAGGGCGCGCTGGAAATACTCCACGAGGTTAGGATTGAATAACGAGGTAACAGCCAGCTTTGGCGTCGACACCGAACATCTGCACAAGCTCGGTGCTGTCGATCCCTATTCCAAACAAAGCCTGGAACTCTACGCATCCGGCAAGCTCGTCAGCAACGAGCGCCTGTATTTCACGCTCTGGGGGTGCTCGGAGCTGAACATGTCCCTGATCGAGCCTAATACGCGCCTTTGCGCTGCCGGCACCCCGGCTGAATCGGCGTATTTCATCGTCAGCGGCACCGCGCTCGGCTTGCAGGGCCAGCACATCTACCGGCTGGGCCCGGGCAGCGTCATTGGTCTGGCCGAAGGCATTGCCGGCGTCGATTACGTGATGACCGTCATTGCGGTGACGCCGGTGCAGGTACGCTTGCTGCCGATGGGATCGATCAACCTGCTGATCCAGAACATGCCCTCGGGCCTCAAGGGCATCGTGCGCTCGCTGGTGATGCGCACGCTGAAGCTCCCGCAACCGACGCCGCAGCTGCTATGAACAATTTCAACGAGATATCACTGAGCAAAGGCGAGGTACTGTTCGAAGCGGGTGCGCCGGCCGACAAGCTGTACTTCATCCAGTCCGGCGCCATCGGCATGGCCGACAAGACGGGGCGCGTGTTCGTCACGCTGAAGGAAGGTGAGTCCTTTGGTGAACAGGCGATGCTGCAAGGTGGCATCCGCGGCGCGACCGCGATTGCGGTGGTCGACTCGATCTGCCAGGAGATCACGGTGGATGGCTTGCGCGACATGCTCAAGCACAAATCACCGATCATGATCGCCGTTTTCGAGGCCCTGATGCTGCAGCAGAACATGCATAATGATCTGCGCGCCAAGATGGGCTAAGCCCGGCCAGACGGCTGTCATCGCGAACGGGCCCGAGGCCTCGCATTGAACATTGCATCCGGTCGCTGAAGCCCGGCCTCCGGGCATTCCTTCGCGCAGCACCCTTGTATCCTAAGCGTCAGCCACGGCTGGCGAACCACCACATCACGGAGACTCAGATGAAAAAAGGCACTGTCCGGCTCGCTGTATTGACCGCCGCCCTGGCTACCCTGTTTGCCGCCACACCGGCCGGCGCCCAGCAGAAAAAGACGACGCTCGGCCTCGACGCCGCAAAAAAAATGGCCGCAGCCTGCGAGCAGCATGCGCGCAAGGAAGGCTGGAACATGGTGATCGCCATCGTCGATGACGGCGGCACACTGAAGCATTTCAGCCGCATGGACAATGCATTCCGCGCCAGCGTCGATATTTCTCAGCTGAAGGCCAACACCTCGTCCGGCTTCCCGCGCTCGACGCGGCAGGTCGGCGAGATTGCGCGCGAGCGTGCACCGGGGATCGTCCATGTGCCGGGCATCGTCACCTTTGCCGGCGGCTTGCCCATCGTCACGGCCACCGGCGAGCACATTGGCGCCATTGGTGTCAGCGGCGGCACATCGGATCAGGACGAAGTTTGCGCACAGGCTGGCCTCGATGCCGTCAAGTCCGAACTGAACCTGAAATAACTCCCGGTCGGCGTCCGGGCGTTCACCTGGTCCGTGACGCCCGCCATCGCGCGCAATGCCCGTCAGTGAAGGCCAGTCGCTGGATCCCCCCTTGCAGGCCGCGCACTGGCACGTAGGCCAATGCCGTTTCGCGGTCAGGTCGCATGCGACCTGAATGCCCCGCTTCACCCGGCGCCGGGATGACGTTTTTAGGCCGATCGTCCTGGATGCGTCGTTCCGGCGCAGGCCGGGACCCCGTGTCATCTGATGCGAACGTGAACATTTCGCGCTTGAATGACCGGCATTAGCCCCGGGGCCGGTTTTCGATGTTGAAAATTGGGGGGAGATAGACATTCACCCCCAATCAGCATCTATTAATTACAGACTCTACTGCGGTCTTCCAAGCTTGTTTCAGGCAAGGAATTCGAGCAATTCCCGGGCAACCCGAGGCCCTGCCTCGCGCTGCGGGAAATGACCTATGCCATCCAGCACCACGCGCCGGTACTGGTTGCTGAACCATTGTTCTTTGCCAGCGGAGGTTTCAACCGGGTTGACGGCATCGGCCCCACCATGAATCACCAGTGCCGGGATACCGATCACGGGCAAGGGCTTCAAAGCCGCGATGTCGCTGGCGTAGCGCGGATCGCCGGCTGCATGCCCCCAGCGATGCCGATACGAGTGCAAGGTCACGTCCATCCAGTCCGGGTTGTCGAAGGCTTTGGCCGTGGCAGCAAATTCGACTTCGTCATACCAGCCGGGTGGCGACCAGGTTTGCCACATGGTGCGGGTAAAGCCGACGGGATCTGCACGCACCGTCTTTTCTCCCAGCGGTGTCGCCATGAACCAGTGATACCAGTAGCAGCGCGCCTGCTCGAACGACATCGGCTGATTCGGGTCGTTGGTGCCATAACCGACGGACACAGAGACCATCTTTGACGCCAGCCCCGGCTCAAGGCCAACGGCGTTGGCCACGGCGCGCGCGCCCCAGTCATGGCCGACCAGCACGGGCTTGTCGAGCTTGAGCGCCTGAATGAACTCGACCAGGTCACGCCCCAGGGCCACCAGTTCGCCACTACGCTGCGTTGATGCGTCAAGGAAGCGCGTGCCATCGAAGCCGCGCAGCGAGGGAGCGATCACGCGCCAGCCGGCCTCAGCCAGCACGGGGGCAACATCGAACCAGGTACGAACGGAATCGGGCCAGCCATGCACGAGGACGACACAGCGCGAGCCGGCAGGATTCCATTCACGATATTCGACATCCAGCAAAGAGGTGGGAATTGTTCCGACGGTTGGCGATGACATGGTTGCAGCTCACAGAAATTCAGGTTGATTCACACAGCCCAGGGCATGGCAAGCGCTGCCTGTTCGCTTCGCCGCTGCCATACAGGTTTCGTATTACAGCGAATTCACGAACGCGATCAGCGCATCGCGGTCTTCGCGCTTCAATCGCGCAAAACCATCGCGTGATTTCTGCGCCTCGCCACCGTGCCAGAGTATGGCTTCCATCACGTTGCGGGCGCGTCCGTCATGCAGCAGGTCGGCGCTGCCATTGACGCGTGCCGACAGGCCGATGCCCCACAACGGCGCGGTCCGCCAGTCGCGTCCGCTCGCATTGAAGTCCGGCCTGCCATCGGCAAGGGCAGCACCCATGTCGTGCAACAGCAAGTCGGTAAAGGCGTGGAAATGTTCGCCTTCGATCGACGGCACCCGCGGATACTTGCCGGCCTTCAGGTCCGGCACATGGCAGACAGCGCACGCCATGTCGCGGAACAGCTTTGCGCCGCGCTGCACGATCGGGTCGTTTTTCTTGCGCTGCGGCGGCGCCTCGGTGGCGGCCATGAAGAAATTCACCGCTTGCCATGACGGATCATCAAGTTCGGGTTTGCCTTGCTTGTAGGTGATTTCCATGCACCTGGTTTCGATGGCCGTGCAATCGTCATCCGGATACAGCGAACTGGTGATGCCCATGTCCCCCAGATGGGCCGCGGCGACTTGCTGGCTGATCGACGGCTGGTTGGCCTTCCAGCCAAAGCGGCCGAGCTTGCGCTTGCCGGTGCTGTCGTCCGCAACGTAATTGGGACGACCGTTATAGCCCGCTGCCTTCTGCGCAGCAGCCAGCGCGAGGATGTCCTGCTCGCTGACGGCCTCGAGGTAACCGAGCCCGAACAGCGCCGGCGTATTGCGCAGCGATTTCATCACGCTGTCGTCGATGTTGCCGAACTTTCCATTCGTGATCCTGATCTCAGGTTTGCGCAGCACGACTTCGGTGCCATCGGCCAGCACCACCTTCTCTGCCTGCCATTCGATGCGCACGTCGGCTTCACCCGAGATCGGGTCTACGCTCGGTCCGAAAATGCTGAATGGTTGAACCTGCTGGTCATACGCGGGATGTGGATCGACGACGCCCTTGCCTTCACGCACGACTGACAAGCGCACCAGCTGTTGGAACACAGGCTTGTTGCCGAACTCATCGACCAGGCCGCGGCCGATATTCACATGGCAACCGGTGCACGCATTCGCATGGAAATACGGCCCCAGTCCCCAGGCGCCATCGGCGCGCGGGAATACAGTCCACGGCGACCCGAATTGCTTGAATCCGTCGTCGAACAGGCGCGCCTGCTGCGCATTGAGGCCATCCACCGGCTGCGCATACAGCATGTTGTCGGGAGTGCATTGGCGGGTAACCGAATTCCAGAAACACTCATCGCCACCATCGGTGGGCGGTGCGGAAATGGCCGTTTGGGCCAGCAAAACCAGCAGCACCGCCAATCGGGAAAACCAGGGAGTGCGCTTCATGCCAGTCCAGCCTGCCAGTGATAAAAAGATGTCGCCTTGATTCTGGCCCAGATCATTTCTACCGGCCTTGGATTTTTTGGAAGACCCTTTTTTCAGCATCCTAATTCCGCAGCGCAACATAGCGCGTTACACTCTCGCGCGGAACGCTTCGTTTACCATCGCGGGGCAGCTCAGGGGCAGATCAAGCCTGCGGGGCCACCAGCCCATTGACCAATTTACAAGGAATAATTCATGGCTCAACAAAGAGAAGTCGTCGTCGTCGGCGCAGCTCGCACGGCGATCGGCACTTTCGGCGGTTCGCTGAAGGATATCGCCGCGTCCGAACTGGCGACCATCGCCGTCAAGGCGGCGATCGAGCGCGCCGGCATCGAAGCCGCAGCAGCGCAGCAGATCGTGCTTGGCCACGTGATCAATTGCGAACCGCGTGACATGTACGTGTCGCGCGTGGCCGGCATCAACGCCGGCATGGCCAAGGAATCGGCGGCACTGACCCTGAACCGCCTGTGCGGCTCGGGCCTGCAGGCCATTGTCACCGCGTCGAACGCGATCCAGCTCGGCGATGCCGACATCGCGATCGGTGGCGGCGTCGAAACCATGAGCCGCGCACCGTATAACCTGACCGCTGCCCGTTGGGGCGCGCGCATGGGCGACACCGGCGCCGTCGACATGATGCTCGGCGCGCTGAATGACCCGTTCGGCGGTGGTCACATGGGCATCACCGCAGAGAACGTCGCCAAGCTGTACCACATCACCCGCGACGAGCAGGACCAGTTCGCCGTCGACAGCCAGCGCAAGGCACTGGCCGCGATCGAAGCCGGTTACTTCACCTCGCAGATCGTGCCGGTCGAACTGAAGACCCGCAAGGGCGTGGTCAGCTTCGACACCGACGAACACCCGAAGGCCGGCACCACGGTCGAATCGCTGGGCTCGCTGCGCCCTGCCTTCGTGAAGCAGGACGGCACCGTCACCGCCGGCAATGCATCGGGCCTGAACGATGGCGCCGCAGCCTGCGTGCTGATGGAAGCCGGCGCCGCCGCGCGTGCCAATGCGACGCCGCTGGCACGCCTGGTGTCGTATGCGGTGGCTGGCGTCGAGCCGTCACTGATGGGCACCGGTCCGATCCCGGCCGTGAAGCTGGCGCTGCAGCGCGCCGGCCTGAAGCTCGACCAGATCGACGTGATTGAATCGAACGAAGCGTTTGCAGCGCAGTCGCTGGGCGTGTGCCGCGGCCTGGAACTGGACCCGGCGCGCACTAACCCGAACGGCGGCGCGATCGCGCTCGGCCACCCGCTGGGCGCGAGCGGCACGATCATCACCATCAAGTGCCTGTACGAGCTGCAGCGCACGCAGAAGCGCTACGGCCTGGTGACGATGTGCATCGGTGGTGGCCAGGGCATCGCTGCGGTGTTCGAGCGCCTGTAATCAGGGAAGCCTGAACAAACGGGGGCGTGGATGGCCATGCATGGCCACCCGCGCCCCCGTTGCATTTGATGCGGCACGAGCGACAACCGACACGTCGTGCGCTCTGCGCGATCAGGTTTTCAGCGCGAATTCATTCGGCACACGCAAGCACCAACAGGTCTTCCTCCGCGCTGGACGGCATCACGTCGCGCCAGGCGCCAACCGTCGTCTCTTCCGCCACCACGTCCCCGCTGCCCATGCGGCCGCCCATCTTGATGACGCTCAGCACGCGCTTGCGCAGGTGGCGACAGTTGTATTCCGTCGGATAAAGCACCGAACGATAGGACTTGCCATGCTCGCTGGCCTCGGCCGCCAGGTCATGCAGGTCCCAGACGATGGCCATGCCGCTCATGACCACACGGCGCACGGTATCGTAGTACAGCGTCGCGTCGCGGCTGCCCGCGTATCGCGACCAGTTCTCGGCATGGGCATGAGAAGCCAACAGCAGACATATCAACAGCAACAGGCGCTTCATCGGTCCCCTCGGCAGTCACAGTCTTCGCAAATCAGGCTTGTCCGACGTGGTGGCCGGGCAAGTCAGTCAGACGGAATTTTGCCATTGAATGGAAAACGATGAAGCCCCCGGGCAAAAGACGAAAAAAAAGGACTGCAGCGCAGTCCTTTTCTGTCAGCCGGGGCTGATGGATCAGGCAGCGACTTTCTTGGCCTTGGCAACGGTCTTGGCGACCGGCGCGAACTGGCCGCTCATCTCGTGCAGCTGTTCCTGGTACTTGTCATACGACGACTGAGCGACCTTGATGAACTGCTCGTACGCGGCGTTGGCGTTGGCCACGCCTTGCTTGAATGCGTCGACGTAGGATTCGGTACCGGCCGGAGCTGCCTTGGTCAGGTCGCCGATCAGCGAGTTGACGTGGGCGCTGGTCTCGGCAGCACGTGCCTTGGCGACTTCAGCCAGGTCAGCCTGTGCCTTCGAAGCGATGGCAGCCACATGGCGGGCATACGAAGCGGCCTTGTCAGCGGTCGGCTGGGCGTGCGACTGCAGTACAGCCAGCGCAGCTTGCGGATCCTTGGCGGACAGCACTTCCTGGGTCACGGCCGCCACGTCTTCCAGCGATGCCTTGACGGTAGCAATGTTCAGTTCAACCAGGCCAGCAACGGTATGCAGTGCTTGCTCGGTCAGGCCCGACACGGCTTGCAGTTGGCTTTCGATCTGGGTCTTGGTGGCTTTCGACAGCTGGTCAACATTGAAATTCATGTTCATGCTTTTCTCCAGGTTGTGCATTCGCTAGGGGTTTGTGCAATGCAATAACGTGATTTTACCTAACGAAACACCGCTGTCAACAATTATTATTGCGTCGCACAAATAAAATTACCGTTATGCCCCTTGAAACAACCTTTCCCGACCACCGAACTAACCCATTGATTTCCTTGGAGTAAATTTTACGCGGCGCAAAAATGTGGCGCAAAGATCAATTTATTGAATTGATAATGATTGACGCAGGATTTGTGCGACACGACATGCGCCACGCGGACGACCCTGCGCGAAGTCATCTGGCACGGCGACGAGCGCCCTCCGCAAGCCGTGCCGCGAGCCGGCGACGGCATTGCCGCGCTCAAGCCAGGGCGCGCATGCAGCGCCTTAGCGCGACCGGGAGACCGTCAACCAACACTTCCTGCGCGACCTCGGCTTCCCCATGCGCAGCGCCATCGCCGGCGCTGTCGCCAATGACACCCGCGCGCAGCAGCTTGGCTTTCACCCGTTCATTGGCCTCGCACAGCACCACCTTTATGCCGCGCTTCTCCAACTTGGCCATCACTTCCTGCAGCGTCTGTATGCCGGTGATGTCCATGAAGGGCACGTGCCGCAGACGGATGACGAGCGCCTTGGGCTCAAGATGCGTATGCACCAGCGCGCGCTCGAAGTTCTCGACCGCGCCGAAGAACATCGGCCCGGCGATCTCGTAGACCATGAGTCCCGGCGGCAGCGGAAGCAAGCCCTGGTCGGCCAGTTCTTTGCGCAACGCTTCCTCGCCCACCGGCTGGGTCTCGACGGCTTCAGCCATGCGGCGCAGGAAATGCAGGATGGCGAGGATCACGCCGACGTTGACGGCCACCACCAGATCGGCGAAGACGGTCAGCAGGAAGGTGATCAGCAGGATCGCGCGATCCGCCCTGGGTGCCGTCTTCAGCAGATGCGCAAAGTGCCGGGCCTCGCTCATGTTCCATGCAACCACGAACAGGATGGCCGACAGCACCGCCAGCGGAATATCCGAGGCCAGCGGTGCCAGATACAGCAACACGGCGATCAGCAGCAGCGCATGCACAATGCCCGACAGCGGGCTGGTAGCGCCATAACGGATGTTGGTGGCTGTACGGGCGATCGCGCCGGTCGCCGCAAACCCGCCGAACAGCGGCGTGATGATGTTCGCGATGCCCTGCCCGACCAGCTCCTGGTTGGCATCGTGGCGCGTGCCCGCCATGCCATCGGCAACGACGGCCGATAGCAAGGCTTCGATCGCACCCAGCATTGCAATCGTGAAGGCCGGGCCGATCAGCGCCAGCGTCTGCGACAAGGACAGCTCGGGCCAGGCAAACGCTGGCAGGCCGGTCGGTATGCCGCCAAACGCCGAGCCTATGGTGGCCACGCCCGGCAGTTTCAGCGCCAGCTGCAGCAGCGTCACGACCACCATCGCCACCAGCGGCGCAGGGATGCGGGCCAGCCAGCGCAGGCGCGATGCAAACACCACCAGCGCCAGCCCGATGACGCCCAGTGCCAGCGTCGGCAGTTGCGTGTCCGGCAGCGCTTGCAGCAGGTGCCAGAACTTTTCATGGAAATGTTCGCCGTAGGGACGCGGCAGGCCAAGGAAATCGCTCCACTGCCCGACGAAGATGATGACGCCGATGCCGGCCGTGAAACCGACGATGACGGGTGCCGGTATGAAGCGGATCACGCCGCCCATGCGCGCCATGCCCATCAGCATCAGCATCAGGCCGGCCATCAGCGTGGCGACCTGCAGGCCGCCGATGCCGTAACGGGCGGTGATGCCCGCGAGGATGGCGATGAAGGCGCCTGTGGGTCCGGCGATCTGCACGCGGCTGCCACCCAGCACCGAGATCAGGCCGCCGCCGATGATGGCGGTATAGATGCCCTGTTCCGGCCGTGCGCCGGATGCGATGGCGAACGCCATCGCCAGCGGCAGCGCGACCACGCCGACCACGAGGCCGGCGACGATATTGGGCCACCACTGGGAACGGGCCAGCAGACCCGAGCGATGGGCTTCGAGCAGCGCGATCATGTACGCATCATAGCCGAGCCCGCCGTGCCGACGATGCGTGACAGTCACGCCGGGCCATGCCCGACGATTGCGGGCGCTCAGTCAAAGGCGAACACGATCGCGGTCACGTCATCGCGCCGCAGCTCGCTGCCCTGCCACTGCCCCAGGCTCTCTCGCATGCGACGCGCAATGGCCTCGGCGCTGTCGCCGCGGCAGGCCTGCAACAACGCCACCAGCCGCCGGTAGCCATACGCGCGGCGTGAAGATCCGTCGCCGCCGATCTGGTCGGTAAAGCCGTCGGACACGATCACGAAGGTGCTGCCGCTCGCATACGCGATGCGCTGCAGCGCCGGCGCTTCGGCCGGTGCTTGCTGGTAGCCGAGTGACACGCGTGAAGGCTGCAGGCGATCGACGCGTCCGTCCGGCCACAGGTGCAGCAGGCCGAGCTTGGCGCCGGCGAATTCCAGCACGCGATGCCGCTTGTCCACCCGCACCATGGCGGCATCGCATCCATCGTCGCTCTCGGCATGCACGCTGTCCTGATTGAGGCCGATGCGCAGCGCGCGGTCCAGCTGCATCAGCGCTGCCGACGGGTCAAGGTCGGGGTCGGTCGCGAACATTCTTTCCAGCGAGGTCGAGATCAGCACCGACAGCATCGCGCCCGGAACGCCGTGGCCGGTGCTGTCGGCCAGCGCGAGCACGACCCGCCCCTGCGCATCCGGCAGCGAAGCCCACCAGACATCGCCGCCTATGGTGTCGCGCGGCTCCCAGATTGCATGGATGGACGCGAACTGTCCGTCAAGCCGCTGCGCGCGCGGTAGCTGCGCCTTCTGCAGGCGGCTGGCGTAGCGGATGGAATCGACCACCAGTTCATGCTGCTGCTCGACCTTGGCCATGCTGGCGGCCAGTTCGCGCGTGCGTTCGGCCACGGTCGCTTCCAGCATCTGGTTCTGGTTCTGCATCAGCTCGGCCTGGGCCTGGATGTTTTCCTTCAGCTCTTGCTGCAGCCAGCGGTTCTTGCTGAACACGGCCAGCGCCATGATCAGCGCTTCACAGCAGACGCCGATGGCTTGCGCCGTGTTCGGGTTCTGGATGAAGAAGCCGAAGCCGGTCTTGGGCAGCAAGGTGAACGGCGACGGCACATTGATCAGGCCGAGGAAGAAGATGAAGCGGAAGATGATGTAAGGGATCATCGCCAGCATGAAGAACTTCGCGACGCGCAGTCCCTGCCGGTAACGCAGGTAGGCGCAACCATAGATCATGCTCAGGGTGCTGATGATCGCGCCCCACAGCGGCAGCCACAGCCCCTTCACGCCCAGCCCGTGGTCGACGAAGAAAACGACGAACAAGTGACACAGCGTGAACACGAGGTAGACGTTCGTCAGCGCAAAGGCGCGCGGCATGCGCGACTTCAATTCGAGGAAGTTGCGGGCAAAGATCACATAGCCCATCGACTGGCAATAGGCCAGCGACGTCAGCAGCATTTGGGCATAGCTGACATTGCCAACGTGCCCGGTGCCCATATCAAGGTAAAACTCATAGAGCCGCTCGCCATCGTGAACCGCCAGGCTGGTCGACGACAGCAGGGCGAACATGATCCAGATCGCATAGGCGACGCTGGTGCGGTCGCGGTTGTGGTAGGCGGACGCCCAGCCAAAGACAACCAGCGCGCACAGCACGCCGGTCAGGATGCCCTCGATGTGCAGGCCGTAACGGCGCAGTTCAAGATAACGGGCATGGTCGATGAATTGCACCCTCACGGCTGACGGCTGCATGTTCACGTTCGGGACCAGGTGCGTCAGCACCTGCAGTTTGTCGCCCCGGCGCAGCGTGAACACCGGCCATTGGCTGGAAGCGGTGCTGCCTGGCGTCACATAGGGGTCGGTGCGCATCAGCGGTGCCACCGGCACCCACATGGCCGCAGCCGGACGCAGGCTTTGGCGCCGGCCGCTGCCATCGACGACGACATTGAATGTCTCGTACCATCCGGGCGCTTCCACGCGCAGCTCCCGATCGGCGTCGAGCCGGCTGTCGAGTTCGGTCAAGACCCAGTAATGGCTACCGGCCCTCGGCGCGCCGACGCTGGCCGCCGGCGAAAATTGCCGCTCCCGCTCGAGCGCACCCTCGGCTGTCAGGCTGCCATCCCGGTCTTCCAGCACGCGCGCGCCTT
>JBDKLN010000165.1:0-5575 GCA_039806045.1 Pseudomonadota bacterium
TCGCGCCGGGCAAGATCACGGCGCTGGCCGGTGCCAATGGCGCCGGCAAGACCAGCACCGTGCTGGGTATCGCGGGCGTGGTCGAACCGGTGTTCGGCGAGATCTGGCTGGATGGCAAAGACCTCGTGGGCCTCGAGCCCGACGAGATCCGTCGCGCCGGCATCGGCACCGTGCCCGAAGGCCACCAGGTGCTGCGCGAACTGACCGTGCGCGACAACCTGCTGGTCGCTGCCGGCGGCCTGTCGCGCGGCGAAACGGCAGCCTCGATCGATCGCGTGCTGGCGCTGTTCCCCGAACTGAAAGAAAAGCTGCCGCAGGCGGCCGGCGACCTGTCCGGCGGCCAGCAGCAGATGGTCGCGATTGCGCAGGCGCTGATGGTCGAGCCGCGCTTCCTGGTGATCGATGAATTGTCGTTCGGCCTCGCGCCGACCATCGTCGCGCGTCTGGTGCCGATCATTCGCAAGATCGCCGCCAGCGGCATTGGCGTGCTCCTGATCGAGCAGTTCACGCAGCTGGCGCTGGCGCTCGCGCACCATGTGTACGTGATGTCGCGTGGCACTGTTTCGTATGACGGCGAGCCGGGCAAGCTGCGCGAGGATCCGGAGATCCTGCACCGCGCGTACTTCCCGGTCAGCAGCAAGGAGGCGGTGGGCCTGTAAGCCGGGGCCGCACCGAACTGGAAAAAGCATCATCGCAGCACCCACCAGCAGCACATTGGCAGCAAATGTTGTTCGTTCCCCCAACCCGATAACAACAACAACAAAACCAGACTTTGCGGAGATACAGAAATGGATACACGAGTCGTCAAGAAGAAACTGGGCCTCAAAGAGCGCTATGCGGCGATGACCCGCGGCCTGCACTGGGACACCACCTACCAGCCGATGGACAAGGTCTTCCCGTACGATAAGTACGAAGGCATCAAGGTCCATGACTGGGACAAGTGGGAAGACCCGTTCCGCCTGACGATGGAAGCCTACTGGAAGTATCAGGGCGAAAAGGAACGCAAGTTGTACGCGGTGATCGAGGCCTTCGCGCAGAACCATGGCGAACTCGGCGTCACCGATGCGCGCTACATCAACGCGCTGAAGCTGTTCATCCAGGGCGTGACCCCGCTCGAGTACTACGCGCACCGTGGCTTCGCCCATGCCGGTCGTCAGTTCACCGGTGCCGGCGCCCGTGTCGCTGCGCAGATGCAGGCGGTCGATGAGCTGCGCCACTGCCAGACCGAGACCCATGCGATCTCGCACTACAACAAGTACTACAACGGCATGCACAACTCGGTGCACTGGTTCGACAACGTCTGGTACCTGTCGGTGCCGAAGAGCTTCTTCGAAGACGCGTTCGCCGGCGGCCCGTTCGAATTCCTGACCGCGGTCAGCTTCTCGTTCGAGTACGTGCTGACCAACCTGCTGTTCGTGCCCTTCATGTCGGGCGCAGCGCATAACGGCGACCTGTCGACCGTGACCTTCGGCTTCTCCGCGCAATCGGATGAGTCGCGCCACATGACGCTGGGCATCGAGTGCATCAAGTTCATGCTCGAGCAGGACCCGGCCAACGTACCCATCGTGCAGCGCTGGATGGACAAGTGGTTCTGGCGCGGCTACCGCCTGCTGACCCTGGTCGCGATGATGCAGGATTACATGCTGCCGAAGCGGGTGATGAGCTGGAAGGAAGCCTGGGAGATGTACGCCGAGGAAAACGGCGGCGCGCTGTTTGCCGACCTCGCACGCTACGGCATCCGCAAGCCCAAGGGCTGGGACGATGCCTGCGAAGGCAAGGACCACATCAGCCACCAGGCCTGGGCCACGTTCTACCAGTACGGCCATGCGGCGGCCTTCCACACCTGGGTGCCGAGTTCCGACGAAATGGACTGGCTGGCGTCGAAGTACCCGAACAGCTTCGACCGCTACTACCGTCCGCGCCTCGAGCACTGGGCCGCGCAGGCCGAGGGCAAGGAAGGTCGCTGGTACAACCAGGTGCTGCCGATGCTGTGCCAGGTCTGCCAGGTGCCGGTCATGTTCACCGAGCCGGGCGACCCGACCAAGATCAGCATGCGCGAGCTCGATCACGCAGGCCAGAAGTATCACTTCTGCTCTGACCATTGCTGCGAAATCTTCGAGCATGAGCCGAAGAAGTACATGCAGTCCTGGCTGCCGGTGCACCAGATCTACCAGGGCACGTGCTATCCGGACGATATCAATCCGGCCTCGCCCGGCGACAGCCCGGTCCGTGAGGTGATGCGCTACTACGACGTGCACGCCGGCGAAGACAACGGTGATTTCGCCAACAGCGACGACCGCAAACACTTCCGCGCATGGAGTGGCCGCATGAAACCGCAGGGCCACGAGGAGTAAGCGCCATGGCAAGCAAGGACATGATGGTCCACATCGGTGACTACCCGGTGCTGCAGCAGGATGCCGTCGAGAAGTTCCACGGCAAGCAGCTGCTCTACCTGTGCTGGGAAAACCACCTGATGTTCGCGGCGCCGTTCTGCATTCCGGTGCCGCGCACCTTGCCTTTCGGCGCGGTGATCATGGAAGTGCTGCCTGAGCTGTATGGCGAGCATCCGGAGTTCGAAGACATCGACTGGAAGCGCACGCTGTGGTTCAGCTCGGGCAAGCGCTTCATTCCGGATGTCGGCAAATCGCTGGAACACCACGGCCTGGGCCACAAGGCCGTGGTGACTTTCCGTACGCCGGCGCTGGAAGGCATACGCTCAACGATCAAGGAAGGCGGCTCGGGCTTCTGAGCCCGGACCACAGCATGCAAGGGTCGACCCTCGTTAACGCCAACGAAACCGAAACATCATGTCCCAGCAACTCACCATTGAACCGCTAGGCGCGACCATCGACGTCGAAGACGGCCAGACCATCCTCGACGCCGCGCTGCGCCAGGGCATCTATATTCCGCATGCGTGCGGCCACGGCCTGTGCGGCACCTGCAAGGTGCAGGTCACCGAAGGCGAAGTCGATCACGGGGTCGCCAACCCGTTCGCACTGATGGACTTCGAGCGCGACGAAGGCAAGACACTTGCCTGCTGCGCGACCCTGGTCAGCGATGTCGGCATCGAAGCCGACATCGACGAAGAGCCGGATGCACGCATCATCCCGATCGCCGATTTCAACACCACCGTCAGCCGCATCGAGACGCTGACGCCGACCATCAAGGCGATCTGGCTCAAGCTCGACCAGCCCATCGATTTTCAGGCCGGCCAGTATGTGCAGATCTCGCTGCCCGGTATCGAAGGCGACCGTCCTTTCTCGATCGCGAATTCTCCCGAAGAGATCGCGCGCACCGGCGAGCTGGAAATCAATGTCCGCATCATCCCGGGCGGTGCCGGCACGGCCTACCTGCATGAACAACTGAAGGTGGGCGATCAGCTGCACATCACCGGTCCGTATGGTCGCTTCTTCGTGCGTACCTCGCTGGAAGCACCGATGATCTTCATGGCCGGCGGTTCCGGCCTGTCGAGCCCGCGCTCGATGATCCTCGACCTGCTGGCAGCCGGCTGCCAGCATCCGATTACGCTGATTTACGGCCAGCGCAACAAGGCCGAGCTGTATTACGACGACGAATTCAAGGCACTGGCCGCCGCCCATCCGAATTTCAGCTATGTGCCCGCACTGTCGGACGACGCCGCCGGCTTCGACGGCTTCAAGGGTTTCGTGCATGAAGCCGCGCAGCAGCATTTCAACGGCGACTTCTCCGGCCACAAGGCTTACCTGTGCGGCCCGCCGGCGATGATCGAAGCCTGCCTCGGCACGCTGATGCAGGGCCGCCTGTACGAGCGCGACATCTACGCGGAGAAGTTCATCACCGCCGCCGATGCATCGAAACCGCGCAGCGCGCTGTTCAAGCGCGTGTAAGCCCACGAGGACGACCATGTTCGATTTCCGTCCCAAGGTCCAAGTCAGCATTCCGCAAACCGGCGAATGCTATCCGTGCGCCATCGGCCAGAGCCTGCTGCAAGGCATGATGCGCCTCGGCCGCAAAGGTATACCCGTCGGCTGCGTGAACGGTGGCTGTGGCGTCTGCAAGGTCAAAGTCATCACCGGCAAGACCGAAGCGCTGGGCCCGATCAGCCGCGCGCACGTGACCGCTGAAGAGGAAGCACAGGGATACACCCTCGCCTGCCGGGTGGGGCCGACCGCCGAGGTCAGCCTGGAAGTGGCAGGCAAGATGGCCAAACCGTTTAACAAGGGGTTCGCAGGGCAGGTCGCCCCACCTGCAACATCAAAATAAGGAGATAGCGATGGGTGTGATGCGTATCGGGCATGCTAGCCTGAAAGTCATGGACGTGCCGGCCGCCGTGAAACACTACACGGAAGTGCTGGGCATGAAGGTAACGATGGAAGACAAGGCGGGGAATGTCTATCTGAAGTGCTGGGACGAGTGGGATCGTTACTCGATCATCCTGACCCCGTCCGACCAGGCCGGCATGAACCATGTCGCCTACAAGTGCGAAAAGGATAGCGACCTGACCGAGCTGAAGGCCAAGATCGAAGCGTATGGCATCAAGGTGACCGAGCTGCCGGAAGGTTCGCTGCCGGCGACCGGCCGCATGCTGCAGTTCAAGCTGCCGAGCGGCCATGAGATGCGCCTGTATGCACAAAAGGAATATGTCGGCACCGAAGTCGGCACCACCAACCCGGATCCGTGGCCGGACAACATCACCGGCGCCGGCGCGCACTGGCTCGACCACTGCCTGCTGATGTGCGAGATGAATCCGGAGACCGGCGTCAACACCGTCGTCGACAACGTCGCGTTCTTCAAGGAATGCCTCGACTTCTTCCTCGTCGAGCAGATCTGCGTCGGCCCGGGCGGCGCGATCCAGGCAGCGGCCTTCATGACCTGCACCAACACCCCGCACGACATCGCCTTCGTCGGCGCGCCGAAGTCGGGCCTGCACCATGTGTCGTTCTTCCTCGACTCGTGGCATGACGTGCTGAAGGCAGCGGACGTGATGTCGAAGAAAAAAGTCAAGATCGACGTCGCACCGACGCGCCATGGCGTCACCCGCGGCGAGACGATCTATTTCTTCGACCCGAGCGGCAACCGCAACGAGACCTTCGCAGGCCTCGGCTACCTGGCCATGCGCGATCGTCCGGTCACGACCTGGACCGAAGACAAGCTGTGGACCGGCATCTTCTACCACACCGGTGAAGTGACCCCGTCGTTCACGGATGTCTACACCTGATCTGCGGGTAAAGCAGCACGCCACGGGATCCCGGCATGCGCCGGGATGACGGTCGCAGGGAAGTCGCTCCGCCAGGCGGCACGCCTGGCTGACGATCCTGCCATGCCGTCGCCCCGGCGAACGCCGGGGCCCGGCGTCTTCGAAGATTTACCTGCGCCTCGCAGTCGCACGCACGACCGGTGCGAACTCGCGCACCACAGCAACGAAGGCCGCCAACAGCGGCGAATGATCAGACTGCCGATACAGGCAGCTCAACGCGATTTCACGCAGATGGTTACTGACAAGGGGACGGTACACCACGCCCGGCAGGCGCAAGCTGGCCGACGACGCCGTGGTCACGCAGACGCCGAATCCGCCCGCCACCAGCGCGACGGCGGT
>JBDKLN010000166.1:0-15214 GCA_039806045.1 Pseudomonadota bacterium
AGAAAATCGACCGGCTTCGTCCAGTCGATTTGCGCATGCACGTCAGGGAAATGGAAAGCGATGAATTCAGGCAGGCAGCTGCTGATTGCTTCCTTCCAAGGGCTGTCGTAATTGTCGGCCACGTGACTCCTTCTTCGCGCAGCCTATGCTCAGGTACGGTGAGGGCGGCGCAGTGGCGCGACAATGAAGGAAAAGACGGGCATCAGCGGTAAAGCTGACTTTGGGGGCCGGCGCATCGGGCCGATTGCGGCCAGAGGCGGCAGGATTGTGGCTTATCTGTCGATGTCGGAGGCCGGCGCGGGTCAAGCGGCGGAGAAAGTGTGCCTTGCGTCAGCCGGTCACGCGCGCAGGGCGTGCCGCCTGCAGCGCAAGATCAGCCTGGCCCGATGCGCCATACAGACCGGAGGGTGCGCCCAAACCGAGTGCGGCCAGTGCCTGTCGGTTGCGCGACTGCAGCTGGCCCAGCAACAATCCGTTCACGCGATTGGCCTCATGCGCCGCGCGCGCCAGCGACATCAGCGATTCCCATTCGGCACGCGTGCAGTCGGGCGACAGCGCGAGCCAGTGCTGCATGCCATGTTCGCTGGCCGGGAAGCCCAGCTTGCCCAATGCGCGATGGCGCTCGTCCGCCAGCCGCGACAGTTCGGCGACATGGTTTGCCTTGCCTTCCAGCAGACAGGCATGGGCCTCCACGTCGCCGCTGGTGAGCAGGGTCTGCTCTTGCCGCAGCACGGCCAGCAGCGAGCGCAGGGTCGAAGTTTCGGCATCGAGTTGGCAGGCTGGCGACATGGATACTCCTGTAGTCAATTCAGCGCTTCTGCGCCATCAATTCGCGGGCGCCGGCAATCATGTCGCCGGCGATGCGGTCGGGATCGATCTGGAATGCACCGCGCGCGATTTCGTCGCGAACCCGCTCGACTTTGGCGACGTCGATCGGCGCATCCCTGGCTGACGCCGCCTTGGCAGTGCCGGACAGGCTGACCTTGTCCGATTCCGCATGCTTGAGCGTAGCCGTCTGGCCGGTCTTGGCCGCTTTGCCGGCCGGCACGGTGACCGGGGGCAGCTTGTTGTTTGAATCATCGATTTTCATCGCGGTTTCCTCATTGGGAGCTCTGGTTGATTCAGGTAACGGCTGGGTTTTTCAAATGTTTAGCCATCCTGGCGGCGCGCATACCGTTCGTCGATGGCAAGTCGCCAATAGCGAATCATCAATAGCGGACGGACAATACGCCGTCCGCCTGCGCCACGCCAGCCACCTGCTGGCCGCTGGCGGTGCGTGCCTGTACCAGATCACCTTCGGCACCGCTGGTCAGCGCCCGGCCTTCGCCGGACACCGAGAAACCATTGCCGCTGGCGACCAGCCTCACCGGCTGGCCTTGCTGCACCACTGGCTGGCTCTTCAGGTGTGAGCGTGAAACCGGCATGCCGGCGGCCAGCGGCATCTGCAGCGTACGGCCTTGTGCCTGCGCGGGATCGGTCAGCACGCCGGCCGGCAGGGTGGCGAGGTCGGCCTGGCGCAGCACGAGGTCATTCGCTCCCAGTTTCTGTCCTTGTCCCAGCGGCGCGGCGCTGGCGACGTAATTCGTCATCACGCTGACAGTCGCCGGCAGCAGCACGCGCCAGGCCGGCTGCGCGCAGCGTATGCCGACCGAGGTCTTGCCCAGCGCTTTCGAGCCTTGCGGCATCCACGCCTCGGGTGCGGGACAGGCGGCCAGGTTCAGCCGCGGGTCCGGTTCCTTCAGCGTCACGCTCGCGGTACCGGGGAAATTCGCGGCCTGCGCCAGCAGGAAGGATTCCGCCAGGGACTTGAGTGCCGCCACATCCTGCCGCGAGACATGCTGCGCATGAGCCGCGCCCAGCGACGTCCATACCGCGAGTACCAGCGTGAAGCAAATGGCAAGCGCCCGCCGCAGGGGCGTTGCGGCTTTCGAGGCGAGGTGAGGGATGTTCATCGTGGCGTACTCCGGCCGGGACGTCGGCGCATGAGGATAGTGCCGTGAACCGCTGGTCCGCGATTGCCAAAGCAGAAGCGGATTCGCGGCCCTGATCGAACGATGCTGCGCTGATATGCCTTCCTATCATCCTTTCCATCGGTGCGCATGCACCCGTAGAAAAGGAAGGTGCCATGACGGACAGGATAGACAGCGAATTCCGCTTTCACCAGAGCGCGCTGGCGCTGCGCGCGGAACGCCAGCAGCTGCTGGCCTCCAACATCGCGAATGCTGACACCCCGAATTACAAGGCGCGCGACATCGATTTCAGGCAGGCGCTGACCCACGCACTGGGCGGCGGCATGGCAGTGACCGGTGCCGGTGCAGCGCAGGTGGCATCGACCTCGGGCGCGCTCGCGGCCGCCTTGTCGGCTTCGCATCCTGCGCATCTCAATGCATCAGCCGCCGGCGCCAGCGCGTCGGGCCGCACCGCCTCGGGCGCCGAACAGCTGTATCGCACGCCGCGGCAGGACAGCATCGATGGCAACACCGTCGAGCTCGATGCCGAACGCGCCCAATTCGCCGACAACGCCGTGCGCTACGAAGCCAGTATCAGTGCCGTCAACGGCAAGCTGAAGAACCTGCTGGCCGTCATCACGGGGCAATGACCATGTCGCTCTTTTCCATTTTCAATGTCGCCGCGTCCGGCATGGCCGCGCAGAGCCAGCGCCTGAACACCGTCGCCAGCAACATCGCCAACGCCGAGAGCGCCACCGGCCCTGATGGCCAGACCTATCGGGCCAAGCAAGTCGTGTTCGCCGCACAGCCCGTGGACAACGCGGGCAGCACCGGCGTCGCCGTCACGCAAGTGGTCGACGATCCCAACCCGCCGCGCATGATGTACGACCCCAAGCATCCGCTGGCCAATGAGCAGGGCTATGTCGCGATGCCCAACGTGAATCCGGTCGAGGAGATGGTGAACATGATCTCCGCATCGCGCGCTTACCAGAACAACGTCGAGACCCTGAATGCCGCCAAGTCGCTGTTGCAAAAAACGCTGACGATAGGCCAGTAACGACATCCGGTTGAAAAAATTTAGCGCACCTCTCACGACCGCGTACCCAACTCGCGGCAAGGATAAGGAGTCTCCATGGCCACCGTCGCCAACGTACCGAACGTCGCATCGAATGAACTGCTGGCCGCCATGAACCCCAAGGCGAGCGCGGCCAGCGAGACCGATGCCGCGCAGGACCGCTTCATGACCCTGCTGGTCACGCAGATGAAGAACCAGGACCCGCTGAACCCGCTCGACAATGCGCAAGTCACATCGCAGCTGGCGCAGCTGTCGACCGTGACCGGCATCGACAAGCTCAACAACACCATGCAGGCGATGATGGCCTCGACGCAGGCCGCGCAATCGTTGCAGGCAGCGAACATGATCGGCCACGGCGTGCTGGTGCCGGGCGCCTCGCTCGCGCTGTCGGGCGGCAAGGCCGTGTTCGGCGCCGAACTGTCGGGCCCGTCCGACTCGGTGCAGGTGACCATTACCGACGGCGCCGGCAATCCGGTGCGCGTGCTCGACCTCGGTGCGCATGCCGAAGGCGCGGTTGCGCTGACCTGGGATGGCAAGACAGCGGCCGGCACCACCGCCCCCGACGGCAGCTACCAGGTGCAGGTGTCGGCCACCCGTGGCGGACAAATAGTGCCGGCCACTGCGCTCGGCTTTGGCGAGGTCATCAGCGTTTCCACCGGCGGCGGCGGCGCGAAGCTGAACTTGTCCGGCCGCACCGGCCCCGTGTCCATGAACGACGTGCGCCAGATCCTCTGAGCATGACCTCCAACGCCAGCCGGGCCTGAGCGCCCGCACCTTACCCAAGCCACGCAATTCATTTTTCAGGGAGCAGACCATGAGCTTTCAACAAGGACTTTCCGGCCTGTCGGCCTCGTCGAAAAGCCTCGAGGCCATCGGCAACAACGTCGCCAACGCCAATACCGTCGGCTTCAAGCAATCGCAGGCGATTTTCACCGACGTGTATGCCGCTTCGCTGTCCGGCAGCGGCACCTCGCAGATCGGTATCGGCACCCAGCTATCGGAGGTCGTCCAGCAGTTCACGCAGGGGAATGTGACCGCATCCAACAACCCGCTCGACATGGCGATCAATGGCGGCGGCTTCTTCCGCATGAGCACCAACGGCACCATCAGCTATGCGCGCAATGGGCAGTTCCAGCTCGATAAATCCGGCTACATCGTCAACGCATCCGGCTCGCGCCTGACCGGCTATGTGGCCGACAGCCGCGGCATCCTGTCGACCGGTGCGCCGGCCGACATCAATATCCGCACCTCGGACTTGCCGCCGCAACTGACGTCGACCGTCGATGCGGTGCTCAACCTTGATTCGCGCCAGAGCGTGCCCGTCACCACGCCGTTCGACATCAACGACCCGACCACCTATAACAATGCGACCTCGGTGTCGGTCTACGATTCACTCGGAAACGCCCACGTGCTGCAAACCTTCTACGTGAAGACCGGCGCCGGCGCCTGGGACGTGTATGCGGCAGCCGACCAGAGCCTGCTCAATGGCGGCGCTGCGATCGGCAGCCTCGCCTTCGGCACCGATGGCGCACTGACCGCCGCCAGCCAGGCTGCATTGCCGATCAATGCCTCGATACCGGTGACGACCGGCGCGACGCCCGTGCTCACCGTCGGCGTCGACTTCACCAACACCACGCAGTTCGGCTCGACCTTCTCGGTCAACAAGCTCGACCAGGATGGCTATACCTCGGGCCGCCTGTCCGGCTTCGGCGTCGGCCCTGACGGCACCGTGACCGGCCGCTACACCAATGGCCAGTCGGCCGTGCTGGGACAGGTGGTGCTGGCCGCATTCGCGAACCCGAATGGGCTCAAGCCGATGGGCGGCAACCTGTGGACCGAAACCGCCGAGTCCGGCAGCCCGATGGTGGGCGCACCTGAATCCGGCAACCTCGGCGCGCTGCAGTCGAATGCCGTCGAGGATTCCAACGTCGACCTGACGGCCGAGCTGGTCAACATGATCACCGCGCAGCGCAACTACCAGGCCAACGCGCAGACCATCAAGACCCAGGACCAGGTGATGCAGACCCTGGTCAACCTGCGTTGATGAGCTGACGCCACGTCGGGAGTAGCGCGATGGACCGCATGATCTATGTCGCCATGAGCGGCGCCAAGCAGGTGATGGAACAGCAATCCAACACCGCCCACAACCTCGCCAACCTCGGCACCACCGGCTTTCGCGCGCAGCTCGACAGCTTCCGCTCGGTGCCGATCGAAGGGCAGGGGCTGCCGACACGCGCTTTCGTGCTCGACGCCACCACCGGCAGTGACCATTCGCAAGGCGTGGTGCAGGCGACTGGCAATCCACTCGACGTGGCGATCAAGGGCATGGGCTGGATCGGGCTCCAGGCCGAGGATGGCAGCGAGGTCTACAGCCGGGCCGGCAATCTCAGCGTGAACGACAGCGGCGTGCTGGTCGGGCAGGGTGGGCTGGCCGTGGCCGGTGACGGCGGCCCGATCACCTTGCCGCCCGAGGGCAAGCCGTCGATCGCACCCGACGGCACGATCAGCGTGATGGATGCGCGCGGGGTATCAACGGCGGTCGGCCGCATTCGCCTGGTGAATCCCCCCGTCACAGACCTCGAGCGCGGTGACGACGGCCTGTTCCGCATGAAGTCCGGCGACACGCCCGACGCCGATGCGATGGTCAGGCTGGCGCCCGGCAGCCTCGAGGGCAGCAACGTCAATGCCGTCGATGCGATGGTGAATTTGATCACCTTGTCGCGCGCGTTCGACCTCCAGATGAGCCTGATGAAAAACGCCGAGAGCAACGAGGCAAAAGCCAGTCAGATCCTCTCAATGAATCCCTGACACCGATCGCACAATTTCCACAGGCAGCATGTAAAGGAGCCCCGCCATGATGAAATCCCTGTGGATTGCGAAGACCGGATTGAGCGCGCAACAGGCGCAGCTCGATGTCATCTCCAACAACCTCGCCAACGTCGGCACCAGCGGCTTCAAGCGCTCGCGTGCCGTGTTCGAGGACCTGATGTACCAGACCACACGCGCCGCCGGCGCGCAGTCCTCGCAACAGACGCAAGTGGCTTCTGGCATGCAGCTCGGCACCGGCGTGCGCCCGGTCGCCACCGAGCGCCTCTTCACGCAGGGCAACCTGCAACAGACCAGCAACCCGAAGGATGTCGCCATCCAGGGGCAGGGCTTCTTCCAGGTGCTGCTGCCCGATGGCAGCACCGGCTACACCCGCGATGGATCACTGCAGTTGAATGCCGAAGGCCAGCTGGTGACTTCCAGCGGCTATCCGATCCAGCCGGCCGTCACCGTGCCGGCCAATGCCACCGACATGACGATCGGCAGCGATGGCACCATTTCAATCAAGGCTGCGGGCGCATCCCAGCACACGCAGGTCGGCAGCGTCCAGCTCGCGCAATTCGCGAACCCTGCCGGCCTTGAAAGCAAGGGCGAGAACCTGTATGCGGAAACGCCGGCCTCCGGCGCGCCGAATGCCGTCACCGCGGGCACCAATGGCAGCGGCGTGCTGATGCAGGGCTATGTCGAAACCTCGAACGTGAACGTGGTCGAAGAATTGGTCAACATGATCCAGACCCAGCGTGCGTACGAAATCAATAGCAAGGCGATTAACAGCGCCGACCAGATGCTGCAGCGTCTGGGTCAGCTGTAAGGAACGCCCACATGGCCGGCCTGAGCACGAATGCCGCGCAAGCGGCACATGTCCCTGTTCCCCATCATCCCGAAGCGCGCACGCTGGCATCGATCGCCACGCGCGTGCTGCTGACCTCCATCGGCTGCGGCGCGCTGGCGACGCTGGTGGCACTGGTCGCCGGTTGCGCCAGCGTGACACCCGATTCCATTGTCGAACCCGCGCCGTCCAAACAGGCGCAGGCACCGTCGCAGGCGGCGCTGACGCCGGCACTGAATGGTGCCATTTATGCGGCTGACAATTTCAGGCCGATGTTCGAGGACCGACGTGCGCGATTGGTCGGCGACTCGCTGATCATTAACATCGCCGAAAAGACCAGTGCCGGCAAGAACGTCGCCAGTTCGTCGAGCAAGGATGGCAAGGCTGACATCCTGCACGGCGCCAACTTCGTGAATCTGGATATCGAAGCCACCAATGCGCTGAGCAACGCCGACAAGGCTGCCGCGAATGCGGCCAATAACTTTACCGGCACCGTGACCGCGACTGTGGTCGAAGTGCTGACTAACGGGAACCTGCGAGTACGCGGCGAAAAGCAGGTCGCGTTCGACCGCAGTACCGAGTTCATCCGTTTCTCCGGCGTCGTCAATCCGGCCAATGTCAGCAGCACCAATACGGTGTCGTCGACATCAGTGGCCGACATGCGCGTCGAATACCGTACCAATTCCAACTTCGACCGCTCGGCATTGCAGTCGGCGCTGGCGCGCTTCTTCCTGTCCATCCTGCCGCTCTGATCAGGTGTTGGCCATGCTGCGCTCTCTTACCCGCTCCTTCAGTCTCGCCGTGGCCTGTGGCATCGGTCGTCGCTTCGGCGATCCGCTGCGCCGTGCCTTCGTCGTGCGCTACCTCGTCCTGCTGATCGCAGGCCTGATGTCCTGGAATGCCCAGGCCGAACGCCTGAAGGACCTGGCATCGATCCAGGGCGTGCGTAACAACCAGCTGTCCGGCTATGGCATCGTGGTCGGTCTCGACGGCACCGGCGACCAGACCACCCAGACCCCGTTCACCGTCCAGAGCATTGCCTCGATGCTCACGCAAATGGGCGTCAACCTGCCGCCCGGCCAGCAACTGCAACTGAAAAACGTCGCCGCCGTGATGGTGACGGCCGTGTTGCCGCCGTTTGCGCAGCCGGGGCAGGAGATCGACGTTACCGTATCCTCCATCGGCAATGCCAAGAGCCTGCGCGGCGGCACGCTGCTGCTGACACCGTTGAAGGGCGCCGACAATCGTGTTTATGCGATGGCACAGGGCAACCTGCTGGTCGGCGGCGCCGGCGCGTCGGCCGGTGGCAGCAAGACCCAGATCAACCATCTGCTGGCCGGCCGCATCAGCGGCGGCGCGACTGTCGAGCGCGAAGTGCCGACTGCGCTCGGCACTGCCGACACCATCACGCTGGAACTGAAGGCCACCGATTTCGCCAATTCGGCGCGTGTGGTCAGCGCGATCAACCGCACCTTCGGCGAAGGCATGGCCAGCGCCAAAAATGGCCGGGTGATCAAGGTGCGCGCGCCGGACGGCGAAAGCCAGCGCGTGTCCTTCCTCGCGGCGCTGGAAGAACTCGACATCAGTACCGCGAGGGCGCCGGCCAGGGTGATTGTCAATGCGCGCACCGGTTCCATCGTGATGAACCAGTCGGTGACGCTCGAGCCCTGCGCGATCGCGCACGGCAACCTGTCGGTCGTGATCACGTCGACCCCGGTCATCAGTCAGCCCAATCCCTTCGGGCAGGGCCAGACCGTGGTCGCCGAGAAGGCTGATATCGCGATCAGGAAAGACGGCGGGCAGCTGGTGATGCTGCAGGCTGGCGTCCATCTGGCCGATGTGGTGAAGGCCTTGAACGCCGTCGGTGTCACCCCACAAGACCTGCTGGTGATCCTGCAGGCGATGAAGTCGGCCGGCAGCTTGCGCGCCGAACTCGAGATCATTTGACGGAGGTGCGCCGATGGCCGTGAATCCCGCCGTGAACCTGTCGCCCGGAATGCCGCCGAATGCGGCATCGGGTTCCGGCCTCAATGCCGGCGCCGGCCTGTTCGACGCGGCCGGCCTGCAAAGGCTGCGCGAGGCCGCGCACGACAACTCGCCCGAAGCGCTGAGGAAGGCATCGACCCAGTTCGAGGCATTGTTCCTCGACATGGTGATGAAGAGCATGCGCGATGCGATGCCGGCCGAGGGATTGATGGACAGCGAGCAGGGACGCACGATGCAGGGCATGCTCGACCAGCAATATGCGAAGGCGCTGGCCACGCGCGGCATCGGCCTGGCCGATGTGCTGGTGCGGCAGCTGTCGCCGAAGGGCGTTGCGACCGCAGCCGGTACGGACCGCACGGCGGCGCCGGCATCGTCTGCGTCGTCTGCGTCATCCACATCGACCGTGCCGACCGATGCCCGAGTCCCATCGCCTTCGGCTGCCGACGCAGCGGGCAAGCCCTCCGCCAAACGCGGCTTCGTCGACAAGCTGATGGCGCATGCGGAAACCGTCAGCGCCGCCACCGGCATCCCTTCGCGCTTCATGGTCGCGCATGCCGCGCTCGAAAGCGGCTGGGGCCGGCGCGAGATCCGCAATGCCGACGGCAGCAACTCGCACAACGTGTTCGGCATCAAGGCCGGCACCCACTGGAAGGGCAAGGTCACCGATGTGACCACCACCGAATACGTGAACGGCTTGCCGCAGAAGCGCGTCGAGCGCTTCCGCGCGTATGACTCTTATGCCGACGCCTTTGCCGACTATGCCAAGACCCTGACCCACAGCCCGCGCTACCGCGAGGTGGTCGCATCGGCCGCAGACGCCAGCGGCTTTGCGCAGGGATTGCAGAAGGCCGGCTACGCCACCGACCCGCGCTATGCGCAGAAGCTGACGCGCGTGATCGCGCGCGTCTGAACCCAAGCCTGACGCCAGGACGGCCAGGCTTAAACATTTCGCGTCGCCGGCCGTAACCGGTGTGAGCACGTCAATCAACCACGTCGCACCCCACGGGCAGCACGGCACAAGACAGCGCAGGCCACAACATGACGACCAGCATACTTTCCATCGGCCAGAGCGCGCTGGCAGCCGCGCAGGTCGGCCTGGCCATTACCGGCCACAACATTGCCAACTCGGCCACGCCGGGCTATACGCGGCAGATCGTCGAGCAGGGCGCGGTCGCGGGCCAGAACAGCGGCTATGGCTTCGTCGGCAAGGGCACCGAAGTCACCGGCGTGCGGCGCGTCTACAGCGAATTCCTGTCGGGCCAGGTGCTGTCGGCACAAATCAACAAGAGCAGCCTCGATACCTACTATGCGCAAATCCAGCGCATTGATAACCTGCTGGCTGATCCGTCGGCCGGCGTGTCGCCGGCCTTGCAGGATTTCTTTAAAAGCGTGCAGAACCTCGCGGCGCAGCCGAATGACGCGGCGTCGAGGCAAGCCATGCTGTCGTCGTCCGAGTCGCTGGCCGCGCGCTTCAACGGCCTCGACTCGCAGCTGGCCGACATGCGCGCCGGGGTCAATGGCCAGATCGAATCGAGCGTCGCTTCCATCAATGCGTACGCACGCCAGATCGGCAACCTGAATGAGGCGATCGAGAAGGCGACGACGGCCGCGCAAGGCCGGCCGCCGAATGACTTGATGGACCAGCGCGACCAGTTGATCGCCGAGCTGGGCAAGGAAGTGCGCGTCACCGTGGTCCCGCAAGGGAACAGCAGCAATGTCTTCATCGGCAATGGTCAGCCGCTGGTCGTGGGCGACAAGGCGTATGCGCTGGCCGCGACCAGCTCACCCACCGACAGCAACCGTACCATGGTCGCTTATGTCGCCAAGGGAAAAACCACGATCCTCGCCGAGGGCGCACTGCCCGGCGGCCGGCTGGGTGGCCTGTTTGACTTCCGCGCCCAGACCCTGGACCCGACGCAGAATGCGCTGGGCCGCATCGCGATCGTGCTGGGCGACAGCGTCAACGCGCAGCATCGTCTCGGCCAGACCGCGACCGGCATGATGGGCACGGATTTGTTCAGGCTGCCGACGCCGCTGGTGACAGCCAGCCGCGACAATACCGGCACGGGTCAGGCCAGCGCGGTCATCCAGGACAGCTCTCAACTGACGGCCAGCGATTATCGCGTGCAGTTCGATGGCAGCCATTACCACGTGACACGACTGTCCGATGACACGGATTTCAGTTATGCGAGTCTGCCGCAAGATGTCGATGGCCTGACCATTTCACTGTCGGGCACGCCGGCCACCGGCGACGAATTCCTTCTGCGACCGACCGCAGGCGGTGCCAGCGGTCTGAAGGTGATGATCAAGGACGTATCGGCGCTGGCCGCGGCAGCGCCGGTTCGCGCGCAAGCCATGGCCACCAATGCCGGCACCGGCGCCATCAGCGCCGGCATGGTCGATACGACTTTCCTTCCCGCGAATATCGCGACGCCGGTCGCGCTGCAGTTTTCGAGCGTCGGCCACACGCTCACCGGCTTCCCGGCCGTGCCGGTGACGGTCACGGCCAATGGCGTGTCCACCACCTATGCGGCCGGCGCGACGATCCCCTTCGTGGCCGATGCCAGCTACAGCTTCAATGGCATGCAGGTGACGCTGTCAGGCTCGCCGTCGAATGGCGACCAGTTCAGCATCGCCGCCAATACCGGCGGCGTTGGCGATGCGCGCAACGTGGCGCTGATCGCCGACTTGCAGAACGCAATGACGGTCGGCGGCAAGACCGCGCACTTCCAGGGCGCCTACGCGATGCTGGTGGCCGATGTCGGCAACAAGACGCGCGAGCTGGAAGTCACCAGCGCTGCCGCTGGGACGTTCTTCACGCAGGCCGTCACCGCGCAGCAAGGCGAATCCGGCGTCAACCTCGATGAAGAAGCCGCCAACATGATGCGATACCAGCAGGCCTATCAGGCCGCCGGAAAACTGATGCAGGCGGCCGGGCAACTGTTCGACATCCTGCTTGAGCTCGGACACTGAAGATACCGGCGAGACCCACCATGAGAATCAGCACCAACACCTTGTACGCCGCCGGCCAGTCGCGCATCACCGAGCTGCAATCGGGGCTGGTGAAAACCCAGCAACAGATCTCGACCGGGCGTCGCATCCTGTCGCCGGCCGACGACCCCATCGGCGCATCGCAGGTGCTGAACCTCGAGCAGGGGCAGGCGATGAACCAGCAATTCGCGACCAACCGTATCAATGCCGGCAATGCGCTGCGCGAGCAGGAGGGGGTGCTGTCCGGCCTCGACGAACTGACGCAAGACCTGCAGACCCTGATGGTCCAGGCCGGCAACGGCGCGCTCGACGATACGCAGCGCGGCTACATCGCGACCGAGCTCGACAGCAAGTTCGACCAGCTGCTGTCACTGGCCAACAGCAAGGACAGTATGGGCAATTACCTGTTCTCGGGCTTCCAGGCCGGTACCGTTCCCTATGTGAAGACCCATACCGGCGCCAGTTTTCAGGGCGATGCCGGCCAGCGCATGCTGCAGGTCGATGTCAGCCGCCGTGTCACCACCTCGGTCAGCGGCGAGCAATTGTTCGAGGCCATCCAGACCGGCACTCCCGCCGCGCCGGGCACGGTGCAGGACATTTTCACCACGCTGCGCAGCTGGTCTGATGCACTGAAGTCATCGACCGCCGCGCCGGGCGCGCAAACGGCGCTGGCCAATGCCACGTCGGCGGCCGGCAATTCGCTAGCCACCTTGCTCGATCGCGTGCTGTCGGCGCGCGCCACTGTCGGCGCGCAGCAAAAGGAAATTGACGCACTCGACACGGCCGGCTCCGCGCGCGACATCGAATACTCGCAGGCCAAGTCGGTGCTGCAAGATGTCGATTACAACCAAGCCATCAGCCATTTCGGCCAGCAGCAAACCACGCTGGAAGCGGCGATGAAATCCTTCAAGGCGGTCTCACAGCTGGCACTGTTCTCATTGCTCTGATTTTCAGGCTGGGGCAGCGCGATTTCAACATTGTTTTACCCGTCGTCACCGTCATTGGAAAACGAGCTGAATGATTCATCGGGCAGCGAGCTCCGTTGCTTCAGCCGATCGGCGATCTCGCGCTGGCCATTGACTTCCGCGTGCTGTGCCGCCGTCATATGGGATTGATCGACGGCGCGCACATCAGCACCATGGTCAAGCAACATGCGAACCATCGCCTCATTGCCCAGTCTGGCCGCCAGATGCAGCGCAGTGCATCCTGCATCGTCACGCGCATCGATATCAATATCCTGAGACAACAAGGCTTGCAGCAGCTCGCGCTTGTCTTCACGTACTGCCTCGTGCAATATCGTTTGGTTACCGACCCGCAGGTCGGTGTAGCCGGCTGCGAACAACAGCGATATCTTTGACGCGATATCCCGTTCGGCATTGATCATCCAGGTCAGCGGCGGTGCTATTTTCAGGGTCGGGTCCTTGGAAAAAAACTGCGCCGGATGGGCATTTATTATCGCCGCCACACTGCGCGCACTACCGTGCAACAGCTTGGAAATGAACTGCATGACAGGCTGTCGTGCTTGCGCCGCCGTCAGCGCACGCTTGCCTGATTTGCCAGGCGCCAGCTTGCTGACGTGGGCGGCGCCTGCCTTGGCCTTGCGCAGGCCGTGTGCATCCACACGGCGCAGGTTTTCTCCGCTGGCCTGGGTCAGGAACTTCCAAATGCTGTCACTGCTCGGCATCCGGTTTTTTTTTCGTACGTGGGCACCGATGAAATCGAACAGCAGTTCGTATTCTTGCCGCAGTGCGGTGGCTGACACGGATTTTTTACCCGACATCAGCATGTATGTGCCTTCGTCATGCGGCAAAGTGTCGGCCATCAGGCCAGCCTCACAACAACCGACGATCACATCCCCGTTCCAATGCTTGTCCTGTGTCGGATGCCGCAGCGTGTTGCGCAATTCATCCCACCGCAAGGCGTCGAGCACCCCGGTCGCCTCCAGCATGTAACCGTCATCTTCCATGCCACCATGCAGTTGCACGATGATGCGGGTATCCGGCCCGATCTCGCCGCGGGCGAACAGGCTGCGCAGGCGCTCCAGAAAAGCTTGCGTGCGTTCGGTCGGGGTGCCCTGCAACGAGGCATCCGCAACGACAGACGCATGACGTAATCCGTGGCGCTCCATGGCGCCTTCCACTGCCTTGATGACGCCGGTCAGATCGGTGCCGCCGCTGACGTAGACCACATGCAGCGGCGCTGTCGCTGCGGAGACTGTTGCGGCGGGAGGCTTCTTCGTTCCGGCGACCTGGGGGCCCAGGTTCTGCGCGCTGATCTCCTGCAGCACCGGCTGGGGGGCAGGTCGTACATGATGGCGTGGTATGGACATGGTTCACTCCCCGGGAGTGCTGGCGCTGGTTGCGCCAAGCCGTCGGATTCTCCGACTCCAGGTCATGTGTGGCGTGTCGTTTGCCCGGGTTTGCCGGTAGTGCAGCACGGACGCAGTGACGCTGCAACGCGGCAGCCGTTCAGCCGGCACCTGCCAGTGCCGCCGTGATCTGGCTGAGCCTATGTTCCATCGCGGCCAGCAAGGGCGCCGACAGATAGGGCAACGCGACAGCGATCATCAGGAAACCTGCGCCCAGCGTGACCGGGAAGCCGATGCCGAACAGGTTCAGCTGCGGTGCTGCCTTGTTCAGGATGCCGAGCGCGAGGTTGGTCACCAGTAGCGCGGCAATGACGGGTAGCGCCAGTTGCAGCCCCAAAGCAAACACGTGCGAACCATACGAGGCCAGCAAGCGGAAAGGGGCGGTGCCCATGGGCGCCGCCGACACGGGCAGCGCGACGAAACTCTTGGCCAGCGTGGCCAGCATCGCCAGGTGCAGGTTGGATGCGATGAACACCATCAGCGCCAGCCAGCCAAAAAACTGGCTGACTGAAGCGGTTTCCGCCTGGCTAAGCGGATCGAAGAAACTGGAGAAGGACAGGCCCATGCTGAGCGCGGCCAGCTCGCCCGCCAGCTCGACCGATGCAAACACCAGCCGCATCGCGAAGCCGATCGCAAGTCCGATCAGCATCTGCTGCACCAGCACCAGTAATCCGTCGCCGGAAAAGGGAGCCACCTCGGGCATCGGTGGCAGGCCGGGCGCAATCGCCGTCGCCAGCAACATGCCCAGCGCGAGCTTTACCGTGACGGGCACGCTCGTGTGCCCGAACAGCGGCGCGACCGTGATCATCGCCAGTATCCGCGCCGCCGGCCATAGCAGCATGACCATCCACGCATTGAGCTGTACGCTGCTGACGGACAACATGGCGATCAAGGTGAGGGGCGCTTCAGCCGACCAGCGCCGGAATGCCGGTCAGCGTGCGGCGCATGAAGTCCAGCAGCACCGACAGCATCCACGGGCCGCCGATGACAAGGGCCAGCATGATGCCGACCAGCTTGGGAATGAAGGACAGCGTGGCTTCGTTGATCTGGGTCGCGGCCTGGACAATGCTGACCACGAGGCCGATCGCGAGCGCCACCAGCAACAGCGGGCCGGCCACCATCAGCAGCGTTTCCATGGCCAGTCGGCCTTGCGTCATTACGGTTTCGGGCGTCATGGGCTGTCCTCAGGT
>JBDKLN010000167.1:0-3172 GCA_039806045.1 Pseudomonadota bacterium
ATGACCTTGGGCTGGCCGCCTTCCATAATGGCGACGCAGGAGTTGGTGGTGCCCAGGTCGATGCCGATCATCTTGCCCATGATGTATTCCCTCTTCACTTGATTCTGAAAAATTCGTTCAATGCCGGACCCGGTGGGCGGACCCTGCAACTGCTTTGATGCGTGTCTGTTACCGATATGCGGCGGCGCGGCAGCTTTTCAAGCCGGCGGCCAGCCTTGCCGCCTTGCCTTACTGGGAAACCGTGACCAGCGCCGGCCGCAACAGGCGGTCGGAAATCATGTAACCCTTCTGCAGCACAGTGACGATGGTGTTGGCTTCCTGCTGTGCGGCGACCATCGAGATCGCCTGGTGTTTCATCGGATCCAGCTTTTCGCCCTGCTGCGGGTTCACCTCCAGCAAACGATTCTTTTCGAATGCCGACGACAGCTGCTTGAGCGTCATGTCCACGCCTTCCTTCAGCGACTCGATCGACGGAGTCTCGACCTTCAGCGCCATCTCGAGGCTGTCCCTGACCGGCAGCATCGCTTCGGCGAAGGACTCGACCGCAAACTTGTGGGCCTTGGCAATGTCTTCCTGAGCGCGGCGGCGGATGTTTTCGGCATCGGCCTTGGCACGCAGGAAGGCATCCTGCATCTCGGCCAGCTTGGCTTGCGCTTCGGCCAGCTGGGCGGCCAGTTCGGACTGAACATCGGCAGCGCCGGTGTCCGTGCCAGCCGCCGGGGCTGCGCTGGCCGCCTGAGCAGCCGCCGCCGCATCGGCTGCCTGCTGCGCTTCTTCGTTCGGGCGATTCTCGCCTTGGCTCATAAAATCTCCAGAAAATTCAATGACTTGCAGAAACAATGCGCAAGATATGGGGATGAAGCGGAGGATTTCAAGGAAATGTCCGCAAAAAAATGGGGACGCTTTGCCACACCCTCAGGCAGGCAAAGTCACTGGCCCCCCTTGCAGCGCGCATCTCGGCTTGCAAGCCTCGACCGTTCCGCTGGCGGATCGCATGCGATCCGAAACCCCAGCTCCACCATGCGCCGGGATGACCCGCCAAGGGTTGGACGTTGCGAAACGTCATCCCGGCGAATGCCGGGATCCAGCCTCTCAGACGGCCAAACCCACGCGACGCTTTCAGTCGGCTGCGCCCAGCGCCAGCGCCTCGCGGCGGCTGGTGTCGGCGGCCGCGCGGGCGGCGGCCAAGGCGTCCGGGCTGCCCGACAGCGGCCAGCCGGCCGCATGCTGTTCGACCAGCCCGGCCATCGCAGCGATCCATTGCGGGTCGCTGTTCAGGCAGGGAATGTAGTGGAAGGCCTTGCCGCCGGCGGCGAGGAAGTCCTGCTTCGCTTCCATCGCGATCTCTTCCAGCGTCTCGAGGCAATCGGAGGTAAAGCCCGGGCACATCACGTCGACCCGGCCCACGCCTTCCTTCGCCAGTTTCTCCAGCGTCGGCGCGGTATACGGCTGCAGCCATTCGGCCTTGCCGAAGCGCGACTGGAAGGTGACCAGGTATTCGTCCTTGCGCAAGCCGAGCTTCTCGGCCAGCAAGCGGCCGGTCTTGTAGCACTCGCAGTGATACGGATCGCCCAGCAGCAGCGTGCGCTTGGGCACGCCATGGAAGCTCATCACCAGCTTGTCCGGGCGGCCGTGCTGTGCCCAGTGGGCACGCACGCTGGCAGCCAGCGCCGCGATGTACGCATCGTCATCGTGATAGTGCTTGATCAGTCGCAGCTCGGGAATATTGCGCACCTTGCTCAGGTGCGCAAACACGTCGTCGAACACCGAGGCCGTGGTCGTGCCCGAGTACTGCGGATACGCCGGCAACACCAGGATGCGATCGAAGCCTTCGGCCTTCAGCTGGTCGAGCACCGAGGGCAGGCTCGGGTTCCCGTAACGCATCGCATAGACGACGCGCACCGCATGGCCGCGCTCGTTCAGCAACTGCTGCAGTGCCTGCGCCTGCTGTTCGGTATGCACCTTCAGCGGCGAGCCTTGCGGCGTCCAGATCGATGCGTATTTGTGCGCCGACTGCCGCGAACGCAGCGGCAGGATGATGCCGTTCAGGATGAACCACCAGACCGCACGCGGAATCTCGACCACGCGCTGGTCGGACAGGAATTGTTTCAGGTAAGTGCGGACCGCGGCCGGGGTCGGCGCATCCGGCGTGCCGAGGTTGGCCAGCACGACGGCGGTCTGGCTGACCATGCCGTGGCGGTATCCGGGTTCCTTGTTGAAGCCCATCGTGTTCTGCCTTTCAGGATTCCGAAAATTCAGGAAGCGAGCAATTCGCGCGCGTGCTTGCGCGTGATCGCCGTAATTTCGAGGCCGCCGAGCATACGCGCAATTTCTTCGACGCGCTCGGACGCCCCCAGCGGCGCTATGCGCGACACGGTGCGGCCGTCGGCGATCGTGCCCTTGCTGACCTGGAAATGCTGGGTGGCCTGGCTGGCCACCTGCGGCAGGTGGGTCACGCACAGCACCTGACGGTCTTGCCCGAGCTTCCTGAGCAGGCGGCCGACCACTTCGGCCACGCCGCCGCCGATGCCACTGTCGACCTCATCGAAAATCAGCGTCGGCGTCGCCGTGGCGCTGGACGCGATTACGGAGATGGCCAGCGCGATACGCGCCAGTTCGCCGCCCGACGCGACCTTGGCCAGCGAACGCGGCGTGGTGCCGGCATGGCCGGCAACCAGGAATTCGACCTGTTCGATGCCATGCGCAGCAGGATCGGCCGCGTGCAGCGCGATTTCGAAGCGACCGCCGGCCATCGACAAGTCCTGCATCGCGGCCGTGACGGCGGTCGACAGCGACTTGGCCGCCTTCGCCCGCGCCTTCGACAATTTGGCCGCCATCGCCTTGTACGCATCGAACAATTTCGCTTCCTGCTCGCGCATCGCGTCGAGGTCGGTGGCATCGGCCAGTTGCTGCAGGCGCTCGGACAGCGACAGGAATTCCTGTGGCAAGTCGTCCGGCATCACATGGAATTTGCGTGCGGCCGAATGCAGCGCTTCCATGCGCGATTCCACCGCGCGCAGGCGCTCGGGGTCGAGTTCGATGCGACCCAGATAATCATGCAGCGCATACACCGCTTCCTGCAGCTGTATGCGCGCCGGCTCCAGCGCTTCCAGCACCGGCTTGAGCTTGTCGTCGATGTCGGCCAGCCTGGACAGCTTTTGTTCGATCGAGG
>JBDKLN010000168.1:0-10357 GCA_039806045.1 Pseudomonadota bacterium
GCAGGCTGGTGGCCAGCATCGTGCCCAAAACGAGGGCCGCCAGCGGACGACGCGCATGCATGACGGTGTGGGCAACATGAGTGATTGCAGTTTTCATTCGGCATCTCCTCCAAAAAGTGCGACATCGATGCCGTCGCACAAACAGTGAACAATCAATAGATGAACTTCCTGGATGCGCGCCGTGCGGTCATGCGGCACGCAGATATGCACATCGGCGTCGGTCAGCCTCTGCGCGATCTGGCCGCCGCCTTTGCCGGTCAGCGCGACGACGCGCATGTCGCGTTCGAGCGCCGAATCGATGGCCGCGATCACATTGGGTGAATTACCCGACGTCGAGATCGCCAGCAACACATCGCCGGCCTGGCCGAAGGCCTGCACTTGCTTGGCAAAGATCTCCGTGAAGCCATAGTCATTGCCGACCGAGGTCAGGATCGATGAATCCGTGACCAGCGACATCGCCGGCAGCGGCAGGCGCTCGCGCTCGAACCGGCCGACCAGCTCGGAGGCGAAATGCTGGCAATCGGCGGCCGAACCGCCATTGCCGCAGGCAAGGATGCGGTTGCCATTCGACAGGGCGCCAAACATCAGGTCGACGGCCTGCGCAATCGGTTGTGCCAGCTGCGATGCCGCCTGCATCTTCAGCTCTGCGCTCTCGTTGAAATGGTCGAGGAAAAGTTGCCTGTTCATGATGTCGAATTATAAAGCCTCGGCCGTGGTGCCGCCGGCCACGGCTTACGTCTGGCGCAACAAGATGTGCTTGAGCCACTGCAGGGATTCGCCGTCGATGCACACTGCGTCAAACCGGCAAGCCTTCGCACATCCTTGCCGCATCAGATAAAGCTCGGCGGCATGCCATAGCCGCGCCTGCTTGGCGGGGCCGATGCTGGCGGCCGCACCGCCATGTGATGTGCTGCGGCGCTGCCTGACCTCGACAAACACCAGCACGTCCCCGTCGCGCATCACAAGGTCGATCTCGCCACGCCGGCTGCGCACATTGCGCTCGACCAGTACCAGCCCTTGCTTCTGCAGCCAGGCCAGCGCACGGTCTTCTGCCGCACGTCCCAGGACCGTGGTACTTGGACGCGTCATGCCGGCCGCAAGCAGTTTTGTACAATAGCCTGATGACCTGCGCATGACATGCCGGAGGCAGGCCTCATCGTCCCGACCCGGCTCCTGACCTCGCTCCCTACCGCCACTGACTTCATGATTTCCTCCGCGTCGAATTTTTCCGACAGCCTCGCATCGCTGGCCGATGAGCTTACGCGCCAGCAGTTTCCAGGCGGCGCATTGTATGTAGTGGCCACGCCGATCGGGAACCTGGCAGACATCACGGTGCGCGCATTGAAGGTACTTGCCCTCGTAGATGCGGTTGCGTGTGAAGATACGCGCAACACCGGCCAGCTGCTGTCCCGCTACGGACTGGACAAAGCCATGTTCGCCGCCCATCAACACAATGAGCGCGAGGTCGCACAAAAAATCGTTGAGCGACTTCGGGCTGGCGAACGCATTGCGCTGGTATCCGATGCAGGCACACCGGCCGTGTCCGACCCCGGGGCGCGCATCGTCGATGCCGTGATCGAAGCGGGGCTGACGGTGGTGCCGATTGCCGGGCCATCGGCGGCGATTGCCGCCTTGTCGGCCTCGGGCCTGTCGGCCGACGAATTCCGCTTCATCGGTTTTTTGCCGTCGAAGGACAAACAGCGCGATGCCTTATTGGCGACGCTCGCATCAACGACCGCCACGCTGGTGTTCTATGAAGCGCCGCATCGCATCGCCGACACGCTGGCAGCCTGTGAGCGCGCGTTCGGCCCTGGCCGGCGCGTACTGATCGCGCGCGAACTGTCGAAACTGTTCGAGCAGCTGCATCGTTGCAAGCTGGGCGAAGCCCGTGCATGGATCACGGCGGACCCGAATCACCAGCGCGGCGAATTCGTGCTGCTGATCGAGGCCGCGCCTGCGAAGGACGATGACGGCATGGACGAGGCCAGGAAGCTGCTTGCGATCCTGCTGGAAGCATGCACTGTCAGCCAGGCCGCCGCGCTCGCCGCGAAAATTACCGGCTTGAAAAAGAACGCGCTCTACACGCTGGCGCTGCAGATATCGCAGCAAGAAAGCTGAACACGCTCGGTGCTTAGCGCTGCACGACCGTCGTCTGTATCTGCGACGATGATTTCAGCTGGCGTGCCGCATTGCTCGCCAGCTCGCGGCTCTCGAAGGGCCCGGCGTGCAGGCGGTACAAGCCCTGGCTCTGCACCACCATCGGTTGCGGCATCCCGGACGGCCAGCCGGCCATCAGGCGCTCGCGCATCGCATGCGCATTCTGCTCTTGCGAATACGCGCCGAACTGCAGGAAATAGCCTCCCGTACCCGCATTGACCGGCGGCTGCGACGGGTTGCCCGCCAGCTTGCCGATCGCGTCGTTGTCGGCATCGGCCGGTGCGGAAGGCTTGCCGCGCCGGGAGGCCTGAAGGCGTGCGATCTCTTCGGGCAGCAGGCGCTCGACCTCGAGCTCGGCGCTGCCGCCGCGAATGTAGTCGAGCTTCAGCGCCGCCGTGTAAGACAAATCGATGATGCGCTGCGAATGGAAAGGCCCGCGGTCATTCACGCGCACGATCACTTGCTTGCCATTGCGCAGGTTGGTCACGCGCGCGTACGACGGGATGGGCAGCGTCGGATGCGCGGCCGTCATCTTGAACATGTCGTAAATCTCACCGGACGAGGTTTTTTGTCCGTGGAATTTTTTGCCATACCAGCTGCCGACGCCGCGCTGCACGAACGGACGGTTATCCGTGATCGGCACATAGGTCTGGTCGAAGACGGTATAGGGCTTGCTCGGCCCTTTCGCGATCGGTTCAACCTTGGGCTCGGCATCCGGCGTCTCGAGCAAGCCTTCGGGAACTTTGTCGGCCGGGCCGTCATCCTGGTAGTAGCCGCCGGGCTTTTTCGCGGCCGATGGCGCAGGGACAGGGACAGGCGTTGCCGGTTCGCCCGGCGCCGTGCTTGCCGCAGGCTGCGGGCCGCGCGCCGGCTTTGCGACCGGGGCGGGGCTCTGCTGATGCAAGTCGACCGTGGTGCAGGCCGACAGCAGCAAGGCAAAGGCCAGTGGCCAGCCCCGCCACAGCCGTCGCGCGATGCCGCCTGCCGCCACATTTGCCACAGCGTTAGCCAATGCTCCCCCGGGGTCAGGTCTGGACCAGTTTGCGATGCCGCTGGATGCTCATCAGCGTGCCCACCCCCAGCGACAAGGTGACGAACGCGGTGCCGCCATAGCTGACGAAAGGCAGGGGCACGCCCACCACCGGCAGGATACCGCTGACCATGCCCATGTTGACGAACACATAGGTGAAGATGGCGAGCGTCAGCGCGCCGGCCAGCAGACGAGAGAACAGGGTTGGCGCGTTGGCGGCGATGATCAGGCCACGGCCGATCAACAGCAGGTACAACACCAGCAGCACGCCATTTCCCAGCAGGCCGAATTCTTCGGAGAAGACCGCGAAGATGAAGTCCGTCGTGCGCTCGGGGATGAATTCGAGGTGGGCCTGCGAACCGTTGAGCCAGCCCTTGCCGATCAGGCCACCGGACCCGATCGCAATGGTGGACTGGATGATGTGGAAGCCTTTGCCGAGCGGATCCGATGTCGGGTCGATCAGGGTCATGATGCGGTTGCGCTGGTAGTCATGCAGCATCGACCACACCAGCGGCAGGCTGGCGAGGCCGGCGACGCCGATGCCGACAATCAGTCGCCACGACAGACCGGCAAGGAAGATCACGAAGAAGCCGGACGACACCACCAGCATCGCGGTGCCGAGGTCAGGCTGGCGCAGGATCAGGGCGACCGGCATCATGACCAGCAAACCGGCCACGCCGAAATCGCGCCAGCGGATCATGCCCTCGCGCTTCTGGAAATACCACGCGAGTGTCAGCGGCAGTGCCAGCTTCATGATCTCGGACGGCTGGATCACGACGCCGATGTTGATCCAGCGACGCGCACCATTCTTCACCAGGCCGAACAAGGCGACGCCGACCAGCAGCGCCATGCCGAACATGTAGATCGGCAGCGCGAAGCGCATCAGCTTTTGCGGCGGGATCATCGCCGCGAACCACATCACGATGATGCCGATCAGGATGTTGCGCAGGTGGCCCTCGAAGCGGCCCGGAAAGTCCATCGCCGCCGACGACACGGCGAGACAACCCAACAGCAGGATCAGGCCGAGGATGATCGTCAGCGAGCGATCGAAGATGAAGAAACGCCGGCGCAGTGATTCCAGCAAATGAGTACGGTTGCCGTCACCGAGGGACATCATGGTTCGCTCCTGTCATCGCTGCGCGTACCGGCGGCCGGCTTGCTGACGTTCGTGGCACGCGTCGATTGCGCATTGGCTGCAGCGGGCTTGGCGGGTGCAGGTGCAGGCGGCGGTACGGGCTGAGGTGCCGGCTTTGCAGTCGCAGGGGCTGCAGGCGCAGCGGCCGCCGTTGCTTTCGCGGGTAAGGCTGTACCGGTCGCCTTCGCCGCCGCCGGTGCAGAAGCCGGCGACACAGGCGTGGCGGATGTCGATGCCGCCGTGGGCGTTGTCCTGGACGCCGGGGCATGGGATGCGGCCGGTGTCGCTGCATTCGGCGTGGCAGGCGGGTTAACAGGTGCCGAGGGTGCCGTGCCTGCGGGCGGCTTGGCGCTGCCAGGCGCCGATGCTGGCGCAGCAGATGCCGGTGCGGGCTTGGGCGTGGCGACCGGGGCAACGGTCGGAGCTGGCACTGTCGCCGGTTTGGCCGGGCCGGCGGGCGCGGGTGCCAGTGCCGGAGCTGTCGGGGCGGCAGCGGGTTTGGCCGGCGCGGCAGGCGCGGTCGCAGGTGCCGGCACGGCAGCAGCGGCGCCGGGCTTGGCTGGCAAGGCAGGCGCGGCGGGAGCCACCGCAGGGGCGGAGGCCGGTGTCGCAGGCGTGGCCGGCTTCACCAGATCAGGCGCGGTCGCCGGTGTCGGGCCGTTCTGGCCATTGATGCTGCCTTCGACCTTGGCCACCGGTTCGTCCGGACGCTTGCCCAGCAGGTAGTAATCGATCGCCAGACGCGCAATCGGTGCCGCCGCCGCCGCGCCGAAGCCGGCGTTCTCGACGATCACGGCCAGCGCAATCTTCGGTTTGTCGGCGGGCGCGAAGGCGACGTACAGCGAGTGGTCGCGCAAGCGCTCGGCGATCTTGCTGGCATCGTATTTGACGGTGCGGCTCATCGCCGCCGCCTGCGCGGTACCGGTCTTGCCGCCGGAGACGTAAGGCGCATTCGCGAACGAGCGCGCCGACGTGCCTTCCTTGGTGACGCCGATCATGGCGTTCTTGATGACTTCGATGTTCTCGGGCTTCAGCGGTATCCGGTAGCTTTCCTTGGGCACCGTCAGGCTGCGCGCCTTGGTGGTCGCATCCTCGACCGATTTCACCAGGTGCGGCTTCATCACCACGCCGTTGTTGGCGAGGTTGGACACCGCATGCGCCAGCTGCAGCGGCGTGAACGAGTTGTAGCCCTGGCCGATGCCGACCGAAATGGTTTCGCCCGCATACCATTTCTGCAGTTCGGGACGCTTGAAGGTGTTCTTCTTCCATGCCGGCGACGGCAGCACGCCGCGCCGCTCGTTGTCGAGGTCGATGCCGGTGATCTGGCCGAAGCCGAACGGCTTCATGAAATCGTGGATTGCGTCGATGCCGAGGTCGTTGGCGAGGTTGTAGTAGTAGGTGTTACATGACTGAACGATGGATTTGTACATGTCCACGCGGCCATGCCCGCCTTCCTTGTCGTCGCGGAATTTGTTGTTGCCGAACCAGAAGTAGCCCGGGTCCGAGATCGCCATCTCCGGCGTGCGCTTGCCCAGCTCCAGCGACGCCAGCGCCATGTAGGGCTTGAAGGTCGAGCCCGGCGGATAGCTGCCAATCAGCGGGCGGTTCAGCAGCGGCTTGTCGAGCGAGGTGTTGAGATCTTCCCAGCTCTTCGCGTCGATGCCTTCAACAAACAGGTTGGGGTCGAAGGTCGGCATCGACACATAGGCGAGGATGTCGCCGGTCTCGGGCTCGATCGCGACCAAGGCGCCACGGCGGTCGCCGAAGGCTTTCTCGATAATTTTCTGCAGCTCGATATCGACCGACAGGATCAGGTTGTTGCCCGGGGTCGGCGAATGGCGTGACAGCGTTCGGTTTGCGCGGCCGCCGGCCGACACTTCGATCTCGTCGTAGCCGGTGATGCCGTGCAGCTCGCGCTCGTAGCTCTTCTCGAGGCCTTCCTTGCCGATGTACTCGGTGCCACGGTAGTTGGCCGCGTCTTCGCTTTCCTCGAGGCGTTCCGCTTCCTTTTTATTGACGCGGCCGATGTAGCCGATCATGTGCGAAGCGGTCTGGCCCAGCGGGTACTGACGGAACAGACGCGCCTGGATATCCACGCCGGGGAAACGGTAGCGCTGCGCGGCAAAGCGCGCGACTTCTTCGTCGGTCAGGCGGGTACGGATCGGCAAGCTCTCGAAGGTCTTCGATTCTTCGAGCAGGCGACGGAAGCGCTTGCGGTCGCGCGTCTGGATGTCGACCAGCTGCGACAGCTCGTCGATCACGGTGTCGATCGGGCGCGTGATTTTGGACGGCGTGATTTCCAGCGTGTACGCGGAGAAGTTGCGCGCGAGGACCACGCCGTTGCGATCGATGATCAGGCCGCGGTTGGGCACGGCCGGCACCACCGAAATGCGGTTGCTCTCGGCGCGCTCGAAATACTCGCTGTGGCGGACCGCCTGCAGCCAGACAAAGCGCAGCATCAGCAGGCCGAAGCAGATGAAGACCACGAGACCGGCCACGGACAGGCGCAGGCGGAACAGCTGTAACTCGCGTTCTGTGTCTTTGATCTCGGTCACGTGACCAGTCCCCGGGTGCTACGTATGAAAGGTGCGCGTCAGATCGGACGCGTTTCGTCGTGGTCGACCGCGCGGCGCTGCGGCGCCAGCAGCAGCCAGCAGACCAGCGGCCACAGCAGCGTGGAAACGAAGCTCTGCACGAAGTACAGCAGGCCCGGCATCTTGCCGCTGACGGCCAGCTGTATCAGCACCTGCACCACTTGCATCACCAGCAGCAGCGGCAGCACATGCAAGGCCTGCACCGACGGGCGGAACCACAGCACGCGGCGATGGATAGTGATCGCGAAGTACGACAGCAGGGTGTACGCGAGCGCGTTCTCGCCCAGCAGCGACGCGCTGTGCACGTCCATCACCAGGCCCATCAGGAAGGCGATGCCGATGCCGACCTTGCGCGGCTGGTAGATCGACCAGAACACCAGCGTCATTGCCACGAAATCGGGCACCCAGCCCCAGCTGCCCCAGGGCAGCAGGTTCATCAGGAAGGCGGCCGCCAGGCTGAACGCGATGAAGGCCGGATTGACGGGCAACAGGATGTGGTCGCGATCAATCATTCCTGCGACTCCTTCTTCATGCGGCGGTTGCGCGGATCAGGCTCGTTGTTCTCGGGCGGCGGTGGCGGCGGCAGCGCCGACGCATCCGACATCAGCACCAGCAATTGGCGGTGGCGCGACACGCCGGCCGTCGGCTGCAGCAGGATGCGCGCGAACGCATCCGACGTCTTGGATTCGACCGAGGCCACGGTGGCCACCGCCAATCCGGCCGGGTAGACGCCGTCGATGCCGGAGGTCGTCACCACGTCGCCTTTCTGGATGTCGGCATTCGATGCCATGAAGCGCAGTTCGAGCACGCCCGACTGGCCGCGGCCATACGCGACCGAGCGCACGCCGCTGCGTAGCACCTGCACCGGGATCGCATGGTCCTTGTCGGTCAGCAGCGTGACTTCGGCAGTGAACGGGAACACGCGCGTCACCTGGCCGACGACGCCGAGGTCGTCGATCACGGGCTGGCCGGGCTTCAGGCCATGGCGCTCGCCGCGGTCGAGGATCACCTTGCGCGAGAACGGATCACGCGCGTCATAGAGGATCTCGCTCATCACCGTCTTCAGCTGCAGCCGTTCGGACGACTCGAGCAGCTTGCGCAGGTAGGCGTTCTCGGCCAGCAGCTGATGGCTTTGCTGAATTTGCTGCGCATTGAGCACCTGCTGCTCGCGCAGCTGGCGGTTCTCTTCCTTCAACGTGGACAGCGAGGTGAAGTAATCGGAGGTCGCGAACACGGCATCGCGCGGCAGCATCGCCACCACCTGCAACGGGTAGAGCGCGACGCCGACGGCCTGGCGGATCATGGCCAGCGCATTGACGCGCGAATCGGCCGTCAGCAGGCCCACGGCGATGAGCGCGAAGAACAGCATCTTGGCGCGCGCCGACGCGCCTTGCTTGAAGAGTGGCGGCGGACTGTATTCCATCAGGGTGAAGCGCTAGAGCCTTGGCGGTGCCGGACGATGCCGGCGACAGTGCGCGCAACCGGGGTCGGTGCGCAGTGTGCAGGGGGCCGCAGGGAAGTCACTGACGCGCGGCCCCGGATCATTACTCGTAGGAGAACAGCGAGCCCAGTTTGTCCATGCGTTCGAGCGCCATGCCCGAACCACGCACCACGCAGGTCAGCGGGTCTTCGGCGACGAGCACCGGCAAGCCGGTCTCTTCCATCAGCAGGCGATCGAGGTCGCGCAGCAGCGCGCCACCACCGGTCAGCATCATGCCCTTTTCGGCGATGTCGGCGCCGAGTTCCGGCGGCGTCTGCTCGAGCGCATTCTTGACGGCCGACACGATGCTGTTGAGCGGATCGGTCAGCGCTTCCAGCACTTCGTTGCTGGAGATCGTGAACGAGCGCGGGATGCCTTCGGACAGGTTGCGGCCCTTGACTTCCATCTCGCGCACTTCGGTGCCCGGGAAGGCGGAACCGATCTGCTTCTTGATGGTCTCGGCGGTCTGTTCGCCGATCAGCATGCCGTAGTTGCGGCGGATGTAGTTGACGATGGCTTCGTCGAACTTGTCGCCGCCGACGCGGACCGAACCCTTGTACACCATGCCGCCCAGCGAGATGATGCCGACCTCGGTCGTGCCACCGCCGATGTCGACCACCATCGAGCCCGTCGCTTCCGACACCGGCAGGCCGGCGCCGATCGCCGCCGCCATCGGCTCTTCGATCAGGAACACTTGCGACGCGCCGGCACCCAGCGCCGATTCACGGATCGCACGGCGCTCAACCTGGGTCGAACCGCAGGGCACGCAAATGATGATGCGCGGCGAAGGCTTGAACAGCTTGGTGTCGTGCACCATGCGGATGAACTGCTTGAGCATCTGCTCGGTGACGGTGAAGTCGGCGATCACGCCGTCTTTCATCGGGCGAATCGCCTCGATGTTGCCCGGCACTTTGCCCAGCATCTGCTTGGCCTCTTTGCCGACGGCCTGAATGTTTTTCTTCGCGTTCGGACCGCCTTGCTGGCGGATAGCGACGACCGACGGTTCGTCCAGCACGATGCCGAGGCCGCGCACGTAGATCAGGGTGTTGGCCGTACCCAGATCAATCGCGAGATCGTTGGAGAAATAGCTGCGCAGGAATGCAAACATGAACTTGTCCCAGAAGCACCGCTGCGGTGCGCGCAGCGGCAGAAATTTCAAAAGTGGCGCGGAATCACGCCCGATGGCGCAACGAAAAGCGCAGGGCGCAGCGGAGTCCCACTACAGCCATTAACCCGACATTCTACCTTATAATCCCCATCAAATTGGCCGCCAGAAAGCCCAAAAATGCAGCGTTCACGCACTTTTCTCCGGCGAAAACGCGGCATCTGCCTGACTTGCCATTTTCAGAATCCTGACCCCGGCCACCGCCGCCGCAACGCCCCATGTCCCTGACCCTTACCGATATTGCACGCCTGTCAAAACTGGCGCAGCTGGACCTGTCCGACCAGCAGGCCGCCGACGCACTGGCCAAGCTGAACGACATCTTCGCCCTCGTGGAGCAGATGAAGGCCGTCGACACCGCCGGTGTCGCGCCGCTGTCCCACCCGGTCGCCGCCTGGCGCGATGACCTGGCCATGCGCCTGCGCGACGACCAGGTCAGCGAGCCCAACCGCCGCGACGACTACCAGCAGCCGGCGCCGATGGTGCAGGACGGCCTGTATCTGGTGCCCAAGGTCATCGAATAAGCGCCGCTGCGACAAGACCGCGCCGGACACCGCAGCAACCATCGCCGCACCCTTACGCAGTACACGATGCAGCCACTCGCCATGCAAACACTCAAGCAACTGTCGGCCCAGCTCCAGAGCCGCCAAACCTCCGCGACCGAAATCGCGCAGCACTACCTGGACCGCATCGCGGCCAGCGACCTCAATGCCTATACGGGCCTGAATCCGGAATGGACACTCGCGCAAGCCAAGGCAGCGGATGCCCGACTGGCCAAAGGCGAAGGCGGCGCACTGAC